>CAMAHD010000127.1 GCA_945834405.1 uncultured Prevotella sp. | reverse complement strand
TCTATGTTGTCTTCGTTGTCTGAGTTGTCGTTTAATTTATTGACGACAACAGGGAAAAAACCTCATTGGTGGTATCTATATATTTTTAATTATTCAACTTTTTCGCAAAGCTCAAGACACTTCTTTTCCCTTCGGCCAGTGACCGTTAGTTCGTAAGTAGTACAAGGTAGATAAATGAAGATAAATGAAGGGGGCAACGAAAAAAGGAGGAAAGGAATGAGGGTGTTTGGCAAATAATTCGTATTTTTGTAGGGTATTAACCAAAACAAAAGCGAAATGAAAAAAATGATTATGGCTGTGACAGCTATCATGCTGTTGGCCACGTCGGCAGTGGCATGGAGCAAGAAGGAGAAAAAAAACACTGCCAAAACCCTCGAAGTGTCGTTCAACTACGAAAAGCAGAACGGCCCTGGCTCTAACCAGTATGCCGTATGGATTGAGAACGACAAGGGCGAGGTGGTGAAGACGCTGTTTGTCACATCCTTTACCACCAAGGGCAGAACCCGAGGCAACGAACAGCCGATGAGGGGATATGTGAAGAGACCTTTGTGCGTGCCGACATGGGTGAAGAAGGTTCAGGCAAACTCTCTCTCCGACCAGCAGTTAGATGCCTTTACGGGAGCTACTCCTCAAACAGGAGGCGTGCAGACTTTCACCTGGGACTTTACAGACCAGAAGGGCAAGGCGGTAGCTAAAGGTTCATATAAGGTGTGGGTGGAAGCCACCTTGTTCAACGCCAGCATCATCACCTACAGCGGCACCTTCTCTACCGATGACAAGGCAGGCAACATCGCGCTTCAATCAAAACTGACCGAAGCAGACGAGAAGCACAGCAACATGGTGACTGCGGTGAAGGCCGTTCTGAAATAGAAGGAGCTTCGGAAAAAGCTATGGGGGCTGTGGTCAGTCGGTATGAGGTTTATGAATGACGTAGGTCACAGTTCCCCAAATCCTGAAGGAATCGTTCTCTGCGATTCTGATGCGCGGATAATCAGGATTGGCAGGTATCAGCCACCCCTCCCCGTCTCGTATCTCAAAATGTTTCAGGGTATATTCGCCATTCAGTTCGCATACCGCCACCTCGCTGGGCATCGGGTTGCGGTTGCTCTTGTCGACAATGACAATGTCTCCGGAATGGATGTCGGCATCTATCATCGAATTGCCTTCCACACGTATCAGATAAGATGCCTCCGGACAGGGACAGAGCATCTGCAGCAGGTCTATGGTCTGTGCCCTCTCGTCATTGTCAAGAGGCAGAGGAAAACCAGCCACAATGCCGATGTCGAAATAGGGTATGTTCAGCTCCCTGACCCTCGTGGCGGGATAGGCTGTACCCAGACGCGAGAAGTCTGGTTCAGCCACACTGTTGTTCGTGCTGTTGGTTGTTTTATCTGTCATAAATGTTCTTCCTCCTCTTCACTCTGCTTTGTCCTTATTTTATATTCTGACAGTCAGTATCTCATGAATATCGGTGAGATAGTTGGGACTGCGATGTTCACACTTGATGTGCCACGGCTGGCGCTCCGTTCCTTCAACAGCTAAACGCAGCGTCTTCACCCCATAGCGATGATTGATGTTGTCTAAAGCCTTCATCAGTTCGCGCCGCTCCTTGCGTTTCTTGTTGGTGTCGAACAAATCCAGCTGAAGGGGGCTTGACGAGGATATTTCTCCCAGTATCACGCCCGATTTCTTGTACATGATACCAGGCACATATATCGACTCCAGACACCTGAGGGCTGCCTGTGTTATCTCGATGGTATCGGCAGTGGCAACGGACAGGGTGCAGGTAGCCGCCTGACCATATTGCTGCAGGTCTTCACGAAAACGATTGCTGCTGATGAAGACCGTCACCGTCTTGCATACACTCTCCTGTCCGCGCAGTTTGTTGGCACTGGCACTGGCAAACGAGGCGACGGAGGATTTCAGGGAAGCAAGGTCGCTGACCATCTCGCCAAAGCTGCGGCTGGTACAGATGGTCTGGTTGCGCTGCACCTCATGTGTGTCGATGCAGGGGATGCCATTCAGTTCGAGCCATGTCTGATAGCCAGGCTTATGGAAATGGCTTTTCACCCACGTCTCATTTTTATCAGCAAAATCCAAGGGGGTCTGCACGCCATAGTAGTTCAGCTTCTCCAGCGTTCTCCTGCCGATGCCCCAAACGTCAGCGAGCTCGAAGAGAGCGAGCGCCTTGCGTCGTTTCGTCTCCGTATCTATCATGCAAACCCCATGATAGCCAGGATATTGTTTGGCAAACTTGCTGCCCATCTTGGCGAGGGTCTTGGAGGGGGCTATGCCGATGCTCACGGGTATATCGGTACAGAGCAGGATGCGGTTCTTCAGCTCTTGCATCAGCTCTACCAGATCATACTGGCGCTCATATCCGTTCAGGTCGAGAAAAGACTCGTCTATACTGTAGTTCTCCACATGCTGTATGCGTTTGCGCAGGATATTGATGACCCTTTGGCTCATGGCTGCATACAGCTGCATATTGGTAGAGAACACCTGTACCCCATAATGCCTGACGATGTCTTGCATCTTGAAGATGGGGTCACCTCGATGCAGTCCGCAGGCTTTGGCTTCGGGAGTGAGCGCAACGATACAGCCGTCGTTGTTAGAGAGCACACAGACGGGTTTGCCTTCCAGTCCCGGATGGAACACCTTTTCTACCGAGCAGAAGAAAGAGTTGCAATCGACGAGCGAATACATAATACGTTCTCTGTTGTTTATCTTCACTGCAAAGATAGTGCAAAGATAGTGCAAATATCCCAATAACCTATCGTATTTTCCCAAAATTCATCTTTCTCAAGTTCAAATAGATTGTGAATGGAGCTTTTGAGCACGCCCTGAATAAAAGATAAAGCTAATGTACATATTATTTTTACTAACAACTGTTCTCGAATCGATTTATTTAACGACAACAGGGACAACGTAGAACAACACCCGAGGAAGATACGCACTGTAATCACGTGTTGTCCCTTGTTGTCCCTGTTGTCGTTAAAAACAATTCTCCGAACAGTGACTTTTCCAAAAAATAATGTTAACTTTGCATAAACTTTAGCTGCACTAACTGCGTTGAATATCAGCCAAGCGGCAAGGCAAAACCGAATCATCTCATGGAACTGAAAGTCTATACAAAAAGAAAATTCGACAATAGAGACCACATCAAAGCAAGTATCGGGAAATCGATATTCATGGACTCTGCCGCCGACTTCTACCGTCAACTGGAAGAGGCCTGCAAGGAGGATACAGCTCTGAATATGAAGTACGACATACTGAGACATGTCTTCTCACGGGCGGTGGAACAGAGCATCATCGACTGCAAAATCGCACTGGTGGGACTGTTCTCGAAAGTGGATTATTGCATCAAGGAATACCATGTGCCCGACTCCATAGCCAGCCTGATTCACCTCGCCCGAAAAGAGATGTACCCCGAAGCCAGACAGAGGGAAGAACAGACTGAAGAAACGCTGACCAGAGGATTCGCCCATAACCTCAAAGCCACTGCCCTGCTGGTCTGTCATCTCTGCGGAAAGACGGACATCCCCCAGAGCCTGACAAGACATTTCCCCATAGCTGACAGAGAGAAGGCCTGGGGAAAGTTTGACGAGAAGGTGCTGCGTGTGGTCGCTGAACGCTGGGACGAGGACCATATCTGGGCTACGGAGGAGAAATACGGGACAACGCTGCAGATCTGCTACGGCAAGGGAAACAAATACCTCAACCGCGACGACAAACAGAACTGGGCCTATCTGAAGGACATTCTCTGGAGCGGCGCCATACTTCACCTCGTGCGCATCCGTATGGACGAAAGAGGACTGGTGTGCCTGCCGGAGCTGATTATCCTGGAGCCCGACTATCTGATCAACATCACAACCATCGCGGGATGTTTCGAAACCTACGCCGAATCGCCCTTCGTCAACCTCATCAACAAAATCAAGCCTTCGCCCAATACGATACAGATCCATCTCGGTAATCTGTCGGGCCAACTGCTCGACAATACCGTACACCAGAGAGATGTCTCCTTCGAGGACTGCTTCAAGGATTTTGTCAACAAGAACTCCCTCAACCTCATCACCTGTCCGGAATTCATCGCCGACGTGGCTTCATTCAAGAAAGAAGGCAGAACGCAAAAGATGAACATCGAGAAGCTCATCAACCACGACCTGCCCGCCTCCATCGGCGACTATGACAGAAAATCGGTGGTGCTGGAACCTTCGTTCTTCAGCTCTACACTGGGGTTGCAGGGGCGTTTCGACTTTCTGGAAGAAGAGAAAGACAGGGTCATCATCATCGAACAGAAGTCGGGCAAGGGGGAGTTTGTGCCCTTTACCTCACCGCACTACAACCCTGCCACACCCGAACCCAAAGAACAGCATACGGTGCAGGCTCTGCTCTACCGAGCCATCTACCAGTACGAAATGAATTCCATAGGGGCATTGAACATCACGCCCATGCTCCTTTACTCCAGATATTCCAACGGTCTTCTACGGCTTCCTCCCATGCCCTCCCTGCTTCTCCGTGCCATCAAAATCCGCAACCTCCTGGCATGGAGCGAATACCTGTATGCCAAGGAGGGCATGGACATCCTGGCCACCCTCACCCCCGACAAGCTGAACATGAAGGGCTGCAAGGGCAAGCTGTGGGACAGCTACGTCAAGCCACAGCTGCAACAGCTGCTCACACCCATCCACCGGGCTTCGCCTTTGGAACGGGCCTATTATCTGCGCTTCCTCCGATTCATCGCCAATGAGCTGCTGCTGTCCAAAGTGGGCAACAAGATGAAGGAGAACTCCGGCTTTGCCGCCATCTGGAACGACAGCATAGAAGACAAAAAGACGGCTGGCAACATCTACGACGGGATGGTCATCGCTGACTATGGTTTTGACAACGAGACGGTCACTTCACTGAAACTCCGCTTCTCCGAACCGCAATCTGCCGACAGTTCCAACTTCCGTATCGGCGATATCGTCATCCTCTATCCCTACCGTCAAGGTGATATACCCGATGCCTGCCTACAGATGGTAAGCCGTGCCAGCATCGTGGATATCCAGGAAGATACGGTGGAACTGCGCCTGCGGAATCCGCAGACCGACAGGAAGATTTTCGAGGACAAGCCGAAGGATACATGGTGGGCGATAGAACATGACATGTTCGAATCGATGACGGGGTCGCTCTACAGCGCCATGCATTCGTTTCTCTCCGCACCTCAGCGCAGACGAGACCTGTTACTGGCGCAACGGATGCCTGAAACAGACGGCAACAGAAAGATACGGGGAGACTACGGCTGCTTCAACGAACTGGCGACAAGAGCCAGACAGGCCAAGGACCTTTTTCTGATTATAGGCCCCCCGGGCACAGGCAAGACCTCGTTCGGTCTGGTCAACCTGCTCCGGGAAGAACTGCTCGCAGAAGGCACCAACATCCTGCTGCTCTCCTACACCAACCGTGCCGTGGATGAAATATGCAGCAAACTGGTGGAAATCAAGAAGGACAATCCTTCGTTTGATTTCATCCGCATCGGGTCCGACCTGACCTGTTCGCCTGACTATCGCGACTATCTGCTGAGCAGGCGGTGTTCCGCCACCCGTTCGGGCAATGAGGTGAACAGGATGGTACGCGGATGCCGTGTGTTCTGCGGTACCACGGCTGCCGTCAACGCCAACATGTCGCTCTTCCAGCTCAAGCATTTCAGCCTGGCCATCGTGGATGAAGCCTCCCAGATTCTGGAACCGCATCTGATAGGACTGCTCTCGGCGACCCACAACGGCCAAGAGGCGATAGACAGATTCGTTCTCATCGGCGACCACAAGCAGCTGCCTGCCGTGGTGCAGCAGACTCCTGAAGAATCCATCGTCACGGAGCCGGAACTGAACGCCATCCATCTGACGGACTGCCGCCATTCGCTGTTCGAACGTCTGCTCATGCAGTTCAAGACCGCGGATGGCTACGACAAACGTTTTGTATATATGCTTACCCGACAGGGACGGATGCACAGGGACATTGCGGAGTTTCCCAACATCGCCTTCTATGACAACCGTCTCGACATCGTGCCCCTCAGCCACCAGCTGCAGCCCAACGACATGGCTGCTTCCGGCAACGGCATCGTCCGGATGCTCACATCACGCCGCATGGCCTTCGTCGCCTCGCCATTCCCTGACTCGCAGCAGTCACCCTCCGTCAAGACAAACAGCATCGAAGCCGAGATGATAGCCGCCACGGTTTTCCAGATTTACGGACTGACCAAGAACCATTTTGACAGGGAAAAGACCGTAGGGGTCATCGTCCCCTACAGAAACCAGATTTCAACCGTGAGGAATTCCATAGACCGCTATGGCATAGCCGACCTCCACCCTATCACCATCGATACGGTGGAGCGGTATCAAGGCAGCCAGCGCGATTATATCGTCTATGGATTCACCATCCGGCAGCGCTTCCAGCTGAACTTCCTGACAAACAATGTATTCGAGGAGGACGGGATGGTCATCGACCGCAAGCTGAACGTAGCCATGACCCGTGCCCGTCTGAACTTAGTGATGATAGGCAACCCTGCCCTGCTCCGCGAGAACTACACCTTCAGCCGGCTG
Organism: uncultured Prevotella sp.; assembly: GCA_945834405.1. Classification (GTDB taxonomy): domain Bacteria; phylum Bacteroidota; class Bacteroidia; order Bacteroidales; family Bacteroidaceae; genus Prevotella. The sequence goes on along the minus strand of CAMAHD010000127.1, from coordinate 1,294 downwards.
CTTGACTTTGCGCGCAGCAAAGGATGCTACTTCTCCGTCCCGCCTGAAGACTACTGTTCGGGCAACTTCAGCGTGCCCCTCATCCAGGCATAGCCATGCTCACCCCAGCGTGATGCTGTCAATCCGCAGCCTGATGATGCCGGAAGGGACGCGCGCCTCTGCCACATCGCCCACCTTCTTGCCCAACAGAGCCTCCGCTATGGGCGACTTGATGGAAATCTTGTGTTCCGCCAGATTGGCCTCGTGAGGATTCACGATGGTGTAGGCCATCTTCATCTGATTGCCCAAATTGGTCATCTCCACCTTGCGGAGCAGTCCCACCGTATCGTTGTTGAGTGCTGAAGCGTCCAGCACCCTCATGTTTTCCAGTACTCTCTGCTTGAATCTTATCCTGCCCAGGAGTTTGCCCTGCTCGCGCTTGGCGGCATGATACTCGAAGTTCTCGCTCAGGTCTCCCTGGGCACGCGCTTCGGCTATCGCCTCCTTCACGCGCGGCAGCTGCACATTGATCATCTCGTTCAGTTCGGCCACGATCTTGTCGTAACCTTCTTGGCTTACATATTCCACGGTCTTTTTGATTTATAATTTACAATTTATAATTTATAATGGGGCAATGCTTCTGCAAAGTTATAAAAACTTCAACAAGAATGACCATATTTTGCCGAAAATATTGACGGTTTACCAAATTATTCCTATCTTTGCATAAGATAGGCGGCATCTCGGCATAACACTCAAGCAAGCTTGGTGATTCTGCTCTCGATTTGCACTATCTTTGCATCCAAGTTTAACGACCTGAAGAATTAATGAAGTTATGATTTCTCAAAAAGAATTTCCACTCACCGCCAAACGCAGGGGATGCCACCTCATCACCCAGGAGATATTGGCGAACCTTCCACGTCCGCTGCCTCAGACGGGACTGCTTCATCTCTTCGTCAAACACACGTCCTGCGCCCTCAGCATCAACGAGAATGCCGACCCCGACGTGCGTTCCGACATGGAGAAGATCATGAACCATATCGTACGGGAGAATGAGCCTTATTATGACCACGTGCTCGAAGGGGCCGACGACATGCCTGCCCACGCCAAGAGTTCGCTGTTCGGCGTGAGCCTGACCATACCCATAACCGACGGACGCCTGAATCTCGGCACCTGGCAGGGTATCTATCTCTGCGAGTTCCGCGATTATGGCGGGGCGCGCAGGATTGTCGCCACCATCTACGGATAAACAGGGATTCACAGACAACGAACAATATCTATGTTGAGCCAATGATTCAGTGATGATAAGTAAGGATAA
>CAMAHD010000126.1 GCA_945834405.1 uncultured Prevotella sp. | reverse complement strand
TTTTGCGCTTATATCCAATGCTCAAAACTAATGGCTTTTTCCGCCACGCTCAAGGGAACTTCTCCCGGCGACCAAAGGGAGCGATAACTCCTTAACTGCCAACATGTAGAGTACTTGCGGAAATTGAATTATCTAAGGAAACAACAACAATTCAACAAACAATACAATGAAAAAGTTTTCAGTTATGGCCGCTGTGGCCATTGCAGTTGCCGGAATGTCATCATGCGGCAACTCTGCTCCCAAGGCAGATTTGAAGAATGACGTAGACTCCATGAGTTATGCCATCGGTATGGCTCAGACTCAGGGTCTGAAGGAGTATCTCGTAGGACGTATGGGTGTAGACACCACTTACATGAACGAGTTTATCCGTGGTTTGAATGAGGGTGCCAATGCTGGCGACGACAAGAAGAAGGCTGCTTATTATGCAGGTATTCAGATTGGTCAGCAGATTTCCAACCAGATGATCAAGGGAATCAACTACGAGGCTTTCGGCGATGACTCTACCAAGACCATCTCTCTGAAGAACTTCATGGCAGGTTTCATCACCGGTACAACGGGCAAGAAGGGCTTGATGACTCCCGATGAGGCTGTCAACGTAGCTCAGGAGAAGATGAAAGCCATCAAGATTCAGACTATGGAGAAGCAGTATGGCGAGAACCGCAAGAAGGGCGAGCAGTTCTTGGCAGAGAATGCCAAGAAGCCCGATGTGAAGACCCTTCCCAGCGGTGTTCAGTACAAGGTTCTCAAGGAGGGCAATGGTCCTGTTCCTACTGACACCTCTCTTGTAAAGGTACACTACGTAGGTCGTACGCTCGAGAAGGACGGCGAGTTTGACAACTCCTACAACCGCAAGGAGCCTGTAACCATGCGCTGCAACCAGGTTATCAAGGGCTTCACCGATGCTCTCACCAACATGCCCGAAGGTTCTGTCTGGGAGATTTATATTCCTCAGGAGTTGGCATACGGCGAGCGTGAGCAGGGCAAAATCAAACCCTTCTCCGTGCTGATTTTCAAACTTGAGTTGATTAAGGCTAACGCCAAATAAGCGTATGAAAAGAATCGTTTTCGTTGCACTCGCCATCATGGCGAGTGCTTCTTTTGGCACTATAGCAGCCAAGAAGAAGGATAAGAAGCAGGCAGACAAAACAGAGCAGGTGGCTCCCGTCGTATTGGTAAGCAGCTCAGATACCCTGAGCTATGTTACAGGCAAGTCGCTTACCAATGGACTTCTGCCCTATCTGAAGCAGTCGTTCGATGTAGATACCGCCAACATAGCCGACTTCATCCGCGGTTTTGAGGAGATGATGAATGGCACCAACGATAGCCGTCTGCGTGCCTATGCAGCAGGTCTGAGTGTGGCACAGCAGGTGTCCGGTCGTATGCTTCCCAACATCAGAACCCAGTATACCGATACTCCCGACTCTGTTGTAGAGCAGCTGGTATACCGTGGTTTCGTAGATGCCTTGAAGAACGACACGACCCATTTCTCTCAGACAGAGGCAGAGACGATTGCCCGCAACAAGAGCGAATGGAACAAGAAGGCGAAGGAAGAAAAACTCTATGGCCCTAACCGTGATGCCGGACGTCAGTTCCTGGCAGAGAACGCCAAGAAAGACAGCGTGGTCGTTCTGCCCAGCGGACTGCAATACAAGGTGCTCGTGAAGGGTGAAGGCGAAGTGCCCCAGCGCACCGACAAGGTGTTGGTGAACTACGAGGGCAAACTGGTAGACGGCACCGTCTTCGACAGCTCTTCCAAGCACGGTTCCAAGCCCGCTTCTTTCCGTGCCGACCAAGTAATCAAGGGTTGGACCGAGGCACTCACCATGATGCCCGTAGGCAGCAAGTGGCAGCTTTTCATTCCTTACGAGCTGGCATACGCCGAGCGTAATATGGGTACCATCAAGCCCTTCAGTGCCCTTATCTTTACTGTAGAGCTGGTAGGTATTGACAAGCCTCAGCAGGCAGAGGCAGAGAAGAAGGACGATACAGGCAAGAAGGCAGCCGACCTCAAGTCGGCTCCCAAGGCAAAGAAGCCTGCTGTACGTCGCAAGAAGTAATCAATCCTCCTACATACAAATCGGGACATCCCTCATGGTTAGGGATGTCCCGATTGTATTGATACATTAGGCGCGCCAGTGATATTTTCATCATCACCAAGCCAACCGTACGAGCTGTCAGGCCACGTATCAGTTGAGGGCGTCAGCCAACTCAGCACCAGCCTTGAACTTGGCTACCTTCTTGGCTGCAATCTGAATCTTCTCCTTTGTTGCGGGGTTGATACCCTCACGGGCTGGACGCTCGCTTACGCTGAATGTTCCGAAGCCTACAAGAGCGATTTTGTCACCAGCGAGAAGAGCCTCTTTAAGAGCTGCTACTGTAGCATCGAGTGCTTTCTTGGAATCAGCCTTGCTTAGACCTGAACCAGCTGCAATCTTGTCAATCAATTCTGTCTTATTCATACTTGTTTGTATTAAAAATTTGATATTAAAAGTGGTTTGTTCTGTTTTTACACTCGCAAATATAGTGTAAACATTCAAGAAATCAAACAAAAAAAAGAAAAAAGTGCGATTTTTCTTGAAAAATAATGCCTATCCGCCTTATTTTCTATCATTTATCGGGTATTTTTCGTAATTTTGCGCCCGAAAAAGTCATCATATAAGAAAAAAGACGTATGCGAAACATTCCCGTAGTCACTAAGAACCTGCTTATCCTCAATGTCTTGTTCTTTGCAGCATCCTGGGTGTTGCAGGGCGTAGGCTTTGACCTTGATTCGTGGGGCGGACTGCATTTCTTTCTGGCAGAAGATTTTGCCATTTACCAGTTCTTCACCTACCTGTTTCTCCATGCCGGTTTCATGCACCTGTTCTTCAACATGTTTGCCCTGTGGATGTTCGGTTGTGTGATAGAGAACGTGTGGGGTCCCCGTAAGTTTCTCTTTTATTATCTTTCGTGTGGTATGGGTGCTGGCATCCTTCAGGAGCTGGCCCAGTTCATATCGTTCTATCTGACCCTGTCCGCTATCGACCCCTCTGTCGGTTTCTTGGATACCATTCAGCTGGGCGCTGTCCATGCAGCCGACCTGAATCGCTGGACCACCATCGGAGCCTCCGGAGCCGTCTATGGCGTACTCCTGGCTTTCGGTATGCTCTTTCCCAACGAGCGCATGTTCATATTCCCCATTCCCATCCCCATCAAGGCCAAGTGGTTCATCACCTTCTATGTAGTGCTCGAATTGCTCATGGCAGTGGGTTCTCCCGGTGACGGTGTCGCCCATGTAGCCCATCTCGGCGGTATGCTCTTTGGTTTCCTGATGATACGCTACTGGCGCAGCCATCCTTACGGTTCGGGCAATTCCGGTGCGGGAAGGCAATTTTTCGACAATCTGAAGAGCCATTTCGAGCAGCGCAGGAAGCAACCCAACAGTCACATGAAGGTTGAGCGGGGAGGCAAGGAAGCCGACTGGGAATATAATGCCCGCAAGAAGGAAAAGCAGGAAGAGATAGACAAGATTCTGGATAAGATAAGACGTTCGGGCTATGACAGTCTGACCAAGGAAGAGAAGACAAAACTCTTTGACAGCAGTAATGATTAGCGCACTGAAAACCATTACAATCAAGATGATGGTCGGAGCCAACATGACGGTGGTTCTCCTCATGCTCATGGTAGGTTATGCCGACCATATCAACCCTGTTGACCATCCCTTGCTGGCATGTGCAGGACTGGCATTTCCCGTCTTCCTGCTGCTCAATCTGGGCTTTCTGTTGTTCTGGCTGGTCTTTCAGTTCAGGATGTTTGTGATTCCCGTGGTGGGCTATGCGTTGGTTTTTCCATCCATCCATCTGTATGTGCCCTTGAATGCAGAGCGAGAATTGCCCGAAGGGTGCATCAAGGTGATGTCGTATAATGTACAGTCATTCAGCGGCTATCCCAAGTATTCCGACGGCTTCGAACCTATCTGTGACTATATACGCGAGGCTGATGCCGACATCCTGTGCCTGCAGGAAGACCAAGATGCGCGCCATCACGACCACGGCAGACTGGACAGCCTCTATGCCTACAGAGACACGCTTGGCATGGGCTCTCCCGGAAGGTCCAATGCCATAGGCATCTACAGCCGTTATCCCATCTTGAAGAAAGAGCGCATTCATTATCAGTCGCGCGCCAACGGCTCGATGGCTTATTTCCTGAAGATAGGAGCAGACACGGTCATCGTCGTGAACAATCATCTTGAGAGCAACCACCTGACGCTGACCGACCGTGAGAACTACCGTGAACTGCTCAAGGGTGGAGTAGAAAAAGATTCTGCCCGCCTTCAGTCGCGACAGCTCATCAGCAAACTCAGTCAGGCGGTGGCTACACGAGCTCCACAGGCTGATGCTGTTGCTGCCTTTATCGAAGAACACAGAAAATACCCCATCATTGTCTGCGGCGATTTCAACGACAGCCCCATATCCTATGCCCATCGAACCATCGCGAAAGGACTGACCGACTGCTTCGAAGCGACGGGAAAAGGCTTCGGACTGTCCTTCAAACAACAGGGTTTTTGGGTCCGAATCGACAACATTCTATGCTCTGAACATTTCGAGCCATATAACTGTAAGATAGACAATAAAATAGATGCATCCGACCATTATCCAATCATTTGTTGGCTAAAAAAACGCTGAAACCTATAAAAAAGCGAGAAAAACCGCTGTAAAGTTTTCATAATGCAAAAAAAATAGCTATATTTGCAAGCTAAAAACGGCAATTAAGGAAATAATAATCAAAAAACAACAATATTAACAAAATGCAAAACAAAGGAATTGTAAAGTTTGTCGCAGTAGCACTGGTGCTTGTCTGCGTATTCTATCTGTCCTTCTCGTTTGTCACCCGTCACTATGAGAACAAGGCGGTTGCCATGGGTGAGGAGGCCGGACAGGAGTATCTTGATTCCATCATGAACGAGAAGGTTTATCTTGGAATCTATTCCCTGAAACAGTGCCGTGAGATGGAAATCGGTCTCGGTCTGGACTTGAAGGGTGGTATGAACGTGATTCTCGAAGTGTCCGTTCCGGATGTAGTGGCTGTTCTGGCTGACCACAAAAAAGACGCAGCCTTCGTCAAGTCGATGGAGGAAGCCAAGAAGGAGGAAGAGACCAGTCAGTCTGACTTCATCTCCCTCTTCATCAAGTACTACAAGCAGAACGCTCCCGGTCATCGCCTGGCTGAAATCTTTGCCACCCAGCAGATGAAGGGCAAGGTGAGCACACAGAGCACCGATGCCGAAGTAGAGCGTGCCTTGAGAGCCGAAGTCCAGTCAGCCGTTGACAACTCGTTCAACGTCGTTCGCAACCGTATCGACAAGTTTGGTGTCGTACAGCCTAACATCCAGAAGCTGGAAGGCCGTGACGGACGCATCATGGTCGAGATGCCCGGTATCAAGGAGCCTGAGCGTGTGCGCAAGCTGCTTCAGGGAAGTGCCAACCTTGAGTTCTGGGAGACCTATAACAGCCAGGAGATAGTGCCCGCTTTGGCACAGCTCAACCAGAAGTATGCCAATATGGGTCCTGCTGCTGAGACCGTTGCCGATACTGCTGCCGTAGCTGCCGACAGTGTCAAGGCTGATACTGCTGCTACTGCCAAGGAAGGTATTGCCGCAGCTCTCAGCGGTTCCAAGAAGGGTGCCGAAAAGAGTGAGAAGGATGCAGAGCTGTTGAAGAAGCAGAATCCGCTCTTCTCCGTATTCCAGCCCACTCAGGGACAGTCGCTCAGCGTTGTAGGTTATGCCATGGCTCGCGATACTGCCGAGGTCAACAAGATTATTTATTCCGACATTGCCCGTCAGGTTATTCCTTCAGACTGCAAACTCCTGTGGAGTGCCAAGGCTGCCGATTTCTCTACCAAGGGAGATGTGTTCGAACTTCACGCCATCAAGGTGACCGAGCCTTCAGGACGCGCTCCGCTGGAAGGTGATGTCATCACTACAGCCAAGGACGAGTTCGACCAGATGGGTCACCCCTGCGTTTCCATGCAGATGAATACCGATGGTGCTCGCCGTTGGGCACAGCTCACCAAGCTGAACATCGGACGTGCCGTTGCTATCGTACTCGACGGAACGGTTTACAGCGCACCTCGCGTGAACGGTGAGATAGCCGGAGGCAACTCACAGATTACCGGTAACTTCACTATCGAAGATACGAAAGACCTTGCCAATACGCTGAACTCAGGTAAGATGCCTGCTCCTACACGTATCGTACAGGAAGAGGTGGTAGGTCCTTCACTCGGTGCCCAGTCTATCCAGCAGGGTATCATCAGCTTCATCGTTGCCTTCATCTTCCTGATGATATACATGCTTTGCCTCTACGGCTTCATCCCCGGCATGATGGCTAACATTGCCCTCTTGGTCAACCTCTTCTTCACACTCGGTATTCTCACCTCGTTCCAAGCTGCGCTGACCATGCCAGGTATTGCAGGTATCGTCCTCTCGCTCGGTATGGCTGTCGACGCAAACGTGCTGATTTACGAGCGTACCAAGGAAGAGCTGCGTGCTGGTCTCAATACGAAAGAGGCTTTGAAGAAAGGTTATGCCAACGCCTTCTCCGCCATCTTCGACTCCAACCTGACGTCTATCATCACAGGTATCATCCTCTATGTCTTCGGTACTGGTCCTATCCGCGGTTTCGCAACCACCCTTATCATCGGTATCTGCTGTTCTTTCTTCACGGCTGTTTACCTGACCCGTCTCGTTTATGAAAACCGCATGAACAAGGATAAGTGGCTCAACCTCTCCTTCTCTACCGGTTTCTCTCGCAACCTGCTCCAGAACTCCAAGTTCAACTTCATGGGCATGTATCGCAAGACCTTCACCATCTGGGGCGTAGCTGCGGTACTCTTTGTCATCTGCCTCGCCGTACGTGGCTTGAGCAAGAGCATCGACTTCACCGGAGGTCGCAACTATGTTGTTACCCTCGACAAGGCGGTACCCGTAGAGGATGTACGTGGCGTGTTGAGCGGAGCCTTCGTCAACACCATGGGTGAGAACCAGGGCAAGGAAGCCAATACCAGCGTCATCGCCCTCGGCACCGACGGAAAGACCGTACGTGTTTCTACCAACTGGGACATCGAGTCCAACAATCCCGACGTTGACGACCAGGCAGAGACCATCCTTTACAACACGCTGAAGAAGTCGGGTCTCGTTTCACAGGCAAGCGTAGAAGACTTCAAGAACCCCGACATCCGTCAGGGAGGTTCTATCATCAGCAGTACCAAGGTAGGCCCCTCTGTGGCTAAGGACATCACATACGGAGCTATCATCAGCGTCATCTTCGCCCTGATAGCCATCTTCCTCTATATCCTGATCCGTTTCCACAACGTAGCTTACTCCGTAGGTTCAACCGTTGCGCTGGCTCTCGACACCCTCATCGTTATCGGCTTCTATTCCGCTTTGTGGGGACTCGTACCCATGTCGCTCGAAATAGACCAGACGTTCATCGGTGCTATCCTTACCGTTATCGGTTACTCTATCAACGATAAAGTGGTGGTATTCGACCGTGTACGTGAGAACTTCCAGCTCTTCGGCAAGCGCGACCGTCAGGACTTGTTCAATGGCTCATTGAACCAGACCCTTGCCCGTACCATCAACACCTCTGTAACCACATTGATCGTGCTCTTGAGCATCTTTATCCTTGGTGGCGACAGCATCCGCAGCTTCTCCTTCGCGATGATTCTCGGTGTTATCTTTGGTACCCTGTCTTCCATCTTCGTGGCAGCTCCTATTGCTTACCTTACCATGGGTATGCGCATCAAGGAAGAACCTGCTGCTGAGGCAGAAGCAAAATAATCAGAGGGTAGTAATAGTAAACGAATCAACTACTGTGATATATAAAAGGAAGTGTCATACCCATGGCACTTCCTTTTTTTGATTCCTC
>CAMAHD010000125.1 GCA_945834405.1 uncultured Prevotella sp. | reverse complement strand
TTTGCGTATAAACCGACTGATTTCAGACAACAGAACGGAGTCTGTCTTCAGGAAGGAAAATGAAGGATAAACGAAGATGATTCGTTTGCATAATTATGCAAACAGAAAGAGCCTGACCATGGTCATTTGGGGCGACGAATACTCAACTGTCCATCCATCTGATAAAGCTGTTCGCTTGCTTCCAGCTGCTGAAGGGAAGCCTCAATGATTTCAGAAGGGTAGGGCAGAGCAGAGATTTCCTCGATGAAGTGATTCTCGCCGTCTGACAGCTTTTCCATGATTTCTTTGCTTGCCGACGCTGTTTCTTTGTTTATTTTTCTGCAGCAGTCGCATTTTCCACAGCGCTCACTGTCTTTCTCTCCGAAATATTCGAGAAGCATCCTGCTGCGGCAACGGTCTTTATTCTCCGTATAGGACAGAAGGGCAAGAATGCGTTTTTCAAACTGAAGCTTTCTCTCCTCGTACACTTCTTTTGGAAATAACAGATGGTCAGCATCCTCTCTGCGTTGGGTAAAACGGATATGAGGAATGCGCTTCTGGGGGATGAAGTGAAGAATGTGGCGTGCGTCAAGACCTTGGAGGATGTGGTATACTTGATCCTTCTCCAGTCCGGTCTGGATGGCAATGTCTCCCAAAGAGATGAACTGATAGTCGGCAAAGAGTCCGCCATAACTGCGTAACATGGCAGTGATGACCTTGTCCTCATTCGCCGTATTGTTTTCCAGTTGGTCCAGTTGATGACGGAGCAACAGAAAATGAAGACGGTCGGATGTCTCTGCATCTTCCTGGTAGTCGATATATCCGCATTGGGTCAGCAAATGAAGTGAAGACTCCACGTGGATGGGAAAGAGTTTGTAGGCAGCACAGAAACGGTTGATGTCAAACTCAAACATGGCATTGTAGCCAGAACCCGTAGCTATCTCGTAGAAGTAGCAGAGCTTGTTGTACACCTCTTTTATATAGTCCTTTTCAGGATAGTTGTCGGGTATGCGTTTCAGCAGCTTCTGATGGTCAGAACGGTTGTAGAGCAAGACAGCAAACGAGTTGTTGCCGTCGCGTCCGGCTCTTCCTGCTTCCTGGAAATAGGCTTCGATGCTGTCTGGGCAGTCGAGATGGACCACCAGTCGCACGTCTGGCTTGTCTATACCCATGCCAAAGGCATTGGTAGCAACGATGACACGGATTTTGTCGCTTGTCCATGCCTTCTGTCGGCGGTCTTTGTCTGCATCGTCCAGTCCGGCATGATAGAAGGTGGACGTGATGTCATGCTGAATCAGCAGTTCGGAAATCTCTTTCGTTTTCTGTCTGTTGCGTACATACACAATGGCTGAACCCTGAACGTGGGTCAGGATATGCAGCAATTCTTCTTGCTTGTCATCCGTTTCCCTGACCACGTAAGTCAGGTTTTTTCTCTCAAAGCTCATACGGAAAACGCAGCGGTCTCGGAACTGCAGCTGGTCTTGGATATCCTCTACTACCTCCGCAGTGGCTGTGGCAGTGAGCGCAAGAATGGGTTTGTCTGGAAAGAAGTTGCGGATGCGCGCAATACGCAGGTAAGAAGGACGGAAGTCATAGCCCCACTGACTGATGCAGTGAGCCTCGTCTACAGTGATGAAACTGACAGGAATATGTTTCAGTTTGGTCTGGAAAAATTCTGATTCCAGACGTTCGGGAGAGACATAGAGTATCTTGACGGCTCCAAAGATGGCATTTTCCAAGATACGCAACACCTCGCTGTGACTCATCCCCGAATAAATGGCAGCTGCGCTGATGCTCCGCTTCCGCAGGTTCTGCACTTGGTCTTTCATGAGTGCTATCAGCGGAGTGACAACAATACAAACACCTTCCAGTACCAGTGCCGGTACCTGGAAGGTGATACTTTTACCGCCGCCCGTAGGCATCAGTCCCAGGGTGTCATGTCCGGAAAGAATACTCAGGATGATATCCTCTTGGATTCCCCGGAATCGGTCATAACCCCAGTACTGTCTGAGAACCTTGCTGGTGGCAGTCTGGATTCTTGTGTTGCTCTCCTGTAAAGGCATGTTGTCTATTCCTCGCTCTTGGATGGCTTGATATCTTCTATCTGTAGCTGAACTTCGCCCCGTTTATACAGGTTCTCCTCGATGGTGTAGACGATATCAAAAGAACGTTTGCTTTTGATGTAGCGTGCGGAGGCACTTTGACCGAAAGCAATTCCGTTCATGACATTGCTCGACTTGGAGTCTACCAGCTCCAGCTTGATGTGCTCTTGCTGTCTGCCAACAACCTTGCTGGTTCCATAGTCGTACACGTTACGGGTGCAGAACATGGGCTTGGGGTTGGAAGGACCATAGGGTGCCAGACGTTTCAAGTCTGAATGGAGACGTTTGGTAACATCCTTGAAGTCAATCACTTCTTCGATGTCTAATATCGATTGGCGCTGTTCGGGAAGGATATGCTCTTCTACATATTTCTGGAATCGCTCACGGAAGAGGGGTATGTTCTCCACCTTCATGGAAAGACCGGCAGCGTAGGTGTGGCCGCCGAAGTTCTCAAGCAGGTCTCTGCAGCTCTTGATGGCATCATAGATGTCAAATCCTGCGACGCTGCGGGCAGAACCTGTTGCCAGTCCGTCGATGATGGTCAGGACGACCGTGGGGCGGAAATAGATCTCCGTCAGTCGGGATGCCACGATGCCTATTACTCCCTTTTTCCAGTTGTGGTCATATAAGACGATGGATGCCTGATGGTTTTCTCCTTCAATCTTTTCCACGATATGGTTCGCCTCTTCGGTCATCTGTTTGTCAATGTCCTTACGGCGTTCATTCTGTTCGTTGATGATGTCGGCTTCGGCTTTCGCTCTGTCGAAATCGCGTTCCACCAGCAAGTCTACAGCCTCTTTTCCATTCTGCATTCTTCCCGAAGCATTGATGCGGGGACCAATTTTGAAGACGATGTCACCCATCGTCAGCTCCCTGCCTGTCAGTCCGCACACCTCGATGATGGCTTTGAGTCCCACTGAAGGATTCTGATTCAGCTGTTTCAGACCGTGGAAGGCAAGGATGCGGTTTTCGCCGATGACGGGAACAATGTCGGCAGCAATGCTCACGGCACAGAGGTCAAGCAACGGTATCAGGCGTGAGAAGGGAATGCCATTGTTCTTGGCAAATGCCTGCATGAACTTGAACCCCACACCACAGCCAGACAAATCATGGAAGGGATAGGTGGTATCTGGACGTTTGGGATTGAGGATGGCTGTGGCAAGCGGCATCGTTTCGTCGGGAACATGATGGTCACAGATGATGAAGTCTATGCCGAGGCTTTTAGCATAAGCAATCTCGTCGATGGCTTTGATGCCGCAGTCAAGGACGATAATCAGGTTGACACCTGCCTCCTTTGCCTGGTCGATAGCTTTCCGGCTCACGCCATACCCCTCCTCGTAACGGTCGGGAATATAATAGTCGATGTTGGAATAGAACTGCAGCAGGAACTTGTACACCAATGCCACTGCGGTACATCCATCTACGTCATAGTCACCGTATACGCGGATGCGTTCCTTACGCCCCATGGCATCATTCAGACGGTCGACAGCCACATCCATATCGTTCATGAGGAAGGGGTCGATGAGTTCGTTGAGCATGGGACGGAAGAAGCGTTTGGCTGCCGATTCAGTCTTGATGCCGCGTCGGATGAGCAAGTCAGCTATGATGGGACTCATGCCGATTTTCTCTCCCAGTTCAACCGCTGCTTTCTGCTGCTCCGGTGATGGTGCTTCGTAATACCATTTGTTATACATTTACTTGTTTGTCGCAGTTTTTAGTTAGGCTTTTCCGTGTCTTGCCGTAGGAGGCAAGACACGGAAAAGTGAAAGTGCAAAAAAAACAGTTATTGGAGGTGGCTCTTGACAAAATCTGCCAATTCTTCTCCGCGCAAGCCTTTTTTCAGTATCTTTCCCTCCTGGTCCAGTACAAGGGTATAGGGGATGCTTCTCACTGCAAAGCTCATGCCGATGGCATTCTCCCAGCCTTTCAGGTCGGACAGCTGTGTCCAGGTGATACCCAGATTCTTGATGGCAGCCTGCCATGCCTCTTTGTTGTTGTCGAAAGAGATGCCGATGATACCGAGACCTTGGTCCTTCGTCTCGCTGTAAAGACGCACCAGAGAAGGCATTTCTGCCCTGCAAGGTCCGCACCAGCTTGCCCAGAAATCCACAATGGTAATCTTGTGTTTCTTCACTTCGCTCAGCAGACTGACGGGCTGACCATTGATGTCGTCTTGGACAAAGTCGGGGATGATGCTGCCTTCGGCAGTCTTCTTCTGACTGTCTATGGTTGCCTGTAAACGTTTCATCTCCGGACGCTTGCGTGTAGACTCAGGCATGAGCGAGAGAATCTTTTCCTGCTCGGCAATGCTGAAGTCGTTGTAAAATACCATGATGACAACACCCAGTTCATTGTCGGCATTCTTCTCTGCAAAGGTGAGCAGCACTTGATTGCTGTATTTCATCAGTTGCATGTACTCCTCTTTTTTCTTCTCTATCTCTGAGGGGAGCAGCTTGCCGCTTTCAATAACGTTCCCAAGAGCTTCAATACGTTTGCCTATGGCAAAGAGCGAATCGTTCATCTCCTGATAACGCTCGTTGAGACGGGTTCCAGCCAGCTTGCCCATGCCTGCCGCATCGATATTTACCTTGATACGGCCGGGTTCAAGAAACAGAGGAATGTTTATCCTCTCGTTTTTCTTGCTGTAAAGGATGGCGATGCATGTCGTATCTGTCTGGTTGGACAGTTCAAAACGGCCTTCCTTGACGATGGTCGTATCAAAGGGAGTCCGGTTGCGAATGTCGGTGGTCAGAAACAGGGTGTCCCCATCCTGCATACCCTCGCAGCTACCTTCAATCTTGTAGTTGTTGGCCTGACAGCTGACAGCAGCAAAGATGCAGCAGCAAAGAGCCGACAGGAGAATAGATGATATATTCTTGTGCATAGTGTCTCGTATTGATTTATTATGTCGGTGGATTGTGATTATACCAGATATTGGCTGCTGATACTCTCGTTGTTGATGACACGCTTGATGGTTTCTGCAAACATCTCGGCTACGGATATCTGCTTTACCTTGGCGCAGCGGTTGGAGTAGGGGATAGAGTCGGTGAAGACTATCTCCTCCAGAGAAGAGTTCTGTACTCTTTCGCTGGCAGGACCACTCATCACGCAGTGGGATGCGCAGGCTCTGACCGTCTTGGCACCAGCCTCTTTCATGATGTCGGCTGCCTTGGTAATGGTTCCCGCAGTATCAACCATATCGTCGATGATGATGACATTCTTGTCTTTTACATCACCGATAATCTGCATGCTTTCAATGACATTGGCTCTTGCACGGGTCTTGTTGCAGAGCACGAGAGGACAGCCAAAGTATTTGGCGTAGGTGTTGGCACGCTTGGAACCGCCCACGTCGGGAGAGGCAATAACCATATCCTTCAGCTTCAGACCTTGCAGATAGGGGAGCAGTACACCGGAAGCATACAGATGGTCAACGGGAACGTCAAAGAATCCCTGAATCTGGTCGGCATGAAGGTCCATTGTGATCAGACGGTCGATGCCGGCAACACTCAGCAAGTCGGCTACCAGCTTGGCTCCGATGCTGACTCTGGGCTTGTCTTTACGGTCCTGACGTGCCCAGCCGAAATAGGGAATGACGGCATTAATGGTGCGCGCAGAAGCTCGTTTGGCTGCGTCAATCATCAGTAACAACTCCATCAGATTGTCTGAATTGGGGAATGTGCTCTGCACAAGGAAGATGTCGCGTCCGCGAATGGATTCCTCATACGAAACGGCAAACTCTCCATCTGAGAACTTGGTGATAACCAGTTGTCCGAGTGGACATTTCAAACTTTGGCAGATTTTTTCTGCCAGGTACCTCGTGTTGGTTCCAGAGAATACCATGTAAGAGTTTTCTTGGCTCATTGTATATATGTTTTAATCTTGAATGCTTAATAAACTGCTTTGCAAAGACGCTCGAAGTGGGCGATTAATTCCTTGTAATTCAGTTCGTGGTGAATGTCAAAATGATTCCATAGGTCTCCACAAACCACTACGCCTCCAAATCCCAGGCTTTTGCATTTGCGGATGTTCTCGATATTGACACCGCCCAGTGCATAGACCCGCTTGTCTATCAGTCCCTGACGGGAGGCTGTTTCCAGTTCGTCCATCGAAAAAGCTGCACGATGGTCAGTGCTCAGTCCGTCGAAGACATCACGTAAGAAAACGTAATCGGATTGCTTCTTAGCTTCTTTCAGACTTTCCAGACGGGTGCAGGTGCGGCTCAGGTGACCCTTGTAGTGAGCTGGCTCTGCCATCCGCTCGTCGTCTAAATGGATGCCCCGAAGGCGGTATTCTTCCTTCAGGTAAAAATGTCCATGGACTATCACCTTATTATAATAGTTGTCAGATAACAATGTAAGCAGGCGCTCTGAATAGATGGGTTCGGAGTCGGGCTTGTACAGATGCAAGCACTCCAAGCCCTCTTCAAAGAGCGTCGTGATGATTTTATCTTCCTCCACAAAAAATGTGGGTTTGGTCATAATGATGAGTTTCATGTCGAAATTTCTCGCTTTTCAACTGCAAATGTAGCAAATTTATAGCAATCATGCAATTTAACCGCAATAAAAAAGCTATCTTTGCCGAAAATTATAAAATTAAAGCAATGATAAACGTAAATTCATGCCCTTTTCCGGGCATTCACACACCTATTTATATTATAGAAGAGGAAAAACTGCGTCGCAATCTGAACTTGATTGCCGATGTTGCCAAGAGAGCTGATGTGGAGATTATTCTTGCCTTCAAGGCATTTGCCCTTTGGAAGACTTTTCCCATCTTCCGGGAGTATATTCATGCCACTACCGCCAGTTCCCTGTATGAGGCACGTCTGGCTTCGGAGGAGTTCGGCACTCCTGCACATACCTATTCTCCTGCCTATACGGATGGGGATATTGACGAGATAGCCCGTTGTTCGTCCTGTCTTACTTTCAATTCCATGAGCCAGTTCCATCGCTATGCCGAACGAGCCTTGAGGATGAATCCTCGCTTGTCTTTAGGCTTGCGTGTCAATCCTCATTACTCTGAGGTGGGTACTTTGTTGTATAATCCCTGTGCTCCGGGAACACGATTCGGAGTGGGAGCCGAAAAACTCCCGACAGAATTGCCTGAAGGTATTGAGGGATTTCACTGCCATTGCCACTGCGAGAGTGGGGCGGATGTCTTGCAGCGCACACTGAAGCATATCGAGCAGCAGTTCTCACCTTGGTTCCCTCAGCTGAAATGGCTGAATCTCGGAGGGGGCCATCTGATGACGCGCAAGGATTACGATGTTGATTTGTTGGTTGAGCTTCTTCAGGGGCTGCATCGTCGATATCCCTGGTTGAAAATCATTCTGGAACCGGGAAGCGCATTTGCCTGGCAGACGGGACCGCTGGTGGCAAGTGTGGTAGATGTGGTAGAGGATGCAGGCATCAAGACTGCCATACTTGACGTCAGCTTTACTTGCCACATGCCAGATTGCCTGGAGATGCCCTATCATCCCGCAGTGCGAGGTGCGGAGTGTTTGGAAGACTTGACTGCCGAGGCTGATGAGGTGAGAGAACCAACAGTATACCGACTGGGAGGAAACAGTTGTCTGTCGGGTGACTTCATGGGGTATTGGAGGTTTGAGAAACCGCTGGAAGTGGGCCGCCAGATTGTTTTTGAGGATATGATACATTATACAACCGTCAAAACAACCATGTTCAACGGCATTCATCATCCTTCCATTGGCATTCTGAAAAGTGATGGAAAAATGGAGATTTTGCGCTCATTTACCTACTCAGATTACAGAAATAGGATGGATTAAGCACTTTTTTCTAAAAAAATCACTGAAAAATTTGCAGGATTGAAAAAATAGTCATACCTTTGCACCGCGTTAAGAGAAATGCTCCTTACGATGTAAGGGTTTTGCGGAAATAGCTCAGTTGGTAGAGCACAACCTTGCCAAGGTTGGGGTCGCGGGTCCGAGTCCCGTTTTCCGCTCACATATTGAACAGAAAAGAGCGTAAACGAAAGGGTCGTTTGCTATTTGCCCAGGTGGCGGAATTGGTAGACGCGCACGTTTCAGGTGCGTGTGCCGCGA
>CAMAHD010000124.1 GCA_945834405.1 uncultured Prevotella sp. | reverse complement strand
GGAGTGCTTTGACTCCTGCCTCTTAGTTGTTGGTTTTTTCTTCAAGAACGGAACTGACAAGCGTATTCCTATCCGACTTGCATAGCGATGATGGTGATGAAAGCTGTTAAGTGATGGTGATACAATCACAGAGTGATGATAAAACAATCACTTAAAACTCATCGTTAGCATAGAATACCTCAAAGAGTTCGCGAGGGAAGTCGAAGATTTCCTCATCCTTAAAGAAACGCTTCAGCTCGATGGCTGCATTCTCGGGAGAATCACTGGCATGAACGATATTCTCCTGATAGCTCATGCTATACATGCCACGGATGGTACCGGGAACACAACTGGTTCTGCCATTGGTAGGACCGGTAATCACACGCACAACCTCGACAGCACTGACACCCTCCAGACAGATGGCTACAACGGGAGTAACCATCATGGAATCCTTCACGCGCTGGAAGAAGGGCTTTTCGGCAAGGTGAGAGTAATGCTCGGACAGCAACTCGTCGGTGAGCTGCATCATCTTGAGACCTACTACACGCAGACCTTTCTTCTCAAAGATGGAGATAATCTCACCTATCAGATTACGTTTCACGGTGCATGGCTTGAGCAATACAAGCGTTCTTTCTGTCTGTTTCATATGAATAGTTGATAATAAGAATGAATAGATGTACCTTTGTATTTCTGGTTGCGAAGTTAATACTTTTTCTTGAAAGTGCCAAGCATTTCAGGAAAAAAAACGAACAACGATGGCTACTTCAAATATCCCTGTTCCTTCAACTGCTCTACCATCTGCTCCAGTTCCTGATACCATTCGGCTCCGAAGCGGCGTATCAGCGGTTCTTTCAGGAAACGATAGACGGGCAGGTCGAGCTGACGCCCTTTCTCAACGGCATCGCGACAGACCTGCCAACGATGGTAGTTCAGGGCTACGGTTCCATTGCCCAACTGCTTGACTCGTATGGGATAGAGGGCACAGCTGACGGGCTTGCAGAAACGGGTACGACCTTCGCGATATGCCTTCTCCAAGACACACCAGCAGCAACCCTTCTCGTGGCAGGTAAACACACAGTCCTTGCCGCCCACTATGCTGGTCACCAGGTCGCCGTCGGGGTCGTTATAAGCCACGCCTTGACGGTCGATGACTGCCTGGGCCGATGCCGACAGCTGGGGCCATACTTCTTCTACCGCCTCCTCTATGGCTGCAATTTCGTCGAGGGTAACGGGCGCTCCGGCATCGCCCTCGACACAGCAGATGCCATGGCAGGCATCCAGATCGCAGCAAAAGCGTTCTGTGATGATGTCGGGCGACAGTAATACGTCGCCTACTTGTAATATCGGTAACATGGATTGAAATTGTTTGCAATAAATAATGTTTCTCACCAGTCGATGGCCGTCATGCCATGTTCCTGCAGATAGGCATTGGCACGAGAGAAATGGTGATTGCCGAACCATCCGCCACGGTTGGCAGAGAGGGGTGAAGGATGGACAGACTGGAGGATGAGATGGCGGGAAGCATCAATCAGCGTGGCTTTGGAACGGGCATACCCACCCCAGAGGATGAAGACCAGATGGTCACGATGATGGTTCAACGCCTGTATGGCTGCATCGGTAAACTGCTCCCAACCCTTACGCTGATGGCTTGCCGCCTGATGGGCTCTGACGGTCAGCGTGGCATTGAGCAGGAGCACACCCTGCTCTGCCCATCGCGAAAGATTGCCGGAGAGGGGCATCGGCTTGCCCAAGTCCAGTTCTATCTCCTTGAAGATATTGACCAGCGAAGGGGGAAAGGCGACACCATCGTTGACGGAGAAGCTAAGACCATGAGCCTGTCCCGGTTCGTGATAAGGGTCCTGACCGATAATAACCACCTTCACCTCATGGAAAGGGCAGAGGTTGAAAGCATTGAATATCAGTTTTCCCGGCGGATAACAAGGTCCCTGGGTATACTCCTGACGCACGAAGTCGGTGAGCTGCAGGAAATAAGGTTTGTCAAATTCTGCCTCCAGATACTGTCGCCATGAAGGCTCAATCACTACGTTCATGATATGGGTGAGAAAATGATGAAAGAAAGCCCCGCCAAATGCTTTCAGAAGAGAGATGGCGGGGCTATGGTAAAACAGCAGCAGGCTGACGGCACAAGGCCGTACCTGCACATGGATGATCAATCTGTAATCAGGTTGACACCGGTCATGTCGGCAGGCTGCTCCAATCCGAGAATGTGCAGGATAGAAGGAGCCACGTCAGCCAGACGACCATTGGCAACGGTGGCTGAATTGTTGTCCGTTACATAGATGAAGGGTACGGGATTGAGCGAGTGGGCAGTGTTGGGAGTTCCGTCCTCATTGATGGCATTGTCAGCATTACCGTGGTCGGCAATGATGATGGCCTCATAGCCGTTTGCCTTCACAGCCTCGATGACCTCGCGCACGCAGTTGTCAACGGCATGGACAGCCTTGGCAATGGCATTGTATACACCGGTATGACCCACCATGTCACCATTGGCAAAGTTCACGACGATGAAGTCATACTCCTGGGTGTTGATGGCACCAACGAGCTTATCCTTCACCTCGTAAGCCGACATCTCTGGCTTCAGGTCGTAGGTAGCAACTTTGGGCGATGGAACCAGGATACGGTCTTCACCCTCGTAGGGAGCTTCGCGACCGCCATTGAAGAAGAAGGTGACATGAGCATACTTCTCTGTCTCGGCAGTATGGAGCTGCTTCAAGCCCTTGGTGCTGAGGTATTCGCCCAAGGTGTTGGTAACATTCTCTTTGGGGAAGAGGATATGCACACCCTGGAAGGAAGCATCGTAAGGAGTCATGCAATAATACTGCAATCCGGGGATGGTCTTCATTCCCTCTTCGGGCATGTCCTGCTGGGTGAGCACCTGTGTTAATTCCTTGGCACGGTCGTTACGGAAGTTGATGAAGATAACCACGTCACCCTCCTGGATAGTTCCATCCACCTTGGCATTGCTGATAGGTTTGATGAACTCGTCGGTAACGCCCTCGGCATAGCTTTCCTCCATGGCCTTCACCATGCAGTCGGCTTTCTTTCCCTTACCCTCGACGAGCAGGTCGTAAGCCTCTTTCACACGGTTCCAACGCTTGTCACGGTCCATGGCGTAGAAACGACCTACGATGCTGGCGATATGAGCATCGTTCTGCTTGCATACCTCACTGAGCTGCTGAATGAAACCGACACCGCTCTTGGGGTCAGTATCGCGACCGTCCATGAAACAGTGGACGAAAGTCTGGGTAAGTCCATAAGCCTTACCTATCTCTATCAGCTTGAAGAGGTGGTCAAGAGAGGAGTGTACACCGCCGTCAGAGGTCAGACCCATCAGGTGAAGTTTCTTTCCGTTTTCCTTGGCGTATGTGTAGGCTGCCTTTACCTGAGGGTTCTCCATGATAGAACCATCCTTGCAAGCGCGGTTGATTTTCACCAAGTCCTGATATACGATACGGCCGGCACCGATATTCAGGTGACCGACTTCAGAGTTACCCATCTGTCCGTCGGGCAGACCTACGTCTTCGCCTGAAGCCTGCAGTTCGGAATGAGCGCTGGTAGCCGTAAGAAGGTCGAGATACGGGGTCGGGGTATTATAGATAACATCACCCTGACCATGCTTTCCGATTCCCCATCCATCGAGAATCATCAATAATGCTTTCTTTGCCATAATGTGTAATGATATGTTGTTAATTTTGTTTATTGTTATCTGAGTTGCAAAGGTACGAATATTTTTGGAAAGTGGAGTTCCTTGATGCAAAAAAATATCGTATCGGCTGCGAAGAAATCCTTGCGGCGGCTACTCCCTCCGCATCCTCAAGTTCAGCTGGAGAAGAGAAGGCAGCAGGACACAGAGCGAACAGAGCAACCACAGGCCCATCATGGTCTTATTGCCATGGGCCAGCTCCAGCAGGGTAGCATCGGGATTGGGCAGCAGGTTAAACAGGATATAGGCGATGGAGTTGTTGACCCAATGATAAGCCACACCGGGCAAGATGCTTCCCGTGCGCCAGTACATCCATCCGAGCAGCAAGCCCACCAGCAGCGCATGGGGCATCTGTGCAGGATTGGCATGCACCAAAGCGAACAACAGGGCAGAAACGAAGATGGCTACCCAAGGGAGGCGGAACGACGAAAGTAACGAACGCAGAATGGCTCCGCGAAACACGAGCTCCTCGGCCAAGGGTGCCAGCAGACCAACGACCACATATCCCCAGCGGTCCTTTAAAATCATATTGAAGGATTCATCGAGCACATTGGGCAGCGGAGGCATCTGCTCCTGTATCCACATCGAGGGCAAGATGGCACCTATCGCTGCCAGTACCGACCAGGACATTACTCCCCAAGGACGGGTGCGCAGATAATGGGGTGAGACGACACACCACTTGGCATACAGGAACACCACGATAGTGACGATGGAAAAGACCGCCATGCTGAGTATCAGCGAGGAGACGGAGAGAGGGTCGCCGCCTATCAGACGGAATATCGCCTGTACGCCATAGGATGCTGCCAACTGTATGGCAACGAAAGCGAAAAGGAAAAGCAACGTTTTTTTCATTTGTATCTTGAGTTTCTGTTCTTGGGTTCTGTTCTTGGGTTGATGCGATATGCTATGAATGAAAGTGGGTTCTTTTATTTGGCGAATATGGCATCGCCACTCTCCTGCCAGCGGGCTATCTGTTCTTTAGCCTCCCTGGCATCCTCCATGAGTTGGGCGGTCAGCTCGGAGGCACTGCGGAACTTGCGTTCGGAACGAAGACGGGAGATGAACGACACGGCAAGCTGCTCGCCATACAGATTACCCTCAAAGTCGAAGATATGGGTTTCGAGCGAAAGGGCTGTACCTTCGAAGGTCGGACGGTTGCCGATGTTCATCATGCCCTGCCACTGTCTGCCGTCTGCCGTCACCATGACGGCATAGACACCGGGAGCCGGAATCACCTTGTCGGCTGGCTTCGGCTGCAGGTTGGCTGTAGGGAATCCCATACCTGTGCCCACATGAAAACCTTTGACCACCTCGCCTGCCAGCGTATAGGGATAACCCAGACAATGGGCTGCCATGCCCACCTCGCCCTCCAGCAGGAAGGAACGAACCACAGACGAACTGACACCGATGCCTCCTACATACAGGGGCTTGCTGGGCAGTACGTCCATACCCATCTCCTTGCCAAACTGCACGTAGTCGTCAAAACCTTCCTGACGCTTATGCCCAAAGCGGTTGTCATATCCTATCATCAGAGCCTTCACCCCTAACTGTTCCTTCAGCACACGCTGCATGAAAGCCTGGGCTGAAAGCGAAGCCAACTGCTCTCTGAAGGGCAACACCACACAGTGGTCTACGCCCGTTTGAGCCAGTAATGCCAGCTTTTCCTCCAGTGTCCCCAGCATCTGAGGCTGAAAGTCGGAGCGCAATACTTGACGGGGATGGCGGTCGAAGGTGACGACCATGGATGAGAGCTGACGCTGCCGGGCTTCATCACACAACTGGCGCAAGAGGAAGCGATGACCACGATGTACACCATCAAAGAAGCCGATGGTGGCTATGGAGGCTGTGTCCAATCGGGAGGTTTCGTTATATATCGTTATCTTCATTGTGTTATATTGACTTCTTTCTATTCAAAACCCGTCTGATCATCCTGCATATTTCAGGCACCCACATCACGGGCGATGTGAGGAGCAAGAGCTTCAGCCAAGTCATGAAGTCGAGCGCTTCGGTGCGGAACATTCTTCCTCCGAAAGTAACGATGAGCCATTGCCCTGCCAGTATCAGGAACAGTACAAAAAGGAGTCCACCGTCTGCCCACAGCCGGTGGAAGGCCGAATGTCGGGATGCCCATGCCTTGGCATTCCACAGGTTCCACCACTGCATCAGCACAAAGACGGTGAAGAAGATGGTGAGTTCGCGAAGTGAGATGCCTGCCACACGCTCGAAATAATACAAAAGTGTGAGGAGTACGGCAAAGAAGAACAGGCCGGTACCCAGGATGGACCATGTCATAGGACGGGAGATGATGAAGGCATCACTGCTGCGGGGTTTCTCGCCCAGCACCTCGCGCGAGGGAGGCAGCGAGGCAAGGGCCATGGCGGCAAAGGTGTCCATAATCAGATTCACCCATAACATCTGCGTAATGGTAAGAGGCAATTCCGTACCTATGAGCGAACCTCCGAGCACCAAGAGCAATGCGGTGACATTCACCACGAGTTGGAAGAAGATGAAACGCTGGATATTTCTATAGAGCGACCTGCCCCACATCACTGCCTTGACGATGCTGGCAAAAGAGTCGTCGATAAGGGTAATGTCACTGGCGTTCTTGGCAACACTGGTGCCCGAGCCGAGCGACAATCCCACGTGGGCATGGTTCAGGGCTGGAGCATCGTTGGTGCCGTCGCCGGTGACAGCCACCACCTCACCCTGCTGTTGCAGGAGATTCACCAAACGCTGCTTGTCAGCAGGTCGTGCGCGGCTCATCACCCGCAGGCGGGCTGCCCATTGCGAGGCATCGGCATCCGACAATGCCGCAAATTCAGGACCGGTGATGTCGCAAGGATGGTCATGAGCATCCACGCCTATGCCTATCTTTCTGGCTATCTCTAATGCCGTGGTTCTCGTGTCGCCCGTCACTATCTTGACCTGTATGCCTGCCTGAGCACACTGGCGGACAGCCAGAGGCACTTCTTCGCGCAAGGGGTCACTGATACCGAAGAGAGCCAGCAAGCGGAACGTAGGCGTCAGCGTTATCTCATCGGCATCATCCTCCACCTGTTTACAGGCAACGGCGATGGTACGCATGGCCCGGCTCTGATAACGATGCAGCTCCTGCTCTATCCGTTGTCTCTGTCCGTCATCCTCCGCAGAATCGTTACCCGGATGGTCACACATCTGCAGGATGATTTCCGGAGCTCCTTTGATGAAGACAAAAGTTCCTCTGGCTGTCTTCACCAAGGATGCCATATACTTGTTTTCTGTCGAGAAAGGCAACTGAGCAACGGTCTGCCCTTTGCGGCGCTCCTCGCGATAGTCCCAGCCTGACGACTGTAGCCACAACAGCAAGGCTCCCTCCGTGGGGTTGCCTACTACCTTGTTGCCATCCAGTTCGGCTGTGGTATTGAAGGCTATGGAAGCAGGCAGCAAGTCTTCCTGACTCAGGACGGCAGACTCCTGCACCTGCATCTTGTTTTGCGTCAGAGTACCCGTCTTGTCGGTACAGATAACCGTGACAGACCCCATGGTTTCACAGGCGTGCAACTTTCTCACCAGGTTGTTGCTCTTCAGCATTCGTCTCATGTTCAGCGCCAAAGCCAGGGTAACAGCCATCGGCAATCCCTCGGGCACAGCCATCACCAGAAGCGTTACTGCCATCATGAAATAATGCAGTACGGTTTCTGCCATCCGCAGATAGTCATGACTATGCCATAAGGGCTGGGTCAGTATATCATGTCCGAGGAACAGGACGAAAGCAGCCACCGCCACCCCACTGCCTATCTTGCTGATAACACCTGCCAGCTTTTCCAGCTGCATGTTCAGCGGGGTCTTCACCGAAGTGTGCTCTGTAGCCCTTCGTGCCACCTTGCCTATCTCCGTCTCGTCACCGACAGCCGTCACGGTAAAGCAGCCATTGCCGCCCATCACTAAGGTTGAACGCAGCACCATATTGGTAGGATAAGTACTTTCTCCTTCTTCCGCCAGCACACTTTTATGGGCCATCGGTTCACCGGTAAGTGTAGATTCGTCCATCTGCAGGCTGTTGGCTTTGAGCAATATACCGTCAGCCGACACCTCATCGCCCACCTCCAGCAACACCAAATCGCCCACCACTATCTCTTTCTGAGCCACCTCAGTAACCCTTCCGTCACGCACCACCTTGACTGGCTGTTCTTCGCCCAAGGCATTGAGCATATCAAAGCGGCGAGCGGCATCGCGCTCGAAATAAAAACCAATGGTCGTAGCAAGGAATATGGCGATAAAGATACCTATCACCTCAACAAAATCATTCTCTAAAAAAGCCAATATGAGAGAGATAGCAGCCGCAACGAGCAGTATTCTTATGATTGGGTCATTATACTTTTCCAGATACAGTTTCCATAAAGAAGCGCGTTGAGGAGGAGTCAGCACATTCTCACCATGCTGTTGTCTGCTCTGTTCCACCTGACTGGCGTTCAGACCTCCTTGATACTTCTGCTGCTCTTGTCGGAGAGGCTCCTTATTCATGTTCATTTATCTTCACTTATCTCCTTTTATCTTCACTCTGTCCTATATCTTCCTTGCCTGCCAACGGTCACTGGAAGAAGGGGTCAAGTAAAGTTGAATAATACTGATTTTCAGACTGCAAAGTTACTCGTTTCTCACCATTTTCGCAAATAATTATTGCTTATTTACGCGATATTTAGTTTCTTTTTACTAAAATTATTTGGTTGTTTGCACTTTTCTCCGTATCTTTGCACCCGAAAACAGTTCAAAGCTGTTCTCATCGGGCTTTTAGCTCAGTTGGTTAGAGCAACAGACTCATAATCTGGAGGTCC
>CAMAHD010000123.1 GCA_945834405.1 uncultured Prevotella sp. | reverse complement strand
CTTACAAACATTGAATGACTGTTCTTACAAACTTGAAAGTACGTTGCAGGATACTTTCAGATAATGATGATGAAAGAGTTAAGAAAGGCTGTCGGAAACAGAGAACAGAGACAAGCAGACGTTATTCGTGTTAATTATAGCTAATTCGTTGAATTAATTATGCTTCGTTTCCTTTGTTTTGTAAAAAATTCCCTAACTTTGCCTAAAATAATCATATTATTCAACTATTGCAAGTAAGGGAAGCTACAGAGACGAAGACTTGCGAGCCCAAGGTCACTTGGCCGTAGGGAATAGTAATCTAAAAAACCGCAAATATGGATACAGCAAATACGAACGATTATTCTGAAGACCTGTTCAGTGACGATATTTTTGATATCGACTTTCTGGATTCCGACCCAGATGAGCCCCTATGGGATAAGCTGATACAGCAGATTATTGACGGAAATGTCATTCCCATCATAGGTCCGGAGCTGTTGACGGTTGGCCAAACAGACATCCATCACTTCATCGTGAATGGTATCGGGAAAAGGCATGGCATCAAAAAACCCCTCAACAGTTTCTCCGAGCTGATATACACGCCGGAATTTAATGCCCAATGGCCTAACAGAGACAAGATATACAATCTGGTCAACGATGTGTTTGTCAAGACGATTTTCCCTGCCACTCCCCTGCTCAAGCGTTTTCTGTCCATACGCCAGTTTCCCTTTGTCATCACTACCAGCTTCACCCCTATTGTGGAACAAGCCATGCGCGATATATGGAAAGATGAATTGCGAGTCATGTGTTTCTGCAATAACACCAAAGTAAACGATGACATCAAGACGGGGGCAGATTTACGCAAGCCGACCGTCTATTATATGTTTGGCAAGGTATGCAAGGATGTGCAGCGCTATGTATTGACAGACACGGACATGCTGGCATTTGTGTCCTCCTGGTTGTCGGACAATCGCCCCAAGGTTTTGTGCAACGAGCTGAAGGACAAATACCTGCTGATGCTGGGCAACAACTACAGCAACTGGCTTTTCCGTTTTATCTGGTATTCGATGCGCAATCCTAATTTAGGTCGAGGCATGCTGGCTTACGACACGCTGGACGAACAGCTTATCAACTTCCTGGAACGTGCCGAAACTTTTACCAAGCAAAACACGACAGATGTCATCGAACAGATTATCAACCGACTGGACGAGAAGCTGGCTGAGAACGAGAAAATCAAGTTCAACAAGCCCGAAGACAATACAGACGTGTTCATCTCCTATTCGCGCAGCGACAGCCATATAGCCGAACAGTTGTACGAAGCCCTCACCCGTCAGGGCAAGCGCGTATGGTTTGACAAAAACAATCTGACAGAAGGCGGAAATTTCATGGACGAAATCAAGAAGGCCATCCGGACTGCCAAATACTTTATTCCGATATTCACTCAGAATGTTGCCAGAGAAAAGGGAGAGCCGCATGTATACCGCAACGAATGGGATCATGCCATCGAGGTTGCCATCAGCATGGGGCGCACATACATCATCCCGATGGCTGAGAACGGCTTTGACTTCTACAATGCAGCCATACCCGAGAAGATACAGCAGCACAATGCCATCATCTTTAACAAGGAGGAGGGCATCGACGTTGTTGCAGAGAAGATTATTCATAAAATGAACCAAGATTGAAAAGATGGTTGAGGGAAAGAGAAAAAATCCTTGGCTTGGCCTGGAATCCTATAGAGAAGGCGAAGTATTGTACGGTCGGGATGATGACATACGCGACCTGTCGCAATGTGTGCTTAACAACAATGACACCCTGCTGTATGGCAAGAGCGGAATAGGCAAGTCGTCCATCCTTCATGCGTGCATCATCCCAGCTGCAAGACGAAACGGATTCCTTCCCGTCATGGTTCGCCTGTCGCATAAAGAGCAGCTGTCTTATTTAAAACAGATTCAAGAAGCCATAGCGAATGCCATGCTTCCCATTCCATGCGACGAGACGGGCAGTCAGAGGCTGCTCACGGACGCTGAAAATGCCCGTCGCAGGGATGAACTGTCCAGCAGAATCAAGGAAGTCGTCAAGTGCAAGGACATGGAGAAGGAGGGACTTTATGAGTATTTTCACCGACATGCTTTCTACGACGAAAAGGGAGAACGTATCAAACTGCTGATTATATTCGACCAGTTTGAAGAACTGTTCACCCTCCAGACTGAAGAAGCGAAGAAGAAGGCTTTCTTCTCTGAGCTGGCAGACTTGCTCAACGACATCATGCCGAGCGAGTTACAGTCGAGCACGGACGGCAGCCAGGAGGAAGCCGTCCAGGCGGTGGTATTTGACGAGAACAAGATTGACGACCTTTTCAACGACCTTTCCTTATCGTCAGACAACGCACTGCCCGAATACGTGACTGACAATGAGATACATCTGGTCTTCACCATTCGCGAAGATTTTCTTTCCGAATTTGAATATTACTCTGCTGCCATTCCCTCACTGAAACAGAACCGCTATGGACTGAGACCCCTCAACGAAGAACAGGCAGCTCAGATTATCCTTCGACCCGAACCGGGACTCATCTCCGAATCGGTTGCCAAGCTCATCATCGAGAAGGTGACAGGAAGAACCGACTTCGAGCTGAATGGCATTCCAGAGATTGAGGTCGATTCTGCCGTTCTGTCTCTTTATCTGAACAGGCTATACGATGCCAAGACAGGCAAGCACATCACCTCGGAACTGATAGAAAGCAAGGGTGGCGAAATCATCACTGATTTCTATTCTGATGCCATATCCGCCATCTCCTCATCAACCGTTGAATATCTGGAAGACAAGCTTCTGAACGGGCAGGGCCGCCGCGACAACGTGACGGTTTTCGATGCCATGAACAGTGGCGGTGTTACGGAAAGCGAGCTGGATCTTCTCTGCAACAAGAAGAAGATTCTCCGACAGTTCAATTATGCGGACGACCTGCGTATCGAGTTTGTCCATGACATCCTCTGTCCGGTCGTGAAAGCCCACAAGAACGAGCGCACCCTCTTGAGACAGCAGGAAGAAGAAAGACGGCGCCAAGAGGAAGAAAAACTCGAGATACAAGCCGAGGCTGAAAGGAAACAACGCGAGATAGAGGAAAGGGCAGCAAGAGAGAAAGCAGAGCTGGAGGCTGAATCTATCCGCACCAAACTGAGAAACCGAAAATGGCTTGTCGGTCTTTCGGGCATCATCATATCCATCTTGCTTTGCATCGGCATGTATTATTACTGCTTCATACAGCCTTATTCAGAGGAGTATGGCAATTTCACTACCCGATACGGATGGCCTGTCGGACTTGGAGAGCAGCTGGATTCTCCCATGGAGAAAGAGCAATGCACCATCTACTACAAACTCACGAGGGCAGGTCGTCTCCCCTCTCTTTGGGGGTTGCCAAGACCATTCACCCAGGTTGAAATCATGAACTGGAAAGGCGAGCCTGCCACGAACGTATTGATAGGTTCACCCGCAGTACGACTGATAGACAAAGAGCTGGACGACGTAAAAGCCGGAGAGTTTGCCACACTCCTATCGCAGGTTTCCTCCTGGCAGTATTCGGCAGACGCTGACGGAGAGATAGCCATGTGTACAGCGTTCAACATCCACGGAAAGAAGCTCTATTCAGAAAAGTATTCTTCCATCAACGATGCCAAAGAATCAGCCAAACAGGTACTATGGTGCATCATGAACGACAGCAAGGGCAATGCTCTTCAGATAAGTGACAGGGGTACTGACCGTATTCGTTTCACCGTGTCTAACGGTTATATTACAGGTTGCTCATTCTTCACTTCACTGGAAACGCCACAGCCCAACACGTCGGGACATTATGGCTATGGTTATGAGATAGACACCTTGTCCAACAATACCGTCTTGCGATATACCCTGGACAAATACGGCGACAAGATAGACTCGACACTCATCCATTTTTCTCAATTTGAGCATGGGCGTTATTCCAAGACCGACATTTGCAGTATCATCTATGCCCGCCAACAGATAGTATGGAAATTCGCCAACCATACCGATTCCATCCACATCCGTCCCAACGGTTTTGTCGATGTCATCTCTGCATCGGTCAACGACTCCACCAGGCTGTGGGTATCTTATCTGTCGGAAGGCAAGCTGTTGAAGAAGAAGCATTACTCCCGCTTTACCCTGACAGACAGCACGACCTGTTACTATAGTTCTGCACGTCTCGACTCCATCAGACGTTACGACTCGGGCAAGGACATGCAAGTCATCACGGAAAAATATGCCTATCCGTCAGCCAACATCATAGAAAAAACGTTCTGGAGCAAGGGCAGAAAGGTGATGTCGTCAGGGTGGTACGGACCCGAACTCATTACCTATCACAAAATGAGGACAGCCACCTCCGTCAGCTCCTCCCAAAAGACCGTAACGACCACCTTCTATGATTGCGAGCATGCACTCACGAAAGGTAATTACTCCAAGATGACGGTCGTCACCGACACCCTGTCCGACAACATCCTGTATCAATACTATTATAACGACAAAGACGAGATATATAAGTCTCAAATGTTTACCTATAATGAGTATGGCATTCGCGAATCCAGGTCTGTGGCAGGAATAGACGGGAAGCCTGTGAGATGTCCCAACTGGGATTGGAATGGCTTTACCTATTATAACATGAAATTCATCACCAACAATTATCTGGACGACGGCTATGTCAACATCAAAGGCATCGACGAGCTGGGCGAAGAAATTCCGATATTCAACGGTTCAGACAAAGCCTTACGCTATGAAGAAGCTCCTGTCAGGATGGTACAGGAACTGGCTTCCACTTACGAAGTACTGCGAGGGGTAGCCATCAACAAAGTGAGTCTGTATCCTATTGAAAATCTGAAGCATGTAGCATTTGTACATCTGCTGAACAAAAAGGGCAGCTTCTACCATTCCGAACCTCAGAACAAGCATGTAGCGACAGCGACAAGGAGGATTGTCGATGGCGACATCATTGCCCAGATAAATGGCATGGATGTCCTGAACAACTGCTATGCTCAGCAACATCAGATAGACCGCTTATGGGCAGACCTGATGGCCAAGGGAGGCAAGATGACCATCCTGAGACTCCAAGATGGAAAGTGGATGGCAATCCCCATGCTTATCCAAGCCGGCAAGACAGGAGCCGAATACCATATCTGTCCTATATCCAACAAAATGTATAACCTGATCAACAAGATATTATGATGACGCGCAGATACCTTTTCTTGCTTGTTTTCGCTGTCAGCGTGCAGTTGTGTTTTGCCCAGAAAGAGGAGCAAAACAACCAAAAGTCGTATGGTATTTTTTCAAAGACAACGATGAATAAACTGAACCTAGATGTCAATGAAACTGGAGCAAGACGCACTTCCGGCAAACCCGGCGAAGAATCAAAGGATGCGAAACGCCAGGAATCCAACAGTAGTCCGATAAGTACATCGTTGGGAGCCGCTACGGGCGCTACGGCTTCTGCTGCATCTGCCAGTGCTGTCACATCCAGCATAGAGAGATATGCCAACTACACGATGAGAAACGGATGGCTGGAGGGTATCGGCAAAGTGACAGAAGAACAAGCCCGGCACATGAGCTGGTATTATGAATTCAGCAACAGAAACTGCGAAGGGCATTGGGAGCGCATCCGGGCACTGAATGGCCATGGCAGGTTTGATGGCACCTACTGCTTTTCAAAAATCTTCACCAACAGGGACTACGACAAGTCAACATATCAATGGGATGACATTCCCCTTAATACGGTGGAAATCAGAATCAACAAAGGCATTGCCGAGGGCGATTTGGTATATCATTATTATGATGCTTCAGGCGAAGAACTCTGTAAGGGTTTCTCACGCAAGCTGGACGAGAAAAGCGTGCTGATGCATTTCTCCACAGACAAGGAAGATACCATCCCCCTGTACGAGAATCGGGTGGCCGCCAAATGCGAACTGATATACTACGAAAGAGACAACAACGGCTTTGACGTCTATATAAGGTTCTTCTCACGCGACGGAGGGGCTGCCGTCGATACCGACTCTTCTTTTGCACTGAGGAGAACTTTCAATCAAGAGGGCAATATCCTGACAAGCAGTTCGCTCGACCTGTCCGGCCGTCCCATGATTAGTCGTGCAGGCTACAACGGCTGGGAAACGACGTTCAATGCAATGGGAAAGAGAGAGGTATCTACCAATCTGGGAACAGACAGGAAACCCATGCTGCCCGTCACGAATCAACTGCTTAACAAATACATACGAGACCATTATGTTTATGACAGATATGGCAGGACAATAAAAATATACTATACAGACGGAGAGGACAAAGCGATGGCTGACGGTAACGGAATGGCTGCTATCACTTATCAATACAACGACAGAGGACAGACAACCGAATATCGCTGTTACGACATCGACGGAAAGCCTTGTGAACCCTACGGCTTTTTCTGTTGCAAGCAAGAGTATGACAAGAATGGATATACCCGGTCTATCCGTTACTGTCATTCGGACGGGTCTCTTGCCGAGGGCTGCCATCATGAAACATTTGAATATCTTGCATCGGGCAAAGAAACGCTATATGAATGCCGTGACAGTCAGGGCAGATGGGTGAACAACTCCAAAACAGTTGCGAGGAAAATCATCTCATACGATGACGATGGTTCGATTGTCAACGAGGACAGATGGAGTGCAGACAGCACGGGCAATCTGTCTATCAGCTATTACCGCCATGAAAATGCCGACAGCATCGTCTATTTTGATGGGAACGAAAAGGTGATTTTTCTGAAAGATAAACATGGAAGGAACTATGCTCGCTATATGACTCGTCCCAACGGCGGGTTGTTACCTATGTTATCTGACGACAAGATGTATTATAAAGAAGTATATCAAAGGATTGAAGAGCCACATAAAACCACGTTCATCAGTGCCTACTACGACCAGAACGGCCGCTTGATTTTCAACAGAGACCAGAACGAATTATGGACCATTATCGACAGCCTTCAAGTCACTAAACAATGGAAAGAATTCGACCATACTCACCAGCCCATCTCCAACATACTTGCACAGTACTCCGACTTCAAGGACAAGCAGTATTCTGCCCTCCTGCTCAACAGTTTTGACGTACCATGCTGGCATACCTTAGGCAAGTACACTTGGTATAAGCGAGTTGCTGCCAACAATTTCAAGAACGACCCCATTATGAACGCTTTCTATAACGAGTGGGACGAACCTGCCTATGTCGTGACAGACCAGAATACGGCCTATCACATGATTTTCGATGCCGGCAATTCCAGCGTCATCTACGACGAACATGGCACGATATGCTACAAAACCGATTCGCTGTACAACGCACTCCCTAAGGCCCTCAGCATAGAAGTAACGGACAGCACGGCATATCGTCTGGGCGTGAAGGACAACGATATCATCCTGCAATATGGTGGCTGGATGTATCAAGCGAATCAGACCTCAAGACTCAAAGAGTCCTTTTATCTGGAAACCATACTGAAAGCCCAGGAAGAGAAAGTGCTGCTGTTATTGCGCAGTGACAGCAAAACAAAGAAAACATGGGTGGAGAAAATCACCCTTCCTCCGGGCAAGCTGTCCGACTTAGGCATCAACCCCATTTTACGGTGTTTGGCATCCAAGGAGAATCAGCGTCTTACAGACACTTTTACGGCTTATATCAAAGACCATCCCTCACAGGTCTCTGACGCAGAGCAACCCCAATCCTTGCGGAATCGGGTTCTGGTATTTGCGCCCAAGAAAAACGGATATAACTCCATCTATTCCGAACAGAACATACGTTCTCCCTTTATCGCCCTCATGCTTGACTTTTCAGCCGTTGACGGTCTCTTCGACATTGAAGATGAAAAAGAAGATAGCTGTCTGCCCGAAAACCAATGGATTCTGGAAGATGAGCAGCATAGCAACAGATATTCTCAGCTATGTGGTCATAATAAAAGAATAAAAGTATATTATACCGACGATTTTGTATCTGTTAAACATACACCTTCTTGGTTGGATTTGAACAGTGTGACAGATTCCGTTTACATGACTTCCGCCATCGTTCCCGACAGTATCTACGAGCAATTGGTGAAACTGAGGAAGTCGTTAAGAAAAGAGGGATATCAGGTAAGAGAACTGGTGAACGACAGCATCGTTGCAGATTCCACCCTCAAACAGGATCTCACTCCTTTGGAAATCATCAACACCTGGCAGCAGCTGCCAGAACATAGCGTGATGGACAGAAGCGATATCATCAGCCAAGTGAAGGGACTGTATCTGGACGAGTTGCTGTTTGATGCTGACAAATGCAAGTTCTATGGCATAGATGTTGACGAGTACCTGTCACCGGAATCTGTGCGCGAATATCATTCCTTGCTATCCAGGATGGACCAGAAAAAACTGACGGTGTTAAAAAAGCCATCAGCTTCGGACGACAATGTATATGCGTGGGGACTTCAAGGCTCCGGCAAGGGTCTCTACCGACAAATCGTCATTTACCATCGTCATGTCTTCCTGGTCATCAAGGGAAAAATTGAGTTCAGAAAAAAATAAAAGAATACAAGTTTCGCATGTACTCGACTTTCAGAAGTTAAGGAA
>CAMAHD010000122.1 GCA_945834405.1 uncultured Prevotella sp. | reverse complement strand
GGACTGCACGTGGGACATCCACTAGGATATATTGCCTCTGATATCTATGCCCGATACAAGCGTCTGCAAGGATATAACGTATTGAATCCGATGGGATATGATGCCTACGGACTTCCTGCGGAACAGTATGCCATACAGACAGGACAACACCCTGAGGTAACCACCGTGGCTAACATCAACCACTACAGGGAACAGCTCGACAAAATAGGTTTTTGTTTTGATTGGGATAGAGAAGTAAGGACCTGCGACCCCGACTACTACCACTGGACCCAGTGGGCCTTCATCCGCATGTTCAAATCCTACTACAGCCTCGCCTCGCAGAAGGCGCAGCCCATCATCAAACTGATTGAACACTTCGAGCTGATGGGTACGGAGAATATCTCTGCCGCCTGCACCGAGGAACTCCACTTCACCGCCAGCGAGTGGAATGCTTTTTCGGAGAAGAAGAAGCAGGAAGTGTTGATGAACTACCGTATTGCTTATCTGGGAGAAACAATGGTGAACTGGTGTCCTAAACTGGGCACTGTCTTAGCTAATGACGAAGTTGTTGACGGTGTCAGTGTCAGAGGTGGTTATCCCGTTGTTCAGCAGAAGATGCGCCAGTGGTGTCTGCGTGTGTCGGCTTACGCACAGCGACTGCTGGACGGACTGGAAGAAATAGACTGGACAGACTCGCTGAAGGAGACACAACGCAACTGGATTGGACGCAGTGAAGGTACAGAGATGGTATTCTCCGTCAAGGACAGCGATACTAAGTTTACCATCTTCACCACACGTGCTGATACCATCTTCGGCGTTACATTCATGGTACTGGCTCCGGAAAGCGAACTCGTTGACAGACTGACTACTCCTGAACAGAAAGCAGCAGTAGATGAATATATCGCATACGTCAAGAAACGCACCGAGCGCGACCGTATCAGCGACCATCGTGTTACGGGAGTCTTCTCCGGTTCGTATGCCATCAATCCATTTACGGGAGAGAATATCCCCATCTGGATTTCTGAATATGTACTGGCAGGCTATGGTACAGGTGCCATCATGGCTGTACCTGCCCACGACTCGCGTGACTATGCTTTTGCCAAGCATTTCAATCTTCCCATCATCCCTCTTATCCAGGGTGCCGATGTCAGCGAACAGAGTTTCGATGCCAAGGAAGGTATCGTAGAAAACTCACCTAAGGCTGGTGTAGAGACTCTGAAAGGATTCTCTCTGAACGGACTTACTGTCAAGGAGGCTATTGCTGCCACCAAGAAGTTCGTCACGGAGAACAATCTGGGTAGAGTCAAGGTGAACTATCGTCTGCGCGATGCCATCTTCTCTCGTCAGAGATATTGGGGCGAACCCTTCCCTGTATACTATAAGGATGACATGCCTTACATGATACCCAAAGACAAGCTGCCATTGCTCTTGCCTGAGATTGACGAATACAAGCCAACCGAAACAGGCGAACCACCATTGGGACGTGCCAAGAACTGGGCGTGGGACACCATCAAGGAAGAGGTAGTAGACAAGTCGCTCATTGACAATAAAAACATCTTCCCACTGGAACTGAACACCATGCCAGGTTTTGCCGGCTCTTCTGCCTACTATCTGCGCTATATGGATCCGCACAACAAGAAGGCATTGGTAGGCAAGGATGCCAATGAGTACTGGCAGAATGTAGACCTGTATGTAGGCGGTACCGAGCATGCTACGGGTCATCTTATCTACAGTCGCTTCTGGAATAAGTTTCTTTATGACAGCGGCTATACCTGTGCCGACGAACCTTTCAAGAAGCTGGTGAATCAGGGAATGATTCAGGGACGCAGCAACTTTGTATATCGTATCAATGAAGAAGGTGCCGACCATCCTACCTTTGTCAGCCTTGGCCTCAAAGACCAGTACGAGGTTACGCCCATCCATGTGGATGTCAACATCGTCAGCAATGACGTTCTTGACATAGAAGCTTTCAAGGCATGGCGTCCTGAATATGCCAATGCAGAATTTATATTGGAAGACGGTAAGTATATCTGCGGCTGGGCTATTGAGAAGATGTCCAAGTCGATGTTCAATGTGGTTAATCCCGACATGATTGTAGAGAAGTATGGTGCTGACACCCTGCGCCTGTACGAGATGTTCTTGGGTCCTGTTGAGCAATCCAAGCCTTGGGACACCAATGGTATCGACGGCTGTCATCGTTTCCTCAAGAAGTTCTGGTCGTTGTTCTACAGCCGTAACGATGAATTCCTGCCCAATGACGATGAACCAACAGCTGAACAATTGAAGAGCGTTCACAAGCTGATCAAGAAGGTTACACACGATATAGAAACCTTCTCGTACAACACGAGCATCTCAGCCTTCATGATTTGTGTCGGAGAACTGGCACAATCCAAGTGCCGCTGCAAGTCACTGCTGAAAGAGGTAGTGATACTGATTGCTCCCTTCGCCCCACATATTGCTGAAGAATTGTGGGAGAAACTGGGCGAGAGCGGCAGTGTTTGCGATGCTCAATGGCCGGCGTGGAACGAGGAATATCTGATAGAAAACGAAATACAACTCACCATTTCATTCAACGGTAAGGCACGCTTCCAGATGCAGTTTGCTGCCGATGCCGACAATGCAAGCATTGAGAAGACGGTATTGGCAGACGAACGTACCGCCAAATATCTGGGCGACAAGAACGTCGTCAAGGTGATTATCGTTCCCAAGAAGATTGTCAATATCGTGATGAAATAAGAGAGAGAAGGGTAGGAGAGAGCTTATTTAAACGAGTGTGAAATGAACAAGCAAGTATTGTACGAAATCAAGGATTATGTCGCTATAACCTTGGGATTGATGCTTTACACCTTCGGCTTCACTGTATTCTTGTTGCCCTACGAGATAGTGACGGGAGGTATCGCTGGTATAGGAGCCATCATCTTCTATGCTACCACCTTTCCTGTGCAATACACTTTCTTCATCATCAATGCTGTCCTCATCATCTCCACTCTGAAGATACTGGGATGGAAATTCCTGACGAAGACTATCTATGCCACCTTCATGCTGACCTTCCTTTTGGAACTGGCTCAGAAGTTGGTGGTTATGCCTGACGGACATTTCTATAAACTGCTGGGCGAAGGCAACGACTTCATGTCATTGGTCATCGGATGTATGATAACAGGTACTGCACTTGCCATCGTGTTTCTGAACAACGGAAGTACCGGTGGAACAGACATTGTGGCTGCAGTACTGAACAAATATCACAACATCACCCTCGGCAGAGCCCTCATTGCCATAGATATCTGTATCATCGGCAGTTGTATCTTCATCCCCACCTTTGGTGACATACGTACCCGCTGTCAGATGGTGGTCTTCGGTCTTTGTACGATGGTGATAGAATGCCTGATGCTGGATTATGTGATGTACTGGCAACGGCAGTCCGTGCAATTCCTGATATTCTCCAAAAAATACCAGGAGATAGCCTACACCATCGCCAAGAAGACCGACCACACGCTGACCATACTCGATGGTCACGGATGGTGGACAGGAAAGCCTACCAAGGTTATCTGTCTGCTTGCCAAGAAAAGTGAGAGTATGCTGATATTCCGCATTGTCAAGACCATCGACCCCAATGCCTTTGTGAGTCAGAGTTCGGTTATCGGTGTCTATGGAGAAGGCTTTGATCCCATCAAGGTAAAGATAAAAGAAACGAATCAAACAAATAAAATTGACGTTCAAGAACAAGAAAAGATAGAATCATGAAAATTGTCTTCGCTACGAACAACAAGCACAAGCTGGACGAAATCAGAAAGATACTGGGCAACAAGTTCGAACTGTTGTCGCTTGCCGATATCGGCTGCCATGATGATATACCCGAAACGGGTGTAACACTGGAAGAAAACGCCCTCCAGAAAGCAAAATATATAGCTGATAAATACCACTGTTCCGTCTTTGCTGATGATACAGGCCTTGAGGTAGATGCACTGGGTGGAGAACCCGGTGTCTACTCTGCCCGCTATGCCGGAGGTGACGGACATGATTCGGAGGCAAACATGACCAAACTACTCCACAATCTGGAAGGAAAAGAGAACAGAAATGCCCAATTCCGTACGGTAATAGCCTTGATCAAAGAGGGACATACCATCCTTTTTGAAGGCATCGTCAAGGGTATCATTATCCCCGAACGCAGAGGTGGAGAAGGCTTTGGTTATGACCCCATTTTCCAGCCGGAAGGTTACGACAAGACCTTTGCCGAATTGGGTAATGACATAAAAAATACCATCAGTCACAGAGCCAAAGCTGTGAACAAACTGGCAGATTACTTGAAGAATCTTTAAACCCTATTCCATGAAAAGAATAACAGCCATTATCTTACTGACTATTGTCGCATGTTTACATGCCATGACTCTGAAAGCCGCTTTGGGCGACTGGAAGATATACATGTCATATCATGACATCCAACAGATAGAAGAAACAGGCAACATCCTGTTTGTCAGAGCTTCCAACTCCCTCTATATGTATAATAAAAACGATGGAAGCATCCATACATTCGACAAGACTCATGGCTTGAACGACGTATACATTGAACTCATAGGATGGAACAGTCATGCCAAACAACTCGTAGCTGTCTATGACAACTCCAATATAGATTTGATTGATATGAACGGCAATGTATACAATATCAATGAACTCTATCAGAAAGACATGACGGATGACAAAAAGGTCAACAGCATCACCATGTCGGACAGATATGCTTATCTTGCCACCAATTTCGGAGCTGTAAAAATAGATTTGTCAAGAAAAGAAATATCTGAATCGTATATTCTGAAAAAAGAAATAGCAAGAATAGGTCTGGACAATACCTATATCTATGCCAAAGCAAAAGACAACAGTGTTTATCAAGCTCTGCTTACCGATAACCTGATTGACAAAAACAACTGGAAGATTACGACCAACTATCCATCCAGTATTTTCAATGTGGATATGTCGGCATACGACAACAATATAGAACTGGTGAAGACACTGAATCCCGGAGGTCCCATCAACAACAATTTAGGTTATCTGAAACTCTATGACGGTACATTATTTGCCTGTGAAGGATTGGTGGGAACCAGTGTACCCGCTTATGTTCAAACGCTTACCAAAGACGATTGGTATATCTATTCTAACGAAGGTATCACCGACGTGACAGGTGTGAGTTTTCAAAACGCTGTATGCTTGGATGTAAATAAGTCAGGAGGAAAAACGCGTGTGATTGTCGGTGCTCGTAACGGTATATATGAATATATTGACGGAGAGTTTACGAATTTCTGGCATAATACAAACAGTCTTATTGAACCTTATAACGGCAAGAGCAAGGAATATCAGCTGATGCTTGGTGTTCAGCTGGACAAAGAGGGTAATCTCTATGCAGTGAACAGTCAGGCTCCTACCAAATCCTTGCTGAAAATGGACTTGGCAGGCAACTGGTATGACCTTGCCAAAAAAGAGCTGATAGCCAATGACGGCAAGTCGCTGCAATATATGATGAACATGATGACAGACAGTCGCGGATATATATGGTTTATCAATACCCACTGGGAAAACCAGGGTGTCTTCTGTTATGACTTGGTAAACGACAAAATTGTTCATGCCATCACAGACATGGTCAACCAGGATGGTGTCAGCATTACGTCTGTATTACACAGTGTCAGTGAAGACCGCAACCACAATATATGGGTGGGAACCAACTCCGGATGTTTTGTCATTGAAGAATCGCAGATAGGAAACAGTAATCCCCAAATCATCCAAGTCAAAGTGCCAAGAAATGACGGAACCAATCTGGCTGACTATCTGATGCAAGATGTGAATGTCAACTGTATAACCATCGATGGTGGCAACAGAAAATGGTTTGGAACATCTGGCAATGGTATCATTGTTGTGAGCAATGACAACTTTGAACAGGTGTACCACTTCACCAAAGAAAACAGTAAACTGCTGTCCAACATTGTATTGAATATCTGTATCGATGACAACACAGGAGAAGTATTCATAGCTACTGACAAGGGATTATGTTCGTATATGTCAGACACCACTTCACCATCCGAAACGATGGAAAAGAATCAGGTTTATGCTTATCCTAATCCTGTAACACCCGAATATACGGGACTTATCACGGTTGTAGGACTCTCATTCAATGCAGATGTTAAAATACTCAGTACCAATGGCAAAGTGATAGCTGAAGGAAAGAGCAGCGGAGGCAGCTTTACCTGGGATGGCAAAGACAAAAACGGAGAGAGAGTGGCAAGTGGAGTCTATATGGTAGCTACAGCTGCTGCCGATGGCAGCAAGGGAACTGTCTGCAAGATTGTTGTTGTCAGATAATTTCTCTTATTTACACTACCATCGACAATGGACAAAAGCGTCAGAATAACAGGAATCATACTATTGGCTACAGCACCCTTCGTGCTGTATGCCATCTGTATGCTTCTGCCCACTTTCGATGACTGGACTTATATCACGTCTCCCTATATGGGAGAACTGCTGAATCCGGAAAGATTATGTCCCAATGAAAATTACTGGCGACCTTTTGATGGTCTTTTCGGTTATATATTAGGACTATATCCCCAACTTTTCCCCACACTGAATCATATCTGCATTTTTACAGGTCATTTAGCTTGTACCTATGTAGTATATCTCATAGGAAAAAGAATAGGATTCAAGAGCTTTTCACTGATTGTAAGCATCCTGTTTTTCTACCTTTCGCCTGCCACCTTAGGAACCGTATATAACATTGATTCCATGAATCAGGTATATTCACAATTCTGGGGACTGGCAGCTTTATACTTCTTTTTAGAGAAGACAGGAAAGGAAAGATATCTTTTATATGGAACAGCAGTGATGATAGCCACCCTATGCAAGGAAAACGGATTGGCATGGAGCATCATTCCACCTGTCTTTGCCTTTGGATTCCATCATCAGTTATACCCCATAGAAAAGATAAGCAATGGCAGACGCTGCTCACAAGTGACGACACATGTCTTGATAGCTATTGCCATTGTCATCGTTTATTTCTTCTTGCGTTATATCCTCAGATATTCATCTATCACTCTGGAGGACAATGAATATCTGCAATTCACACTGCTTGACAAGGTTAAAGATTTCATGGAATTCATTGTCTATACATGGATTCCTGTTGATTATGTCAGCCTGTTCCACCAACCCAGCAGAAATATCCTGATAGTGGCAATCACGGCAGTATTCACCTTTCCTTGCATTCTTTATATGCTATACGCAGGAAGAAAAAACATGCTTACCCGACCCTTCCTTACAAGTACAGTCTGCTGGATATTGGCAGCTTCCCCACATCTGCTCACCATCTTCTCACTCATGCACAGCTATGCAGGACTGAGCATGGCTGCCATCATGCTGGGCTGTTTGACAGAAAGTATAGAAAGAAAGTCGGATAAGAAACGCTTGACAAGTCTGTTGGGATTATGGCTGATAGCTGTACTTTTCATCCATGCCCATCACTGGATGAAGGCATACGAATCGGGACTGACGGGAAAGAAAATGGCTTTGCAGGCCATAGAAATCAGTCATGGAACACCGGAACGAGTTTACCTGATAACAGTAGATGACGGATATCCTAAATATTCATCCTTCTGTGTCATTCCACATGAAGCGTTCGGATGGGGCATAGCCGTCAAGTATCACACCCATTATGAATGGCCTCATGAAATCAAAGATACCTGTATCAACATATCCCATATCAATGATGCCAGACAATTGGCAGACAAGGCATATCAAGAAGGTTACGATTGTGTATGGCTGACACAAGGAAAGGAAGTCAAGTTAATAGAGAAAAAATAAGTCTGTTACAGATAACCGACAATCCCTGTTACAGATAACCAATGATGTGAATCATCAACAATGATTGTTTGGAAAAGAAAAGAAGTTATGGATAAAAAAATCTCTTTTGCCCAAAACATAGGTATCATATTAGTGGTAGCTGGTCATTCCTTCTTCCAGAATGGAAATCACTCACTATGTATGTGGATATATTCCTTCCACA
The DNA here is from genome assembly GCA_945834405.1 of uncultured Prevotella sp. Taxonomy (GTDB): domain Bacteria; phylum Bacteroidota; class Bacteroidia; order Bacteroidales; family Bacteroidaceae; genus Prevotella. The sequence goes on along the minus strand of CAMAHD010000122.1, from coordinate 628 downwards.
TGCCTTTGTTCTTCTTTATTTCTGGCTATCTCTTGGCTTTCACTAATCGTCAGAAAAGCAGAGATGTCAGAAACACAGTCATCATAGGCAAAAATGGATATATAGCCAAAAAGTTTCAGAGAATGATGATACCTTACTTGGTTATCAGCAGTCTTGTTTTTATTCCTAAGGTGATGCTTTCATCATTGGCAGTAAGACCTGTAGATGGCTCCTTTGATGCCTTTATACACAATTTATTGTACCCGTATGACAATGTCATAGGCTCTTTTTGGTTCCTTCCAACCATATTCTTTGTCAGCATACTGTCAATACTATATCTCAAACGACTGAAAGTTTCCATCCTTTGGCTGGCTCTATTGGCGCTGATTACAGTCCTTGTTCCTATTGGCAAGGAAGCCATTTTGAATATAGATGGCATCCTGCACTACCTCTTTTATTTCTTCATGGGATATGTATACGTAGAAAGAAACCTCGGGAGACATTTATTGCAGCATCCCGTACTTGCAATTGTAGGTACGGGGATAGTGTCTGTTTTTCTCCTGATTTTCTGTCTCCATTATCAGTGGGATAATAGAAATATACTGTCTGGAATAAGCGGTATCTTGCTGGTGATGTCTTGTGCCGGATT
>CAMAHD010000121.1 GCA_945834405.1 uncultured Prevotella sp. | reverse complement strand
TCTCAACAATAAAAATACAAATCTGGCGATTTTTATTTTGTATTGTCTTCGATTTGCACTATCTTTGCACAAAAAACAAGAAAAAGACTCATGGAAATCAAAAGTGCAGCATTCAGCATCAGCTCGCCCACAGTGAACATGTGCCCTCAGGACAACAAGCCTGAATTCGCATTTATCGGACGCTCCAACGTGGGCAAGTCGAGCCTCATCAATATGCTTTGCAACAACAAGAAACTGGCAAAGACTTCTGCCACCCCCGGCAAGACCCTGCTCATCAACCATTTCATCATCAACAAGGAGTGGTATCTGGTTGACCTCCCCGGCTATGGCTATGCCAAACGCTCCAAGACAGAGGTTGCCAATCTCGACAGGATGATCAGGGGATATATCCTGCAACGCGAACAGTTAGTCAACGTCTTTGTGTTGGTGGACATCCGACTGGAACCACAGAAGATTGACCTGGAGTTCATTGACTGGTTGGGAGTGAGTCAGGTGCCCTTCTCCATCATCTTCACCAAAGCAGACAAACTGGGAAAGAACCAAGTACAGAGCAACGTGGCTGCATATACCAAAAAGCTGCTGGAGACGTGGGAGGAACTGCCTCCTTACTTCATCACTTCGGCTCAAAACAAGGGCGGCAAGGACGAGGTGCTCGGCTATATCGGAGATATCATCAAATCCATGCAAGCATGAAAGTGACTCCCTGTCTGGACATACAGAATCTGTCGAAATCATTCGGCGCTCTGAATCTCTTTACCAACATCAGCTTCAGTATAGCTGAGGGGCAAAGGGTGGGTCTCATCGCCAAGAACGGCACGGGCAAGTCTACCCTGCTCTCCGTCATCAGCGGCAAAGAGGGTCACGATTCGGGCGACATCATCTTCAAGCGCGACATCAGGGTGGGCTATTTAGAGCAGGCTCCTGTCTTTGACCCTGACGAATCCGTGCTGGATGCCTGTTTCAACCACCAAGGCGAAGAGGAACGCATACTGCGAGCCAAACAGATACTGACACAGCTGAAGATTACCAACCTGCAGCAACCCATGGGACAACTGAGCGGCGGACAGCAGAAAAGGGTGGCGCTTGCCAACGTCCTCATCACCGAACCCGAACTGCTGATACTCGACGAACCGACCAACCATTTGGACCTGGAGATGATTGAATGGCTGGAAGGCTATCTGGCGCGAGGCAACAAGACCCTGCTGATGGTCACTCACGACCGTTTTTTCCTGGATCGTGTCTGCAACATCATCCTCGAACTGGACGACCACCAGATTTACACCTATCGCGGCAATTACAGCTATTATTTAGAGAAAAGGCAAGAACGTATCGATGCCAAACGTGCCGAAGTGGCAAGGGCAAACAACCTCTACCGAACGGAACTGGAATGGATGAGACGGATGCCACAGGCACGAGGACACAAGGCTAAATACCGCGAAAATGCCTTTTATGAACTGGAAAAGGTGGCGAAACAGAAACTGGAGGAACGCCAACTGAGACTGAAATCCAGCAACGTCTACATAGGCAGCAAGATTTTTGAATGTCAGTACATTTCCAAGGCTTGGTCGGACTCGTGCATCGTGATGAAAGACTTTTACTACAACTTCTCCAGATTCGAGAAGATGGGTATTGTGGGGAATAACGGAACAGGCAAATCGACCTTCATCAAGATGCTCCTCGGACAGATTGCGCCCGACCAGGGACGTATTGTCATCGGAGAAACCGTCAAGTTTGGCTACTTCTCACAGGAAGGACTGCAGTTTGACAAAGACAAGAAGGTGATAGACGTCATCTCAGACATCGCCGACTACATCGACCTGGGAAGCGGCAAACACATGTCGGCATCGCAGTTCTTGCAGTATTTCCTGTTCACTCCCGAACAGCAACACAACTATGTGTACAAGCTGAGCGGCGGAGAGAAGCGAAAACTCTACCTCTGCTCGGTGCTGATGAAGAATCCGAATTTTCTGGTACTCGACGAGCCTACCAACGACCTGGACATCGTCACCCTGCAGATACTGGAAGAGTATCTGGCTGACTTCCCCGGATGCGTCATCGTCGTGAGCCACGACCGATACTTCATGGACAAGGTGGTGGACCACCTGCTGGTGTTCAAGGGGCAGGGAGACATCAAGGACTTCCCCGGCAACTATACCCAGTATCGCCAATGGCAGGAAGAGAACAAGAACGAAGAGAAGGACTGTTCTGACAAGCAGAAAAGAAAAGACAACCCACCTGCCGAGAAGAACGGAACCCAAGAGAATAAAATCAAGAAGAAACTGACTTTCAAGGAGAAGCGCGAGTACGAACAGCTGGAAAAGGACATCGAGGCGCTGGAACAGGAACAGAAACAGATAGAAGAGGCTTTGTGCGGACAGGTCACCGATGTGGAGGAACTGACCCGCATGAGCAAACGGCTGCCACTGCTGAAGGACGAACTGGAGGAGAAATCCATGAGATGGCTGGAACTGAGCGAGTTTGCATAAGCTGATACCCCACGCGACACATGAAGAACCAAAGAAGATGAGCTACGAAAAATATCCATCACGGCTGTTGGAACAGGCTGTTGGCGAGTTCAGCAAACTGCCTGGCATCGGACGGAAAACAGCATTGAGACTGGTGTTGCATCTCCTGAAACAAGACATGGAGGATGTGACACTCTTTGCCGAAACCATTGCCGGAACGCGACGGGACATCAAATACTGCCAATGTTGCCACAACCTCAGTGACACCGAACTGTGCGATATTTGCAGCGACCCCCGACGCGACCGCTCGACCATCTGCGTCGTGGAGAACATACAAGACGTGATGGCCATCGAAAACACCCAGCAATATCACGGACTCTATCATGTCTTGGGAGGAGTCATCTCGCCGATGGACGGCATCGGCCCCAACGACCTTCAGATAGAATCGCTGACAGACAGGGTTGCCGAGGGTGAAGTGAAAGAGGTGATACTCGCACTGAGCTCCACCATGGAGGGTGACACCACCAGCTTTTTCATCAATCGCAAGCTGGAACCCTTCCACGTCAACACCTCCGTCATCGCAAGGGGCATCTCAGTAGGCAACGAACTGGAATATACCGACGAGGTGACTCTGGGACGTTCTATCATCAACCGTACGGCATTTGAAAAACAATAGAACAAACCGAGAAACAATAGCATAAAAAAGAAACAAACAGGATATATGACTTAGGATTTATGAACAAGTTAAGAATCATTTTCTGGTGTGTGCTCGCCATCGAGTTGGCAGGCATCGCCCTGATGGAAACGAACGAACAGCTGAGCGGCTTGCTATCCATCAGTACGGAAGCGGAATATGCACTTATCTCCTGCATGGAGATGCTTGCCCTCGTCTCCATCCCCACCCTGCTCAAACTGTTCAAATTCAACTGGGTGAGGAAACAGCTGGAAAGCGGAGACCAACGGGCATGGCTTGGATGGACACTGTTCAGAATGAGTGTCATGCTGCTGCTCGTGATGGCCAATACGGCTCTCTACTATGCCACCATCAATACTACCTTTGGCTATCTGGCACTCATTCATGCGGTATGCCTGCCATTTGTCTACCCCCAAGAGGAACCTACAACATGAAACTGTCAGTCATCATCGTCAACTATAACGTCAAGTACTACATTGCACAGTGCATCGAGAGTCTGCAACGTGCGCTGCAAGGTATCGACAGCGAGGTTATCGTCATCGACAACCATTCGCAGGATGGGTCGTGCGAGTATCTGAAAGAGCATTTTCCACAGCTCACCCTCATCGAGAACATCCACAACCTGGGGTTTGCCCGAGCCAACAACATTGGCATCCGGCAAAGCCAAGGCGAATATGTACTCTTGCTGAATCCCGACACCTTCGTGGCAGAAACGACACTCCAGGAAACCCTGCTGTTCATGGACCAGCACCCACAAGCCGGAGGACTGGGGGTGAAGATGCTGAACTCCGACGGCAGTTGTGCCAAAGAGTCAAGACGTGGCATCCCCACTCCCGCCACCTCGTTTTACAAGATGAGCGGTCTGTGCAGCCACTATCCTCAAAACCGACATTTCGGGAAGTATTACATGAGCTATCTGCCCTGGGACAGCCCCCAGCGGATTGAAATCATCAGCGGTGCCTTCTGCCTGCTCAGGCGCAAGGCTCTCGACCAGATAGGACTGCTCGACGAGGATTTCTTCATGTACGGCGAAGATATCGACCTGTCCTACCGACTGCTGAAAGCGGGATGGGAAAACTGGTACTACCCTGCCACCATCCTCCATTACAAAGGAGAGAGCACGTACAAGAGCTCGTTCAAATACATCCACGTGTTCTACCAAGCCATGCTCATCTTCTTCAAGAAACATTACGGACAGCTGAGCCTACTGGTGACCCTGCCCGTCCAGATGGCTATCTATGCCAAGGCTTTCACCGCCTTGGTGTGCATGATGAGCGGAAGGATGAAGAAATCGCTCGGTTTCACAGACCAGAATACGGCATGCCCACCTTATTATATATTTATAGGAGGCAAAGAGGCTACGGAACGATGCAGAAAGATTGCCTTCCGACATGGACTTGAAGCGGAGTTCATCGCTGCCACCGAAGACGATTGTCCCGACGGACACTCACAGCTGAGCCTGAATCTGAACCATGGAAACAGAATGACCATCGTCGTTTATGATACCGACTCCTTCCGCTTCCAGACCATTCTCCGCTGCTTCCACATGTCGCCTGACCCTCATGTGCGCATGGGAACATTCGTCAACAGACATGACACCATCATCACACACTACGAGATTATCAGATGAGCCATTCACAACTTGTACGGCTGCGTGCCATAGAGCCGGAAGACCTGGACATACTCTACCGGATAGAAAACGACTATGAACTATGGGAAGTGGGAGTCAACAACGTGCCCTACTCCCGATACATGCTGCATGACTATGTGGCCCATGCCAAAGGAGACATCTACACGGACCTACAGGTAAGACTGATGATAGAGAATCTTCAACACGAGGTGGTGGGCATCGTCGACATGACCAACTTTGACCCCCAACACCGAAGGGCTGAAATAGGTATCACCATCATCGCCGAACACCGCAGAAAGGGGTATGCCAAAGCTGCGATTCATGACATCTGCCATTATGCACTCTCCACACTGCATCTGAACCAGCTCTATGCCATCGTTGCCGAAGACAATATTCCGAGCATACATCTGTTCTTAAAAGAGGGTTTTGAACAGCAAGCTATCCTGAAAAACTGGCTTTTCAATGGCAAAGAATATAAAAATGCCGTCTTTTTGCAATTTTTCCTGTAATTTGTAGCCAATTTATTTGGCAGTATCGAAAATTATGTCTACCTTTGCACTCGCAAACAAGAAAACGACAAATGGTGCGTTAGTTCAGTTGGTTAGAATGCCTGCCTGTCACGCAGGAGGTCACGAGTTCGAGTCTCGTACGCACCGCTTCTTGAGTCCGTTTTGCACCTTTAAGGTGCGTTAGTTCAGTTGGTTAGAATGCCTGCCTGTCACGCAGGAGGTCACGGGTTCGAGTCCCGTACGCACCGCCAAGAAAAGCCTGAGGTTAGACAACTTCAGGCTTTTTCTTTTCAAGACGTCTTTTCAAAAGATGATGAGCCCTTCTTCACATCACGTACTGATAGCACTGGGCAGTAATTCAGATGCCGAAAACAATCTGGCACTTGCCTTGGACTCCATGAAACGTTTTATCGACATGGACAAGAAAAGTACTGCCATATGGACAGAACCTGTAGGTATCGTTTCGCCTCCCTTCTTCAACATGCTGGTGGAAGGACACACCTGCCTCCGGCTCGAACAGCTGAAACGCAAACTCAAGGAGTTGGAGACTGAAACGCACAGAAAAGAGATACAGAAAAAAAACAAGCAGCTCATCTCGCTGGATCTGGACATCTTGCTCTTCGACAACGAGAAACTGCACCCACAGGACTGGAAAAGAGATTATGTACAAATACTCCTGAAAGAAATACAATCAACAATAACAAACTAAACGACAATGAAAAACTTACGCACCATTTCTATCCTCACCGTCTGCCTCGTGCTTGGCTGTATGGATGCAGCAGCACAAAGATTTGAAGATTTTTTCAGCGACAACACTCTGCGTCTGGATTATGTCTTCGCCGGTGACAATAAAAAGCAGGAAATATATGTGGATGCCCTGTCCCAATCGCCCAAATGGTATGGACGGAGGAAAAGACTGGCAGAACTGCCCCTGCAAGGCAACGGACGTATCTGCATGAAAGACAAGGCTACAGGAACGGTCATCTATCGTCACTCCTTCTCTACCCTATTCCAGGAATGGCTCTCAACAGACGAGGCGAAACAGACACGCAAGGCTTTCGAGAATGTTTTCCTGGTGCCCTTTCCTCTGAATACCGTCGACATCAGCATCGAACTGAACGACTACCACAATCAGACGACATGCTCACTCACCCATACCGTTGACCCCAAGGATATTCTCATCAGACAGATAGGAACAAAGGACGTCACTCCCTATACCACCATACAACAGGCTGCCGACACAACCAACTGTATTCACATCGCCTACGTGGCTGAGGGGTATCAGGAGGCAGAAATGGAACTGTTCATTGAAGACGCCAAGACTGCAACAGAGGCTCTTTTCAACCATGAGCCTTTCAAGACTCTGCAAGACAGATTCCATATCGTGGCTGTCCGTTCCGCATCCGAACAGAGCGGTGCCAGCATTCCGCATGACGATCTCTGGCTGAATACGGCACTCGGTTCGCATTTCGACACTTTCTACAGCGACCGTTACCTGACTACGCTGCACCTGAAACGGCTGCATGACGTGCTGGCAGGTACGCCTTACGAACACATCATCGTACTGGTCAATACCAATCAGTATGGAGGCGGAGGTATCTATAACTCCTACAACCTCAGCTATACCAGAGGAAAACACTTCAGACCCGTCGTTGTTCATGAGTTCGGACACAGCTTTGCCGGATTGGGCGACGAATATGAATATGGAGACGCAGACCCCATGTACTTCAGCGACACCGAACCCTGGGAGCCGAACCTGACTACCAAACACGATTTCAGCAAGAAATGGGGCAAACTGATTGAAGAGGGAAAGGCATCACTCTATGAAGGTGGCGGCTACCTGTCAAAGGGCGTTTTCCGTGGCAGCAAAGACTGCCGTATGCGCACCAATGAAGTACCGGAATTCTGTCCCGTTTGTCAAGAGGCTATCAGCAAGCTGATACGATTCTATACCGAAGAATAATGGTTAAAATATTGTTAAACAAACGAACACCATAGATAATATGGTGTTTTTTGTATAATTTTGCGGTATATTTATCTAATCATTATTTTCATTACTTCAAAATGAGCAAATTTGCCCAAGTAGCAGGAGACATTTTTAATAAAGCACACTTATTGGACTCTACTCAATCTACTTTCATTGTAGTGGACGACCAACTGAACATCAAGTATTTCAATACAAAAGAAGTGACAGAAGGTGACGATACTTACTGTGACAAACCTGGAGATTTTCTACATTGCCAGAATGCCATTTACAGCACGAATGGATGTGGCAGTTCGAAAAACTGTGCCTATTGTAAACTGCGCAATTCCGTAAAAACAGTCTTCAATACGAACAAGGCTGCTAACGAAGAGATAATATTATCGTTGGAGGATAACAGAAAACTCGTCATACAAGGCAACATGACTCCCTTTGACTTTCATGGCAAGCAGTTCGTGGCTATCCTCATGACCAACAAGGGCGAAAAACAGAGAAACATGATGATGGAGAAGGTTTTCTTCCACGACATGCTTAATCTTTCCGGTGCCCTGAATGGACTGATTGACATATTACAGGTTGAACACAGCGATGAACTGATTGACGAGATAAAAAAGGTGGCAAATCAGATTACCGAAGAACTATGCGCCCAACGAGACCTGGTCTTCGCAGAAGATGGCAAACTGACGGTACATATTGACAATATGCTGCTGGAAGATTTCATCAATTACAACCAGACATTGATTAATCCCCTGCTGGAAGCTCATGAACTGGAAATGGAATGGATAATAGATATTGAAAAAGAATTTATTATCCATACAGACTACAGGATTCTGCATCGAGTCTTGCTCAATATGACAAAGAATGCGATGGAGGCTACAAGCCGACATCAGAAAATCTCCTTCCGAGCGAAGAGCCTTCCCGATTCGGTTGAGTTCTCAGTACACAATCCTTCCTATATACCGGAAGAAATCCAATCTCAGGTGTTTCATTACGGACAATCCTCCAAGGGTACTGGTCATGGCATCGGGACTTACAGCATGAAACTGCTGGGTGAAAACTATCTTCAAGGTGAAGTTTGGTTTACGACAGATAAAGAGGAAGGCACGACCTTCTTCCTCAAAATTCCTCAACGCATCTGAACGCGTCATGCAATTGGGACAAACATTTTAAGATAAAAGTACGACCTTTCTTTTAACTTTCTGAGCAACCACAGAGAGGGATAACATCTTCTAACTCAGATAGTTGAGTACATACGAAACTTAAACTGATTATTAATGATGAAGGATAAAGGGTATGGGGATAGGTGGTCATTTGGTCATTTGGTCATTTGGTCATTAAGGTCATTAAGAATATTTCATCCTCAATCTGCCGCCTTTTATATATGGGAAATATAAATATATTATAT
>CAMAHD010000120.1 GCA_945834405.1 uncultured Prevotella sp. | reverse complement strand
GCTCGTCCTTCAGCTCGTCCTTCCTCAAGCCCTTCCATCTTCGCAGTATCAAGCACATCATTCTGCACCATGATGTCATCCATGTGTGCATCGTATGCACGGCGGTCAGCATCACTCATTGTCATGTACAGTAACTTCCTCCTCGCCTCCTGCAAGCCTGGGGTAGAGGTGTCATCCTTGATTCGGTTGTTCTTCAGGTAGTCGAGCCATTCCTCGATGGGGGTGGTGGCTACATCATTGAACTCATTGACGCGGATGATGTAGTATTCGGGGAAGACATCCTCAGGCACGGTCAGCCTGATTTCATTCGCTTCCTTGGTGTTCACTTGCAGCTGGTCGCCCGTATGTACACCCGTGAATATGGTCTTTCCGTGATAGAGGTAGTCACTGCCCTTTCCGAGGTCGAAATAGAGAATGTTGATGGAGTAGACCTTCTTCACTTGGTCGTACTTGTTGCCAATCTGAATGTGCTCGGTGATGGCCTTGGAAACTCCGTAGAGCATACGCTGCAGGTAGTACAGCTGACGAGTGAGCTGAACCTCAACGATGATGATTTCTCCCTTGCTGTTCCTTGCCTTGATGTCCACTCTGTTGAACTTGGCGTCGCCCGACTCCTGGTTGCCCTCGCTCTCCAGCAGCTCATTGATGACAATCTTTTCGCCGAGCAGTACCGTGATGAGTCCTTCCAGTACTGCAAAGTTGGCTTTGTCGCGCAACATGCGCTTCACAGCCCAGTCAAATCGTACGTATTTATTTTCTATCAGCATGGCATACTCTTTTGATTCCACTTGCAAAAATAGGAAAATAAAATGATACATCCAAGAACTTTTCTGACTTTTCTTGAAACAATTTTTCGAACGAAAAAGGCGCAACCTTGCGGCTGCGCCTTGATGAATCCGCGACAAATTTACATCCTTTTTGCCAAATACGTATCATTTCCAGTAAAAAATATTGTTTTTAACATACAGGCATCCTCTGGTAACTTGTTTTTTAGACGCTTTATCAAACGTATATTGGCGTATCTCTATCATTGCAAGGCAAAAAGAACCATGCAGGTTGATAGTTTTGTAAGATAATACGCTTGCCCCCAAACGAATCTTCGACAGCCCCCAAACGAATCTTTGACTGCGCTCAAACGAACATTCGTCAGCGCTCACGATATCCAAGCATGTCAACTTCCATAGATTTCCATGTCCCTTTGGCGCTGCCAGTATAGCAACATGGTAGTGTTGCTATACTGGCCAGGGGAAAGCAGGATGTTTCCCTTTGTCTTTTTACCCAAGTTGTCTGATGCATCCATTAGAGATAACCAAGAAACTCAAGATAAAAATACTATTCAACATTTATACTTGCTCACGTAGAACCACCTTATTATATATACGCACGCGCGAGAGCAACGGAAAAAGGGAAATGTGAACATATTTTCAAAAAAAGTGAATAGTGAAGGTCGGAGAGAAAGAAGTACCTTTGCAGTCGATTAAGAAATGCGACACATGAAACGATTTTTACTCATTTTCTCACTTGCCGTAACCATGATTGCGGCAAGAGCGCAGGAGGTGCTGACACTGGAAGACTGTCTGCGCCTGGCCATCCATAACAACATCTCGCTGAAGATGTCGCAAAATGAAGTGGCCAAAGGAAAACATGGTATCAGCGAAAACAGAGCCAAACTGATGCCGCAAATCAATGCCATCGCCAACCTGAACGACAACTTCGACCCTCCCGTCTCGGTTACCGACGGCTCGGCTTATGGCAACCTCTACAACGTGACCAAGACACTGCAGTATAACGCTTCGGCAGGACTGCAGTTGCAGATGCCACTCTACAACCAGACGGTATATACCGCCATCGACATCGCCAAGACTATGGACAACCTGAACCAGCTATCCTACAGCAAGGCGAAGGAAGACCTGGCCATACAGGTGGCTAAGATGTACTATCTGGCACAAAACACGGTAGAACAGATTGAACTGGTACGGGACAACATCAGCCGACTGGAAAAACTGCGCGACATCGCCTTCGCCTTCTATGAAAATGAGATGGTGCTGAAGGTGGACATACAGCGCGTAGACATCAAGCTGGAGGACCTGAGGGTGCAACATACCAATGCGCAGTCCATGCTGGTTCAGCAATATAACATGCTGAAATATGTGATGGACTATCCCGCCGACAAGGAGATAGCCGTGACGCCCGCCAATGCCGAAAAGACACTGGAGGCTGAAGTCAAGGGGCTGGATACGAACCAATATGAACTGCAACTGGTACAGGAGAAGGGACGGCTGGCAGAGAAGCAGAAGAAGATGGTGAAGGACGGATATCTGCCTACGCTCAGCCTGACCGGTAACTGGATGTATTCTGCCTTTACCGACAAGATAGACAACTGGTGGCACTCGGGACCTTCCAACCACTGGTATCGCTCTAACGGACTGGGTGTCTCTCTGCGCATTCCCGTATTTGACGGATTTGACAAACGGTCGCGCATGAGAAAGGCACAGGTGGATGTGGAAACGTCGAAACTGAACTACGAGAATACACTGAAGAACCTGCAAACTCAGTATCTCAATGCTGTCAACGAACTGGAGAACACCAGACGAAACTACCTGAAACAGCGAGACAACTACCATCTGGCGGAAGATGTCTGCAACGTGACGAATGACCGCTACAAGGAGGGTATAACCTCGATGGTGGAGGTGCTGCAGGACGAAATGAGAGTGAGTGAGGCACAGAACAACTATCTCACGGCACACTATAACTACCAGCTTGCCAACCTGACCATGCTGAAACTGACGAAGCGACTGGACAAACTGGTTGAATAACAGAGAGAAAAAGAATAAATAACATTTAGGGAAAAAAAGACACATATATATTATGGACAACAAGAATATCGAACAGAAAGAACCCGTGCTGACACACGAGGAGGAAGTGGCTAAACTGAAGAAACAACGTCGCCGCCAGATGGTAGTAAGCACGATAGGAGTGGCTATACTGCTGTGGGGCGTCATCGAGATAATCGGCATCTTCTGGGACTACAAGAGTAATGAATCCAGCAACGATGCCCAGGTGGAGCAGTATCTCTCGCCTGTAAACCTGCGCGCTTCGGGATATATCAAGAAAATATGCTTTACGGAACATCAGGACGTGAAGAAAGGTGACACCTTGCTGATGCTTGACGACCGTGAATATCGCATCAGGGTGATGGAAGCTGAGGCAGCCCTGAAAGATGCACAGGCAGGAGCCAACGTGATAGGTGCCACCCTGCAGACAACAGAGAAGTCGGCTTCGGTATATGATGCCAGCATCGATGAGATAGAGGTGAGACTCGCCAAACTGATGAAGGACCGCGAGAGATACAAGAACCTCGTGGCCAAAAATGCGGCTACGCCGATACAGCTGGAGCAGATAGAGGTAGAGTATGAGGCGACGAAAAGAAAACTGGAGGCTACCCGACGACAGCAAAAAGCCGCACTTTCCGGAGTGAACGAGGTACAGAACAGACAAGCCAACAGTGCCGCTGCCATCGAGCGTGCCCAGGCTGCCCTGGAGATGGCACGACTGAACCTCTCGTACTGTGTGGTTACGGCTCCATGTGACGGCAAGCTCGGCAGACGCTCGTTAGAAGAAGGACAGATGGTGAATGCCGGACAGACCATTACCTATATCATCCCCAACACACAGAAATGGGTGGTGGCTAACTATAAGGAAACACAGATGCAGAACATCCGAATAGGACAGAAGGTGAAGATGACAGTAGATGCCATCAGTGACAAAACCTTCGAAGGTAAGGTGACTGCCATCTCGGCTGCCACTGGCTCCAAATTCTCCTTGGTGCCCACAGACAACTCTGCCGGTAACTTCGTAAAGATACAGCAGCGAGTGCCCGTACGCATCGACTTCGTGGGACTCTCTGAAGAGGACAACGCGCGTCTGGCAGCTGGCATGATGGTGATTGTGAAGGCAGAAAAATAAGCCGGTATGAACAAGAACTTCCCCTTCTACGACTGGGTGCCCAAACCGCTCGGCATCATCTTTCTGATGCTCCTTTTCATCCCCATCATGACCGTGGGCGGAGTCTATTCTGCCAACAGCAGCGAGATGGTGGGAGGACTGGGTATACAGTCGGAACATATCTCCTTCATCGGATTCGTCACCTCGGTAGGCATGGCGGCTTTCTCTCCCTTCTTCTACCATCTCGTGTCCATCCGAAGGGAGAAGCTGATGTGTATCGCCGGCTTTTCTGTGCTCTCGGTGCTCAGTTATGTGTGTGCCAATACCAGCAGCATCTTCCTGCTGGCGTTATGCAGTCTGGTGATGGGATTCGTCAGACAGACATTGCTCATGTGCAACCTCTTTACCCTGATAAAATATGCCTTCGGGATAGAGGCTACACATAATGTGACTCCGGGTAACGAACCGACAGATGAGGCAGGATGGGACAAGCTGGACACAGAGAAAACAAGCAGCATGCCCACCATCTATTTCTTCTTCATGGTGCTCGGACAGTTGGGAACATGGCTTACGGCATGGTTCGCCTATAGCTACGAGTGGCAGTATGTTTACTATGCCATGATGGCATCCATGCTGCTTGCCATTCTCATCATCTTCATCACCATGCCCTATAATCCCTATCCTTCCAAGAGAATACCTATCGGTTTCTCCAAATTCGGAAACGTGACCGTCTTCTGCCTCATGTGCTGCTCCTTTATATATATTATGGTATATGGAAAGGTGCTTGACTGGTATGACGACCCCACTATCCGATGGGCTACCCTCATCTGTGTGGTGTCCACGTTGCTGTTCTTCTATCTCGAGAAAACGAGACGGTCTCCTTATTTCCTGCTGGAGGCGTTCAAGAGCCGCAGCATCCAGGGAGGCATCCTCCTCTTCTTCGGACTGATGATTCTCAACTCCAGCCAGATGTTCGTGAATATCTTCGTAGGAGTGGGCATGAAGGTGGACAACCTGCAGAATGCCATGCTTGGCAACTGGGTGCTCGTGGGATATTTCGCTGGTTTGGTCATGGCTATTTTCTGCGGAGCTAAGGGCATTCATCTCAAATGGCTCTTCAGCCTGGGATTCATCCTGATAGGACTCGCTTCGCTGTTCATGTATTTTGAGGTGCAAACAGACGGTCTCTATGAAAGGATGAAATGGCCTGTCATCATACGAGCTGCCGGCATGATGCTGCTCTATGCGCTCACTGCCGTCTATGCCAACCAGCGTATGCCTTACAAGCTGCTGTCTACATGGGTCTGCATCATGCTCACCGTGCGTATGATAGTGGCTCCGGGCATAGGCTCTGCCCTCTACTCCAACGTATTGCAGCATAGGCAGCAGTACTATATCACTCGCTACTCGCACGACTTTGACGGCATGGACACCGAAACCGTGAAGCAATACAGGCAGACCGTGCAGGGGATGATGATGCAGGGAAAGAGCCAGCAGGAGGCTGAGAACATGGCGGCGATGTCGCTCAAGGGAAAAGTGCAGGTCCAGGCAACACTGACTGCCGTGAAGGAAATGGCAGGTTGGACTTTCTATGGTTGTATCGTATGTGCCGGAATCGTGCTCGCTGTGGCGTGGCCCAAGAGACGGCTCGACGACGGTACCGTCTATACATGATATTCTTTGCGGGGGGACACTTGTTTCTTAATCCACTTTTTCAGCGGAAAAAGTATCATATTCTTATTATGGCTGTCGGTGTCTCCCCTTCTTTTTCCTTCTTTCGTACATATTTTCATGGGTTTTGATGGCAGTATCAGGAAATTTTTATAACTTCGCAACATCAAAGCGTTAGCCTGAGAGAATATGATGAAGATGAATGAACATGATAAAAGATTAAGAGATCTGGACGCCGCGTTGGGAGACGACGAGGATGTCTGTGCCGTCAAAGGTGTCCTGCATGATTTTCCGGAACATCTCTACTCGCCTTACTGGATGTCGGGCATAGGATTGATTGTATGCCTGAAAGGATCGTTCGACTTTGATGTCAACGACAGTCCTTTTCATGCCAAGGCAGGACAGTCGGTCTTCTTGGCTTCTGACGTCACTTTCCTCGTCACGAAGACCAGCAGTGACCTCGCTTACAGACTCCTGTTTTTCCATGTGGCTCCTATCAGGGATATGTTGGGCAGTTCGGTGCTGGACATGAGAATGCACTCCATGCTCTCGCCCGGAGTATGCGACGTCTGGCAGACGGGGCAGGAACATGAACTGACACACTATGTGGAAATGCTCGCCTCCTATCGGAAAAGTTCGCAGACACCATACGATGATTATGAACAGAAACTGCTGCTGATGGCTCTTACCTATCGGCTCTGCTCTATCTATCAACAGCAACTCGGAGAGTACGAAGGGGCAAAAGGCAGAAAACAGGAGACATTCGTCAATCTGATGAAACTCGTCAAACAATACTATATGAGGGAACGAGGCGTCAGCTTCTATGCCGACCGGCTTTGTCTCTCACCCAAATATCTTTCCGCTCTCGCCAAAGAGGTTTCCGGATATTCGGTTCAGGAAATACTGTTTCGAGAGGTCGTCAGGAAAAGTATCTTCCTGATGAAGAACACCAATATGACCATACTGGAAATAGCATCGCTGATGAATTTTCCCAATGCTTCCGCCTTCGGTACTTTCTTCAAGAAACAGACAGGACTGTCGCCAAGAAATTACAGGAACAATGGCGCATGAAAAATATGACGTTTTATTTTGTCATCTCACCCCTTTTCACTACCTTTGCATGCACGATAAAATGCAAACCCTGCTTTCAAGATACTTTTTAGAATATACCTTTAATTAATAACAATGAACGAACAAGACAACAACAAACCTCAGCCAGGACAGTTCCAGATTGAACTGACCAACGACGTGGCACAGGGCAGCTATGCCAACTTTGCCATTATCACTCACTCAAGCAGTGACTTTGTACTCGACTTCGCACGTGTATTGCCCGGAGTGCCCAAAGCACAGGTGAAGAGCCGCGTGATTCTTGCTCCTGAACATGCCAAGAGACTGCTCATGGCTCTGCAGGAGAATATCGTGCGATATGAAAGAGAGTATGGCGCTATCAAGATTCCTAATCAGGAACCCAGAACCATAGCACCCTTTAACGTACAGAAAGGAGAGGCTTAAGAGCTGATGAGAAGACTTGCCACATTCGTGCTGACACTGGCCGCACTCGCGGCAACAGCCAGAAACAATGTCTGGAGCTTTGTCGTACAGACCGACAGCTCCAAACAGACGATGGAACACTTCGGTGCTTCAGACTGTTGGAGTATGCAGCATATCGGATTGTGGCAGGAAGAAAAATGCCAGCAAATTGCTGACTGGCTTTTCAGTACAGATAATGACGCCAATGGAAAGCCCAAAGGTATCGGACTTTCCATCTGGCGTTTTAATGTAGGGGCCGGAAGTGCTGAACAGGGAGAAGAGAGCCAGATAGGCTCGCCGTGGACACGTACAGAGTGTTTCCTTCATGCTGACGGAAGCTACAATTGGAACAAACTGGCAGGACAAAGGCACTTCCTGCAGCTGGCAAAGGAAAGAGGTGTGCCTTACTTCCTCGCTTTCCTCAATTCGCCGCCCGTATATTTTACGCAAAACGGACTGGCAACTAATACGGGCAGGGGAGGAAACCTGAATCTGAAGGCCGACAAATATGATGACTTCGCTGGATATATGGCTGATGTCATTGAGGGCGTGAAGAAACAGGACGGGATTCTTTTTGACTATATCTGCCCCTTCAACGAGCCGGATGGTCACTGGAACTGGCTGGGACCTAAACAGGAAGGTACGCCCGCTACCAAACAGGAAATAACACGCACGGTGAAGCTGCTTGACGCCGAACTGGAACGTCGGCAGATTCCTACTCAGATTCTCGTCAGCGAGTCCTCTGACTATCGCTGCATGTTCAGTACCCACATGACCGATGCCTCCAGAGGGTATCAGATACAGTCTTTCTTCTCGCCAGACAGTACGGAAACTTGCCTCAGAGGGCTCTCTCATGTAAGACCGCTCATCGTGGGGCACAGCTATTGGACTAATACTCCACTGGATGCCTTGCATGATATCAGATGTCAGCTGAAAGATACGCTCGATAAATATAAGGTGGACTTCTGGCAGACCGAAACCTGTATCATGGGTAATGACGAGGAGATAGGTGGAGGCGGCGGATACGACTTCACCATGAAGACTGCCCTCTATGTGGCTCGCATCATTCACCACGACATCGTCTTTGCGAGAGCACGCAGCTGGCAGTGGTGGCGAGCTATCGGCGGCGATTACAAAGATGGACTGCTGAGGGAATATACACGTCACGACAACCTGAAGGATGGAGAAGTAAAAGACTCCAAACTGCTCTGGGCTTTCGGTAATTACAGCCGTTTTGTGCGACCCCAGGCGGTAAGGAAGGCGTTGGTGGTAAAGGACGGAAAGGGACAGATAGTGCCGGAAGGTGACACCAATCCCACAGCTCTTATGTGTACTGCCTATAAGAACGTGGACGGCAGCTATGTGATAGTGGTGATTAACTATTCCGCAGAATCCCAAACTGCCAATTTCAGTCTCGACGTACCTGCAAATGGGGAGTGGAAAATGTACAGAACTTCAGATGTGAAGGGCGATAATCTCATGCCTGTGGGGACGCTGAAGACAGAAAAAACAACAATCTTGCCTGCTCGTTCGATTACTACCTTGGTACTTTTATAGTAAACGAACGTTAAAAAGATTTATATTAACTGAATTTTTTGCCTCTAAAATTGCCTTGCTATATATAATGTTTGGTGGTTTCAAACATTTTGAGTAATTTTGCAACCCAAAACAGGCATAGAGCCTATAGTGTAAAATTGACAATACAAATATAATAATATATAATTAAAAAAATCAACAAAATGCCTACAATTCAACAATTGGTAAGAAAAGGTAGAACGGCGCTTGTT
>CAMAHD010000119.1 GCA_945834405.1 uncultured Prevotella sp. | reverse complement strand
CAATTGCTGAATAATTGCTGTTTAATTGCTGATAATTGCTGTTCACAAAAACTCACAAATGAATTTGGTCATAAACATCTTTTTTATGTTCTCACCGTGTGATTCCCCGCCGATTTCTTGGCATTTTCCTTCCTTTTCTCTATCTTTGCAACATCATACATGTTACAACGACTATGAACAGACTTACACGCCTCTGGCTGACAGGCACGGCAAGCCTCGCACTCCTCCTGCCCTCTCAGCTCCATGCCCAACCGAACATCGGCATCGGCATATCCCATAGAAACGACAGCGCACAGCTATGCAGCGCCGCCAACATTGGCCTGTTTACACAGACAGACCATCTGAGAGGCGTGGACATAGGACTCCTCACGTCGACCGCCAGAAAGACGATGTATGGCGTGCAGATGGCCGGCATCACTGCCGCCGCAGGAAGCATGAGAGGCGTGCAGATAGCCGGCATCTCGAACATCGCCAGAAAAGCCAACGGCGTGCAGGTGGCAGCCCTGACCAATGCCTGTACCACTCCGATGAAGGGCGTGCAGTTCTCCGGCATCACCAACATAGCGATGGGAGTGAAGCGAGGCGTACAGCTGACAGGCGTCGCCAACGTATGTGCCAGTACGATGAGGGGCGTACAGGTGGGCATGTACAACTATGCCGACACCCTGAACGGCTCGCAGTTTGGCTTCTTCAACGTCTGCGACCACCATCCTCGCGGCGTTCAGGTAGGCATCATCAACTACAGCAAGGACACCGTGGCGCACAAGATAGGACTGGTGAACATCAACCCCAAGACCCGCATAGACGTACTGCTCTACCCCGGCACCTGTACGAAGACCAATGCCGCCGTACGCTTCCGCAACCACAGCACGTACAACATGCTCGGTTTCGGTACGCACTATATGGGATTAGACAAGAAGTTCTCCGGCGCACTCTTCTACCGTATCGGACAGTATTTCATGCTCAACCCCCGACTGAGTGTCAGCGGCGACGTAGGCTATTACCATATAGAGACCTTCCGCCAGAACGACAACAGCAGTCCGGAGCGACTCTTCTCCCTTCAGGCGAGGATGAACATGGACTACCAGATAGGAAAGGTGGTGGGAGCTTTCTGCAGCTTCGGTTACGGCGACACCCGCTACTACCACCACGCGCATCACTACCGAACCCGCCTGATCTTTGAAGCAGGTATATCACTGAGGGCTAAAAACTAAACACTTCAACACATGAGCATCTTCACCTTACTGATGGCTATACTCCCGCTCGGCGACACCACGACGTCGACGCTGCAACAGGAACAGATAGACAGCATGGCTGCCCACTATCTCAACATGGCTGTGGATGAACAGACACAGAGCAGCTTTGCCTTTGACAATCCCGACAAGCAGCAGAAACACCCCTGGATGGCAGCACTGGAGACCTTCGGCATCAACGCCGGCGTGCAACTGTTCGACCGCTTCGCCTTGGATGCCGACTTCGCACAGATTAACTTCAAGACCATACACCACAACATCAAAAACGGTTTCGTATGGGATAACGACCAGTTCTCTACCAACCTCTTCGCCCACCCCTATCACGGAGGACTCTATTTCAATGCGGCACGCAGCAACGGACTGAACTTCTGGGAGTCCGTGCCCTATTCCTTCGGCGGCAGCCTGATGTGGGAGGTGGTATGCGAGATAGAGCCACCTGCCATCAACGACCTGATAGCGACAACGATGGGCGGCGTGTGCATAGGAGAGGTGACACACCGCATCAGCGACCTGGTATACGACGACCGGAAGAGCGGCATGGAGCGTTTCTGGAGAGAGGCGCTCGCCACGGTCATCTGTCCCATCAAGGGGCTGAACCGACTGATCAGCGGCGATGCCTGGAAGGTGAGGAACAGCTATTACAGCTATCACGACTACGACAGACTGCCCGTGGGTCTTGCCATCTCCGTAGGCGAACGCTATCTGGCAGACAACAACTCCCTGTTCAGAGGAGAACAGACACCCTACGTGAACGTGAGTCTGGCATACGGCGACCCCTTCAACGAGCAGGAGAACAAGCCTTACGACTACTTTACGGCTGACGTCTCCTTCAACCTGTTCAGCAACCAACCCTTGATCAGCGGCGTGCATCTGCTGGGAAGACTCTGGGGCACTCCCGTGGCCACACAGGATGAACTGCAGATGCAGTTCGGCATCTTCCAGCACTTCAACTATTTCGACTCCCAGCCCGTCAAGGACGGAACGTCACTGGTGCCCTATCGTATCTCGGAGGCTGCCGCCGTGGGTCCGGGAGTCATCTACCGTTTCCCACAGATAGGCAACCTGACCAAGCTGGAACAGCGTATCTTCGTCGATGCCATCCTCCTCGGCGGCTCGCTCAGCGACTACTATAATGTCATTGACCGCGACTATAACCTGGGTAGCGGTTTCAGTACCAAGGTCAATACGCTGCTGGAGTTCGGCAGGTATGGCTCCTTTGTCATCAATGCCGACTACTACCGTATCTATACCTGGAAGGGCTACGAGGGCAAAGACCTGGACACCGTAGACCCCCTCTATCTCAATGCCCAGGGAGACAAGGGCAACGCAGCCCTGTTGGTGGTGAATCCGCGACTGATGCTGCATGTCGGCAAGAACTGGTGCGTAGACCTCTCCACCTCCTACTATTACCGAAAGACCCACTATGCCTACCATCCCGACGTGACATCGAAGACCTTTGATGTCAGGGCAGGACTGATGGTGGTGCTGTAAAGAAAAGATAACATGCCAACCCCATCTGTCATACCCTCTGAGTCAACCCCATCTGTCATACCCTCTCAGGCTACACGGGACTTCATTCTCCGTCATCTCCATGACGACGTGAAGAGCCTCGCGCTGAAAGCACCGCGAGACGGCGACGTGGACATCGCCTACGCCTTGCAGCAGATAGCGGGCTATCAGATGGCAGTCAAGAAGTTGCCTGCCTGGGCAGCCACCGACGGCATCATCTATCCTCCCCACTTGGCGCTGGAGCAGTGCTCCAGTGAGCAGACAGCCCGATACAAGGCGGCAGTGGCAGGACGCTTCGACCTGCACTCGCTCGTCGACCTGACAGGCGGCATGGGGGTGGACTTCGCCTGTCTTGCCCAAGGCATGGACGAAGCCGTTTACGTGGAGAGACAGGCAGAGCTGTGCCGCATCGCCGAACATAACTTCGCCTGCCTGCATCTGAAGGCGAGAGTAGTGACGAGTGACAGTACGAGGTACCTGCAAGAGTCGGTACCAGCAGACCTGCTATTCATCGACCCTGCCAGGCGCGACCGCAACGGCGGCAGGACCTTCGCCATCAGCGACTGTACGCCCAACGTCATCGCTCTGCAGGACGAACTGCTCAGCAAGGCCAAGATAGTGCTGGTGAAACTGTCGCCGATGCTCGACTGGAGAAAGGCGGCGGCAGACTTGGGAGAGGCAGTGAGAGAGGTACATATCGTGGCTGTGGGGAATGAGTGCAAGGAACTGCTCCTGCTGTTGAGGGGCAGGGTAGGAGAGATGGAGGAAATACCCCGACGGGTGGCTTGTTACTGCGACGGACAAAGCGTCAGCTTCGCCGTGGATGAACACTGGCAAGCATCCGCTCCTGACAGAGAAGATATACCGTCTCCCGACCAGCCCCCGTTTATCCTGATAGAGCCCCATGCAGCCCTGATGAAGGCAGGCTTCTTCCGTCAGATGGAAAGGCGATACGGAGTGAGACAGTTGGCTCCCAACAGTCATCTGATGTTGAAGGGAATCGCCGAGGACAGACCGCTGCCGTCGTCCATCGCCGACAGTACTCTTCCGGGGCGACACTTCCGCATAGATACCGTCTGCAGCATGAACAAGAAAGAACTGAAAGAGGCGCTGCGAGGTATCAGCCAAGCCAATATCACCGTGAGAAACTTCCCCCTGACGGCAGAACAGCTGAGGAAAAAGCTGAAGCTGGCAGACGGAGGCGACCGTTATATCTTTGCCTCCACGCTCGAAGACGGACAGCACAGACTGTTTGTCGGCGGTAAATGATGCAGAGTTATTGGTCTTCCATCACTAAAAAACGTCAAAATAGTTCGCCATATAGAATTTTATCTTTATCTTTGCATATTGAACATACAGAAAAGGGCGTTGACCGTCGGCGAACGCCATAAGCTAAACATCATGACCGGAATAGAAATCAGAAAAGTAAACGACAGGAAGGGGCTGGAGGCTTTCATCCAGTTCCACTACGACTTGTACAGAGGAGACCCCTATGACGTGCCCAACCTGCACAGTGACGAGATAGGGACGCTCTCGCAAGACAAGAACCCCGCCTTTGACTTCTGCGAGGCGCAGTATTTCCTGGCGTATAAAGACGGAAAGGTGGCAGGCAGAGTGGCTGCCATCATCAACCATAAAGCCAACAGCAGATGGCAGCAGAAGCGTGTCAGATTCGGGTGGATAGACTTTATCGACGACATCCACGTGAGCCAGGCCCTGCTCAACGCCGTAGAGCAGTGGGGCAAGGAGAAGGGCATGGAGGAGGTGGTAGGACCGCTCGGCTTTACCGACATGGACCCCGAAGGGATGCTCACCTGGGGGTTCGACCAGCTGGGGACACAAGCCACCATCTATAACTATCCGTACTATCCGGAGCACATGGAAAAGATGGAGGGATGGGTCAAGGACAACGACTACGTAGAGTATAAGCTGATGGTGCCCGACGCCATACCGGAGAAATACGTGAAGGTGGCGCAGATGATAGAGAAACGCTATAACCTGCACGTGAAGAAACTGACCCGCAAGGAAATCTTCCAAGAGGGATACGGACAGCGCATCTTTGAAATCATCAACGAGACCTTCAAGGACCTCTATGGCTATTCGGAACTCTCGCAGAAACAGATAGACCACTATGTGAAGATGTACCTGCCCATGGCCGACCTGAACCTCATCACCCTCATCGAAGACTGGAATGCCGACAAGAAGGTCATCGGCGTGGGCATCACCATCCCATCCCTGTCACGAGCCTTCCAGAAATGCCGCAACGGCCGACTCTTCCCCTTCGGATGGTGGCATGTGCTGGGAGCCCTGAAATACCAGAAGACCGACATCGTCGACCTGCTGCTCCTCGGCATCCTGCCCGAATACAGAGCGAAAGGAGCCAATGCCCTGCTCTTCTACGACCTGATTCCATGGTATCAGAAATACGGCTACAAATGGGGAGAGACGCAGGTGGAGATGGAAACAAACACCAAAGTGCAAAGCCAGTGGGGACCGCTGGAACCTATTAACCACAAGCGCAGACGCTGCTACCTGAAAAAAATAGTGTAACATGGAAGAAACAAACGACATACAGCTGACACAGGTGGAATATACGGATGACAATATCCGACACCTGAGCGACATGGAACACGTGAGGACTCGCCCCGGTATGTATATAGGACGACTGGGCGACGGCTCGCTGCCCGAAGACGGTATCTACGTCTTGCTCAAAGAGGTCATCGACAACTCTATCGACGAGTTCAAGATGCACGCCGGCACTCGTATCGAGGTGCAGGTGGACGAGAACCTCCGAGTGAGCGTGAGAGACTACGGACGAGGCATTCCGCAAGGAAAGCTGGTGGAAGCCGTCAGCGTGCTCAATACGGGTGGCAAATACGACTCCAAGGCATTCAAGAAGAGCGTAGGTCTGAACGGCGTAGGCGTGAAGGCGGTGAATGCACTCAGCTCGCATTTCGAGGTGCAGTCGTACAGAGAGGGAAAGGTAAGAAGGGTCACTTTCGAGAAAGGGTTGCTCACCTCGGACGAGACCTCGGACAGTCAGGATGAAAACGGTACCTTCATCTTCTTTGAACCCGACAACAGCCTCTTCCTGAACTACAGCTTCCACAACGACATCGTGGAAACCATGCTGAGAAACTATACCTACCTGAATACAGGTCTCGCCATCATGTATAACGGCAGGCGCATACTCAGCCGCAACGGACTGAAAGACCTGCTGAACGATACGATGACCAACGACGGCATCTATCCCATCATCCACCTGAAGGGCGAGGACATCGAGATAGCCTTCACCCATACCAACCAGTACGGCGAGGAGTATCACTCCTTTGTCAACGGACAGCATACCACGCAGGGAGGAACCCATCAGAGTGCCTTCAAGGAACACATCGCCAAAACCATCAAGGAGTTCTCGCAGAAGAACTTCGAGTACGGTGACATCAGAAACGGACTCGTCGCTGCCATCGCTCTGAATGTGGAAGAGCCGATGTTTGAGAGCCAGACCAAAATCAAGCTGGGTTCGCTCACCATGACTCCCAACGGCGGGGTGAGCATCAACAAATATGTGGGCGACTTTATCAAGACGGAGGTGGACAACTTCCTCCACAAGAACCCCGACGTGGCAGAGGTGATGCTGCAGAAGGTACAGGAGAGCGAAAAGGAAAGGAAAGCCATGGCGGGTGTCACCAAGCTGGCACGCGAAAGGGCAAAGAAAGCCAACCTGCACAACAGGAAACTGCGTGACTGCCGCATTCACTTCAGCGACGTGAAGAACGAGCGCAAGGAGGAGAGTGCCATCTTCATCACCGAGGGTGACTCGGCCAGCGGAAGCATCACGAAAAGCCGCGACGTGAACACACAGGCGGTATTCTCGCTCAGAGGAAAACCCCTCAACTCTTTCGGACTGACCAAGAAGGTGGTATACGAGAACGAGGAGTTCAACCTGCTGCAGGCGGCACTCGACATTGAGGAAGGACTGGACACGCTGAGATACAACAAGGTGATAGTGGCTACCGATGCCGATGTGGACGGCATGCACATCAGACTGCTCATCATCACCTTCTTCCTCCAGTTCTTCCCCGAACTGATCAAGAAGGGACATGTCTATGTGTTGCAGACACCGCTGTTCAGGGTGAGAAACAGAAGGACGAAAATCAAGAACAGAGAGGTGCTCGCCAACGACCAGGTGAAGAACGCAGGGAAGAAGTCGGACTTCATCACCCGCTACTGTTACAGTGAGGAGGAGCGGACAAAGGCCATCGAAGAACTGGGTCCCGACCCCGAAATCACCCGATTCAAAGGACTCGGAGAGATATCTCCCGACGAGTTTGCCGGATTCATCGGACCCGATATCAGACTCGAACAGGTGACCCTGCACAAGACAGACCAGGTACAGAAACTGCTGGAATATTACATGGGGAAAAATACGCCGGAAAGGCAGAACTTTATTATCGACAACCTTGTCGTGGAGGAAGACAAGGCAGAAGAAGAGGATTGAAGACAATGAACAGACTTTGGAAGATAACGGCATGGGCGTTCGTCGCGCTCATCAGTATGCAGCCAAGCGTCCGCGCGCAGAGAAGCATGGTGAATGAATCGCTCTTGCAGAAACTGCAGATGGCGGAGATTTACGTGAACAACCTGTACGTGGAGAAGGTGGACGAGGAAAAGCTGGTGGAGGATGCCATCAGGGGTATGCTCGAAAAGCTGGACCCCCACTCGTCTTACTCGACACCCAAAGAGGTGAAGGCCATGAACGAGCCCTTGGAAGGCTCTTTCGAGGGCATAGGCGTGCAGTTTAACATGGTGGAAGATACACTCATGGTGATACAACCCGTCACCAATGGACCGTCGGAAAAAGTGGGCATCATCGCCGGTGACCGCATCATCTCCGTCAACGATACCGCCATCGCGGGTGTGAAGATGACGAAGGAGGAAATCATGAGGCGACTGAGAGGACCGAAGGGAACAAAGGTGAAGCTTGGCATCGTGAGAATGGACATCAAGGATGTGCTCAGCTTTACCGTCACCCGTGACAAGATACCCGTGAAGAGTGTCGATGCTGCCTATATGATCAGACCGGAGGTGGGATATATCCGTATCGGCAGCTTCGGTGCCACCACCCATACCGAGTTCGTGGAGGCCATGGAGAAGCTGCAGGGGATGGGCATGAAGAAACTGGTCCTCGACCTGCAGGAGAACGGTGGCGGATATATGCAGGCGGCAGTCAACGTGGCGAACGAATTTCTCAGCAAGGGCGACCTCATCGTCTATACCGAAGGACGCGTGACGGGAAGCCAGCGCTATGAGGCCAAAGGCAACGGCCGGTTCATGGACGGAGAGGTGGTGGTACTGGTGGACGAGTATTCCGCATCGGCTGCCGAAATCGTGACGGGTGCCATACAGGACAATGACCGTGGCTTCGTAGTGGGAAGAAGAACCTTCGGCAAGGGTCTCGTGCAAAGACCTATCGACCTGCCCGACGGCTCGATGATCCGACTGACCGTGGCCCATTACTACACCCCTTCGGGAAGGTGCATACAGAAACCATATACCAAGGGCGACAAAAAGGATTATGCCATGGATGTATACAACAGACTGAAACATGGCGAACTGACCAGTATAGACAGCATCCATTTTGCCGACTCGCTGAAGTTCTATACCCTGAAACAGAAACGTCTGGTTTACGGCGGAGGCGGTATCATGCCCGACTTCTTCGTGCCTCTCGACACGACGCTCTACACCAAATATCACCGCCAGCTGGCTGCCAAGAGCATCATCCTGAATGCCAACCTGAGATATGTGGACAAATACCGCAAGAAACTGAAAGCGGCATATCCTACGTTCGAGAAGTTCAAGGAGACGTTCGAGATACCGCAGTCAGTGACAGACAACATCATCAAGGAGGGCGAGAAGAAGGACATCAAGCCCCAGGATGACGACGAGCTGCAACGCACCTTGCCTTATCTCAAGGCGCAGATGAAGGCCCTGGTGGCGCGCGACCTCTGGGACATGAGCGAATACTACTCCATCTTCAATGAGCGCAGTGCCATCGTCAGCAAGGCCCTGCAGGTGCTGAAAGCAGAGCCAGAGCCTGATTCTCAGCCGCTTCCATAAGCTCACGCTCTCCGGGACCTTTGTCGTTGATGCCGCAGAGGTGGAGGATGCCGTGGATGATGACACGGTG
>CAMAHD010000118.1 GCA_945834405.1 uncultured Prevotella sp. | reverse complement strand
AAAGGAATTTATGATGGGAAGTAATGAAAGGAAGTGATGAAGGGGGAGTTATTCACTCCCCCATTCTTTCTTAGATTCCAAACTTCTTGAAGAAGTCGTTGCCTTTATCATCTACGAGGATGAATGCGGGGAAGTTCTCCACCTGAATCTTCCAGATAGCTTCCATACCTAATTCCGGATATTCAACACACTCGATACTCTTGATGCTGTTCATAGAAAGCACTGCTGCGGGACCACCGATACTGCCGAGATAGAATCCGCCGTGTTTCTGACAAGCATCGGTAACTACCTGGGTGCGGTTGCCCTTGGCTATCATGATCATCGAGCCTCCATGGTCCTGGAACTCGTCTACATAAGGATCCATACGGTTGGCTGTGGTGGGACCCATCGAACCGCAAGGCATACCCTCGGGTGTCTTGGCAGGACCTGCATAAAGTACTGGATGGTTCTTGAAGTATTCTGGCAGATCTTCACCGGCATCCAGACGTGCCTTCAGTTTGGCATGAGCGATGTCGCGAGCCACGATGATGGTACCGTTCAGACTCAGACGTGTGGAAACAGGATACTGTGTGAGCAGCTTGCAGATGTCTGCCATCGGCTGGTTGAGGTCTACCTTCACGGCATCACCCTCTCCTGCCTGACGCATGCTTTCGGGAATCAGCTCTGTGGGGTTGTCGTCCAGCTTCTCAATCCATATACCGTCCTTGTTGATTTTTGCCTTGATATTACGGTCAGCAGAACAGCTGACACCCAGACCGATGGGGCAAGAGGCACCGTGACGAGGCAAACGTACCACGCGGATGTCATGGGCAAAATACTTGCCGCCAAACTGCGCTCCCAGTCCAATCTTATGAGCCTCTTCGAGCAACTGCTGCTCCAGCTCTACATCACGGAAGGCGCGGCCTGTTTCATCGCCTGTCGTAGGCAGGTTGTCATAATAGTGAGTAGAAGCGAGCTTCACGGTGAGCAGGTTCTTTTCTGCTGACGTACCACCGATGACGAAAGCGATATGATAGGGAGGACAGGCAGCCGTTCCCAATGTTTTCATCTTGGCCACGAGGAAGGGCACGAGCGTACCGGGATTCTGTATGCGTGCCTTTGTCTCCTGATAGAAATAGGTCTTATTGGCAGAACCGCCACCCTTGACAACGCAGAGGAACTTATACTCGTCTCCCTCGGTAGCCTCGATGTCTATCTGTGCGGGCAGGTTGCAGCGGGTGTTCACCTCATCGTACATGTTCAGAGGTGCATTCTGAGAATAGCGCAGGTTCTCCTCGGTATAGGTATCATAGACACCTTTGGAGAGTGCTTCTTCATCGCAGAAGCCAGTCCACACCTGCTGTCCTTTCTCACCGTGAATGATGGCTGTACCTGTGTCCTGGCAGAAAGGCAGCTTGCCCTTACAAGCCACCTCGGCATTGCGCAGGAAGGTAAGAGCTACATACTTGTCATTGTCACTGGCTTCGGGGTCGTTAAGGATGGAAGCCACCTGTGCGTTATGCTCTCTGCGGAGCAGGAAATTGACATCTCTGAATGCCTGGTTGGCAAGCATGGTCAGTGCCTGGGGAGCCACCTTGAGGATAGGTTTGCCCTCAAACTCGCTGACACTTACGCCTTCCTTTGAAAGCAGATAGTACTCAGTGTTGTCCTTTCCCAGCTGAAACATGGGAGCGTACTTAAATTCTGGTTTTGTTGCCATAATTGGAATGTTTTTTGTATGGAATTAGTGTAATAAGTTGATTTCTGATTATCTCGTCCGTCGGACTGTCGTTGTCATCTCGATTGTCAGTCTACGGTTAGAAACCGAAGAGTTCCTGACCCTCTACCCTTCTGATATGACCTATCTTGCGTAATACCTCCATGTCGAGTTCCTTTTCATTACCGAGGATGATGTATCGCAGAGGTTTCCGCGCCATGTTCTTCTTCTCGAAGTCCACAATCTGCTGGAGGGTCACCGAAGGCAGTGCCTGATAGATGCGCTCATTGAGGTCGTAGTCAATGCCCCTGTTGAGTGCGTTCAGATAAGCATAGAGCACTCCATGACGGGTAATACGCATACTCTCCAACTGTTTCTTGAGTCCCTCTTTCGCAAGGTCGAAGGCTGCCTGCGACTGTGGAATGGTGTCGATGATGCTGTTGAAGGTAGTGATACAATCGTTCATCTTGTCGTTCTGGCTGATGATAAAGGTCTGGAACATTTCCGGCCTGCCTTTGCGAGTGGGTTCGACATAGCGTGCGGATGCACTGTAAGCCAATGCCCTTGCCTCTCTCATCTCCTGGAAGACCACCGAGTTCATGGTACCTCCGTAATACTCGTTGAAGACTGCCTTCAGAGGAGCCTCATCGGGATTCCACTGCCGGTCTTCACAATGGAACTGTAGCATGTAGATATTCTTGGCATCATAGGGAGCTATCAATACCTCATTGTCCGTCGTCACCTGCATGGTGTAGGGGCGTGCCTGCGGTACGGGAGTCCACTTCTTGGGCATCGGATGTTCCTTGGCAATGAGTTTGGTCAGCTGTGCCTGTGTATAAGGACCGAAGTAGACCACCTGATGCTCCATCTGTCCCAACTGTCTTAACATATCGGGCAAAGCCTGCTCGTTCGCCTCTCTGAGTTCTTCGTTTGTCCAGGTGTTTGTCTGGTTGTTATATGCTCCGTAAATACCATAGTTGCGCAGACACTGGAAGTTATACCCCTGGTCGGTCTTGTCATCCTCGCGAGCCTTGGCTGTCATCTCCACAAACTTGCCGTACGATTCCTTGTCGCCCGTAGCTCTGCGCATCAGTTCTTCAAGCAGTTTCAATGCTTCAGGCAGGTTTTCGTTCAATCCTGAGAGACTCACCCTTGTCCAGTTGTCGGTCACGTTCACCTGATAGTCGCACGCCAACCTGTAGAATGCTTTTTTAATATCGGCTGCCGACTTCTTGTCTGTTCCTATATAATAAAGGTATTGGGGCACGAGGTCCAATCCCTTCATGTTTTCCGTACCGAGCGGATAGCAGAAGGTCAGGTTGAAGAGTTCGTCTTCGGTATTCTGTTTGTATACTAAGGGCAGTTTTTTGATGGTTCCGAGCGTCAGGTCTTTCTTGAAGTCAAGAAAACGAGGCTTGATGGGTTCCACCTTGTTTTCCATCCACTGCTTCATCCAGCTGCTTGCGAGGTCACGGTTGGCTTGAATGGGAGTGATGGCAGGTTTGGCAATCTTCACGTCGGTAGTGTCCTCGCCCTGCTTCTTGAATACGCAGAAAGGTTGCTTCGAGAGATGTCTGTTGGCAAAGTCCACTATCTGCTGTTTGGTCATGCCTGCCATGCGTTCCATCTTCCCTGCCTCGTCTTTCCATGGTTTTTCTGCAATGAAGGCATCTGCCATCAGCGAAGCACGATATTGATTGCTGAGCAGTTTCTGGAAATGGTCGCGTTTCATGTTGTTGATGACCGATGGCAGCAGCTCATCGTCAAAGTCACCCATTCTGAACTTGTCCATTTCTTCCAGAAGCAACTGTTTGAGTTCCTCCAGACTTTGGTTCTCTTTGGGATAAGCCATGATGGCCAATCCCCCACCGTCGGTCAGGTTCAAAGCGAAGGCAGAGGCAGACCTGATTTTCATCGGCTGCTCAAGATTCAGCTCCAATACGCCAGCCTTGCCGTTGGTCAACATGTGGCTGAGCACCTCCAAGGTGTCTGCCTGCAACGATGCGGCACCCTCCATCCCGGACCATGCCATGTAGAGTCTTTCCGCCTCCTGTCCCCATACGGTCGTATCAGCCTGTTGCGTATATGTCACTTGGGGATATTCGGGGCGGCTCAGTTGGCTGTTGGGTTTCCATTGTCCGAAATAGCGGTCAATGAGTGCCACCGTCTCATCGGGATTCAAGTCGCCAGCCATACAGATAGCCACGTTGTTGGGCACATAATATCTCTTGAAGTAGTTTTCGATATTGACGATAGAGGGATTCTTCAGGTGTTCGGGCCGTCCGATGGTTGTCTGTGTTCCGTATGGATGTCCGGGAAAGAGCTTGGCAAAGAAGGCATTGAAGAACTTGTCATCATCCTGGGCTGAATACATGTTATATTCCTCATAAACAGCCTCCAGTTCTGTATGGAAACCTCGGATGACCATATTCATGAAACGGTCGCTCTCCACCCGCAACCAGTTTTCCACCTCGTTCGACGGAATATCCTCCACGTAGCAGGTCTGGTCGAAGCTGGTGAAGGCATTGGTGCCCTGTGCTCCTATGTGTGCCATCATCTTGTCGTACTCGTTAGGCACGAAATAAGCCGATGCCAGCTGTGAAAGGCTGTCAATCTGCCGATAGCTGTCCCTTCGCTGCTGCTCGTCGGTAAGGGTTCTGTATTGCTCGTATTTGTCTCTTATCTGGTCGAGAAACACCTTTTCTGCCTGATAGTCGGTGGTGCCGAAATGGGTAGAACCTTTGAACATCAGATGCTCCAGATAATGAGCCAGTCCTGTCGTCTCGGCAGGGTCGTTTCTGCTACCCGTCTTGACGGCGATATAGGTCTGGATGCGCGGTTTCTCTTTGTTGACGGAGAGATATATCTTCAATCCGTTTTCCAGCGTGTAGATACGTGTTTGCGTCAGGTCGCCTTTCACCTGTTCGTAACTATAGTCCTTGGCTTGCATACCTGTGGCACCCGTCAGCAGGAGTGCCAGCAGCGCTATTTTTCTGAATCCTTTTTTCATACGTCCTTTATCTCTTTTTACTACTTTGACATGCTCTCATTTCTCTCCTCCTATCTCCCCTTATTCTATGAGTTCCGGTTTATTTCCGACTCTATTTTTGCGAGGAAGGCAGCCAGTTCCGACTCCTCTACGTCACCCAGGGCAAACTCCCTTTCTGCATCCAGCTTGACGGCATTCAGCCATTGTCTTCTTGCCATGTCATAGTCGTTGCTGATACGCTGCAGGTCTTCCTCTGTCAGCAAGTCAACACCGAGATAGTCGAGAATCAGCCGATAGGTTCCGTTCCACTTATACTGTTCATACTGCTGGTGAATCGAGGCGAATCGTTCCTCCACCTCCGCTATCTCCGTCAGCAGTCCATCGGAGATGTCGCTGCACAGCGAATCAATCTCCGATTCGGGCAGCAGCATACCAGCCAGATCAGCCCATTCGCCTGTACCTATGGTACTTTCGGGCAGTTCGCCATAGTGGTTGCGTGCCGCCTGTCCTACATAGAGCTGCAATGCGAGGCGATAATACTGTATGCCCTTGAGCAGTGAGGAGCGTCGGATGATGCAGTCGCCAAACGTATATTCCGTCTGATTGTCGCCCTGTTCCTCCACCAGCTTGTTCAGCAGTTGCAGACCATTGACAATCTCTCTGGCAGTGAGGGGATTGAGCCAGTCGAAGTTGATGATACTCTGGTAGTCGCCCTCGAATCCGCCTACCGCATAACGGTCTCTTACGGGTCGTTTGTCTCTCTTGGGCCATTTTGCCACATCGCGGTAGGTACCTACGGTCATGAGGTTTCTGCCCGGCACGATACTGGTAGTATGAGCCTCGCCGATGATATAGGAGAAGGGAAGCTGTCGAGTGTCTGGATGTTGCTGTATCTTTCCGAGACAAACGGAGAAAGCGCCTATATTGGCAGGCATCAACAGATGGGCACCGCTGGCTGTCTTGCTGCCACGTTCCAGCACTCCGTAATGGATAGGTCCCAGCTTGTAGGCATGGTTACTGAAGTTGGTAGCAGAACCGGCGTTATAGAACGAATATTCGCCTCCGATGAGCAGCGAGGCCTTGTGATGACTCACGGTGAAAGGTCCGCAGAAGGCGGCACATGCCTCGCCGTTATCCAGATAGGAGTTGGCAAAGAACACGCAGTTTTCCGCAGAATAGCCTTTGCCGAGATGGCACGCCTCTCCCACAAAGCAGTTGTAGATCTTCGCCCCGTCCACTACCGACGAGCCGGCAGAGACGATGACATTCTCCAGAATGACGTCGTGTCCCACAAAACAGCCAGCCTCCAGAGAGCCGGCGAGTGTACAATCCACCAGCCGGGCGGCTCCGCTCACCTCGCATCCGTCACCCACCAAGGTATTCACCACCTCGGTGGTATTCACTATCTTGGCTCTGCTGCCAATGATGCCTTGCGAGGGGATATGCTGTGAAGCCTGCTCAAGAGCCATCTTTCTGAGAGCCTGCCATGCCTGCCCTTCTTTGGCTACCCGGACCATGAGGGCAGCCATCTGCGAGGTCAGCCCATCATACATCACGATATTGCCGTCGCCTGCTTCGTTGAGCACACTCAGCACATTACCTTTCCCGTAATTGGCACCGGCGATGCTGGCCATTTGTCCTACGCCGGAGATATACGTTTCGTCACCGATATGGTAGCGACAGATATAGCCGCTGATATTTTCTATGAGACAGTTGTCGCCCACTGCCACATCGCAGAGAGTGGCATGGCGTATGCCTGTATGGAGCGACAATCCTTCTGCCACCTCCATTGTTTTCTCGAAAACGCCGAGACTGACCTCGCCGTGGAAAGCCACATCCTTAATAAAATAAGGAGTAAACTCGTCTGCCACGGTGATGTTCTCCCAATTGTCTGCCGAACAGCCGTTGTTCTCCAGCACGGCTATTTCTTCGTCTGTCAATAAACGCATCATAACTTTAGTTGTTTTTCGGCTCTCCCCTATTCGAAGTTTTCATAGAGGAAGTCGTTGTACGGATATTTCTGCACATGCAGTTCCCTCACCTTGGCATAGAGTTTTTCGCGCAATTCGTCGATGTTGGTTTTCTCCCTGGCAGAAACGAAGATACATTCATCGTTCAGTTTTGCCATCCATGTCTTGCGTAAGTCAGCCAGCGTAATATTCTCTTTGGTAGGTGGTGTCAGGTCGTCTTCGTCCTTCTCCACCCAAGTATAGGCATCCATCTTGTTGAAGACAATCATATAGGGTTTGTCGGCGCATCCCAACTCCTGCAGTGTTTTCTCTACTACTCTTATCTGCTCTTCAAAATCGGGATGGGATATGTCCACGACATGCACCAGCAGGTCAGCCTCTCTCACCTCGTCGAGGGTCGACTTGAACGAATCGACCAGGTCTGTAGGCAGCTTGCGGATGAACCCTACGGTATCTGCCAGCAGGAAGGGCAGGTTGTCTATCACCATCTTCCTGACGGTCGTATCGAGTGTAGCAAAGAGTTTGTTTTCTGCAAAGACCTCGCTTTTCGACAGCAGGTTCATCAGCGTACTCTTTCCTACATTGGTATATCCCACCAATGCCACCCTTATCAGTCGTCCGCGGTTTTTGCGTTGGGTGGTTTTCTGCTTGTCTATTTCAGCCAGTCGTTGTTTCAGCAGCGTGATGCGTTGCAGGATGATACGCCGGTCGAGCTCCAACTGAGTCTCACCGGGACCTCTCAGTCCCACGCTGCCCTTGCCGCCGCCGCTTCCGGAGCCGCCGCCCTGTCGTTCCAGGTGGGTCCACAGTCGTTGCAGTCGGGGCAACATGTATCGGTGTTGAGCCAATTCTACCTGTGCCTTGGCTTCCGCCGTCTGGGCACGCATGGCAAAGATGTCGAGAATCAGACTGGTACGGTCGAGAATCTTCACGCCCAGCTCTTTCTCGATATTGCGTATCTGCTTGGCTGTCAGTTCATCGTCAAAGATAACCATACCCACCTCGCGTTCTGCCTCCTCTTCGTCCTTGATATACTGTTTGATTTCCGCCAGTTTGCCAGTACCCACGTAGGTCACGCTGTTGGGACCCGTCACTTTCTGCGTAAAGCGTTTCACGGTGACAGCGCCTGCCGTATCTGCAAGAAACTCCAGTTCGTCCAGATATTCCTTGGTCTTGGCTTCGTCCTGTTCTTTCGTCACCAGTCCCACGAGTACCGCCGTTTCTGTCTTCGCTTCGGAAATGACAAATTCTTTCATTCTGTTTGCTTACGTTTTTTGTTTCGCCAGTGAATAATTAACTCTGCAAAAATAACAAAATCCGTTGGAATATAAAAGTTTTGACCCGTATTTTTATCCTATTGAAAAAAAAAGCATACAAATATTAAACTTCTGCCTACTAAAAACGTCTTAACAGTAAAAACTACGAGGGGTCATTTACAGAACCCACCCAAACAAACTATCAACCTTTAACACATTCTTCAGAACGATGTTCAGAAATATGATTCCCATGATGGCTTTGGCAAGTATGCTGCTTAGCTCCTTGCCCATGACAGCCCAACCACGCTATGACTATTCTTCTCTTCAGCGCGAACAGCTGAATCGCGGCGTTGTGGCCGTCAGGACTCCCGACGGCAAGGTGCTGGTCAGTTGGCGACTGCTGATGGAAGACGGCTCGCAGCCCTCCTTCCAGCTGTATAGAAACGGTCTGTTGCTCACTCCCCAACCGCTGCATGAGGGTGGCACCTGCTTTCTCGACGAGGAGCCGCTCTCGACCGATGCCGTCTACGAGGTGAAGGGTGGCAGCCGCAACGGGTCCTTCACGCTGAAGGCTGACGCACCAGCCGGTTATCTGCCCATAGCCATCGACAAGCCTGCCAACGGCATCACTCCCGACGGAGCTACCTACAGCTATAGTGCCAACGACGCGAGTGTAGGCGATGTGGACGGTGACGGTCAGTATGAAATCATCCTGAAATGGGATCCTTCCAATGCCCACGACAATGCCCATGACGGTTTTACCGGCAATACCCTTTTTGATTGCTACCGTCTGGATGGAACCCGTCTGTGGCGTATCGACATGGGACCTAACGTAAGAAGCGGTGCCCATTATATCCCCTTTATCGTTTACGACCTGGATGGCGACGGCAAGGCGGAGCTGATGGTGAAGACTGGCGATGGGACCATCGACGGAAAGGGACAGGTGATAGGCGATGCCCATGCCGACTGGCGTCATGGGGTACAGGAGGCAATGGAGCATTTCGAAGAGAACAAGCAACTGGCTGCCCAGCAAGCCAAACTGCAAGAAGAGCAATGGAGGCAATGGCGCGAAATGAACCAAAGA
>CAMAHD010000117.1 GCA_945834405.1 uncultured Prevotella sp. | reverse complement strand
TTTTATGATACGTAAAAAACGCCTATTATTTGCAACTCTCTTTCTGAGCATGACACCCATCGCTTCACCAGCTGACAATGAGTGGATTGACATTACAGAGTCTTACCTGACAAACCCCAATTTCGACAACAACTCCAATCGGGGATGGAACTTCAGTTTCCAGGGAGGAACCACCAATACAAGGGTGGAATGTATGGAGTTCTGGAATAACACCTTTGATATCCACCAGCAACTGAAAGCGCTGCCCAAAGGAAAGTACCGCTTATCCGTACAGTCATACTACAGATGTAAAGACAACAATCCGGGACTGCGCGAGTACCAGCAGGGGAAAGAAAACATAACGGCATATCTTTATGCTGACGAAAAGAGCCAGAAACTGCAAAGCGTCTATTCTTTCTACTTTACCAACGATGTTGGAGGCACATGGACGGATGACTGGACACACTTCTACTCCAACAGCATGGAAAGTGCCAGAAAAGCTTTCGACAAAGGAGAATACTGGAACTACATGGAGTTCAGTACAGAGGGTGGCGATGCTACTATCGGCATCAGGAACGAACACTACTTCCAAAGCAACTGGTGCATTTTCGACAACTTCAGACTGGAGGTATGGGGAGAGGTGATACGTGTGCAGGACATCCGTTTTGATCAAAACGAGATGAATCTGGCAACAGGAGAAACCATCTCGCTCAAACCAACAGTAAGTCCTGAAAATGCAACTTTCAAGAAACTGGCATGGAGCAGCAGTAACCAAAGTGTTGCCTCCGTTGATGACAAGGGAAAAGTGACAACACTGAAGGCAGGAAAAGTGGTGATTACTGCCAAAGCCACCGACAATTCGGGTGTAGAGGCCAAGGTGACACTGACCATTGCAGACCATCCCGCAACGGCAGACAACCTGATTATCAACGAAATCATGTCATCGAATATCGACATGAGGATTTCTCCCGCCTTCAACTTCGACGGATGGGTGGAACTGTATAACCCGTCAGACGAGACGGTCACACTGAAGGACTTATACCTGAGCGACGATGTCAACAACCTGCAACAATGGAGGATGAGCAGTGCCAATGGCGTGATACCGGCGCATGGTTATCAGCTGCTGTGGTTTGACAGCAATGCCCTTTGTCCTGCCAATGCGCCTTTTGGACTGGACAGAGACGGGGGTGTCATCTGTATCAGTGATGCGCAAGGAAACCTGATTGCCAAACAAACCTACCCAGAAGCGATGGAACGAGTTGCGTATGCACGTACCACCGACGGCGGAGAAACCTGGGGATATACAGCCGAGCCTACTCCGCTCGCTGCCAACCATACGGCTTCGTTTGCTGAGAGTCAGCTGGGAAAACCGGAGGTAGACAAGGCTTCGTGCCTCTTTACCGAACCGATGGTTGTTACTGTCACGATTCCTGAAGGTGCCACACTGAGAGTGACTACTGACGGAACACTTCCTACCATGACCAACGGCATGACAGACAAGAGGGGTGTCTTCCAAGTCAGCAGTACCAGCATCTACCGCTTCCGGTTGTATAAGGACGGATGGTTGCCCAGTGAGGTTGTCACCCGTTCGTATATTTACAAAGACAAAGACTACCAGCTGCCTGTGATATCTGTGGTTTCTGACCCTCGTTTCCTGTATGATGACTCTATCGGTGTTTGCGTACAAGGTGTCAACGGGCGAACAGGCAACGGACAGAGAACTCCCTGCAACTGGAATATGGACTGGGAGCGACCCGTAAACATGAGCTATCTGACTGATGACGGAACGATGGCTCTCAACCAGGATGTGTATCTCGAAATGGCTGGAGGATGGAGCCGGGCATTTACCCCACACTCATTCAAGCTGAAGGGCAAAAAGAATCTGGGCGGAAACAAGAACCTGAACTATCCTTTCTTCAGTGCCAAACCCTTCATACGCAACAGAACACTGCAAATAAGAAACGGTGGTAACGACAACAGAAACCGTATCAAGGATGCTGCCATCGAGACGATTATCCAGACCTCAGGCATAGACATCGACCTGCAGTCGTACCAGCCTGTTCACGAATTCATCAATGGTCAATATATGGGTGTTCTCAATATGAGAGAACCCAACAACAAGCATTATGTCTATGCCAACTACGGATGGGATGATGACGAAATAGACCAGTTTGAAATGAGTCCCGACTCAGGCTATGTTCAGAAGTGCGGTACGGACGAAGCCTTCCT
This sequence comes from uncultured Prevotella sp., assembly GCA_945834405.1. Classification (GTDB taxonomy): domain Bacteria; phylum Bacteroidota; class Bacteroidia; order Bacteroidales; family Bacteroidaceae; genus Prevotella. The sequence continues at coordinate 6,884 of CAMAHD010000117.1, read as the reverse complement.
GCGCCTCTACGAGCTGAGCAGCAAGGCTGCCAGCAGCGCGGTATATGAGGAAATCAAGGAAATGCTCGATATCGACGAGTATATCAATTACATGGCAATGGAGTTCTATCTGGGTTCTACGGACTGGCCCCAAAACAACATCAAAGGTTTCAGACACAGAGACAACGGAAAGTTCCGCTTTGTTTCCTTCGACCTCGACTTTGCCTTTAATCTCACAAATAGCTTCCAGGCTTTTGACGGAAAGAAAACATATACTTTCGACGAGATTTACGATACAGGTACCCGTCTGACAGATGAAATCAAGATGGTGACCATCTTTGACAATCTGCTGCTGAACGCTGAGTTCCGCAAACAGTTCAGAGATGTCTTCTGCATCATGGGAGGTAGTGTGTTCGAGACAAACAGGGCAACGGCGGTCATCGACTCTCTGTTTAAAAGGGTGAACCCGATGATGCAGCTGGAGGGCATCTCTATCAATTCGGCAACAGACAACATGAAGTGGAGCTTGAACGGAAGGGCAAGCCAGATGATGAAAAGTATCCGCAACTACCAGCCGATGCAACTATCCAATGCCTCCATGCCTCAGGTCAGATTAGCCTGCAATGTGGCTGGTGCCCGCCTGTCTGTGAACGATACATATATACCTACCAACTCGTTCGACGGTTATCTCTTCACGCCCTCCACCATCAGTGTCACTACTCCTGTGGGATATTCCTTCAAGGGATGGAAAAACAGAAATAATGGCAGCTATTACTCTACCAAGGAGTCCTTCTCTCTTACTGCCACTGACCTCGATCTGATAGCAGAGTTTGAAGCAATGTCTCCAGAGGACAGGGAGAACAAGGGCATTACCCCCATACGCATCAATGAGGTAAGCGCATCCAACGACATCTTTGTGAACGACTATTTCAAGAAAAGCGACTGGGTAGAACTCTATAATACCACCGCTCAGGATATAGACATTGAAGGTATGTTCCTTTCTGACGATGCCGACAAACCATACAAATACATGATTACAGGCAATCAGTCGGGAGCCTCCACCATCATTCCTGCCAACGGACACCTGCTGATATGGTGTGATAAACAGCAACCTGTATCACAGCTGCACGCCTCATTCAAGATTGACGGTGACGGCGGATATATCCTGCTGTCAGCTGCCGACAAGAGCTGGACCGATACATTCAGCTATCCCGCACATGACGGTTTCACCTCCACAGGCCGTTTCCCTGACGGGGCTGACAATACTTACGTCATGAACAGACCTACTGTCGGTACTGCCAATCGAATGTCAAGCTATCATACGGCTTATGAGAACAGCAATCCCATGGGCATTGGACATGTCACTCGTGAAAATGCTCATATCTCCATGCGCCCACAGTATGGACGCTTGGAAATCAAGGGTGAAGGGTCTATCCGCGTGGCCCTCTGCCGTCTGTCGGGACAGACCGTCATGACTGCCACCGTTGTTGCATCCGACGGAAAGGCATACGTCAGCACCTCGTCCCTTGCCGCCGGTGTTTATATCGCCAAAGCAACAGACAGCCAAGGCAACAGCTGCATCTGTAAGTTTGCCATAGAATAGAACACGCCGAACAAATATGGTGGGTTCAATAATTGAACCCACCATAAGTAAAAAAGTCTGGAAGCAAAATGCTCCCAGACTTTTTTCTTGATATAGACAAATATTGATATTATTTCATATTTGGCAATTCAAACCACTTCACGTAGCAGAAGTCCTGACGGTGAGGCAGGTTAACGTTCTTAGGATACATACGTACGGCTGTCTTAAAGTTACCGGCGTTGCTCAACTCAATCTTACCCTCGAAGGTATAGTTATTGCCCTCACGGCCAACAACCTCCAAAGGACGAACGCTGAAGATACGCTCCTCGCCGTTATCATCGGTGTGAACGCTGACAATCTCCAGTCCGACAGCATCATCAAGACCCTGCTCGTTCACCACAATTCTGGCGGTATACTCTACGCCTGTCATGGCACCGGTAGAGGGGATATCCCATGAAGAATCTACTACACTGATGGCATCCCAACGCTCGGCAACAGCTTCCTTCCACTGGGCAATGTCCTTAGCCAGCTTGTTGTTGTCGGCAGAAAGTTTCTTGAAGCGTGCTGCTTCCTTGCAGTAGAACTTATCATAGTAGTCATCCAGCTGACGCTTCATCGTATAGTGAGGAGCAATCTGGGCAATAGAGTTCTTGATTACCTTCACCCAGCCTTCGCTGTAGCCCTTCTTGTTCTTGTTGTAGAACAGAGGAATAATCTCGTTCTCCAGCAAGCTGTAGATGGTTGCAGCATCCAGCTGATCCTGATAACCCTGGTTCTGATAGGTACGCTTCTCCGTAAGAGCCCATCCGGCACCCTCACGATAGCCTTCCAGCCACCATCCGTCAAGCACAGAGAGATTGACAACACCGTTCATCTCGGCCTTCTCACCAGAGGTACCGGAAGCCTCGAGAGGACGGGTAGGAGTATTCATCCAGATGTCTACACCTGATACCAGACGACGGGCAAGCATGAAGTCATAGTCCTCCAGGAAGATAATCTTGCCAAGGAACTCTGGACGCTGGCTGATTTCATAAATCTTCTGAATCAGACCCTGACCTGCACCATCAGCGGGGTGAGCCTTACCGGCAAAGAGGAACTTGACAGGACGCTCGGGATTGTTGACAATCTTGGACAGACGCTCCAGGTCGGTAAACAGCAGGTGAGCACGCTTATAGGTAGCAAAGCGACGGCAGAAACCGATAATCAGTGCATTGCTGTCGATGCTCTCCAGCAGAGATACCACACGTGAGGGGTCACCCTGGTTCTTCAGCCATGTCTCACGGAACTGGTCACGGATATACATCACCAGCTTCTCCTTCAAGCCCTTGCGGGTCTTCCAGATTTCCTCATCGTCAACATTGTAGATAGCTTCCCAGATACTCTGGTTGCTCTGGTCGCTCATGAAGTTCTTGTCAAAGTGCTTTCCGTAGAGCTGCTTCCACTCTGTGGCTGCCCATGTGGGGAAGTGTACACCATTGGTTACATAACCCACGTGGTTCTCCTCGGGATAATAGCCGTTCCAGATGGGAGCAAACATCTTCTGGCTGACCCATCCATGGAGCTTACTTACACCGTTAACCTCCTGACAGGTATTGCAAGCGAAGGTTGACATACAGAACTTCTCGGAGTGATCCTCAGGATTGATACGGCCCATGCCGATGAACTCATCCCAAGAGATACCCAACTTGGCAGGATAACCACCCATATACTTGCCAAACAGACCCTCGTCGAAGTAGTCATGACCGGCAGGCACAGGAGTATGTACCGTATAAAGAGAAGAAGCACGAACAAGCTCCATTGCCTGATTGAAGCTCAGACCTTCTTCGATATAATCACAAAGACGCTGCAGGTTGCAGAGTGCGGCATGTCCCTCGTTGCAGTGATAGATGTCTTTCTTGATACCCAGCTTCTTCAGCAACAGCATACCACCGATACCCAACAGTATCTCCTGCTTCAGACGGTTCTCCCAGTCACCACCATAAAGAGAGTGAGTGATAGGCTTATCGAACTCTGAGTTCATGTCGTTGTCTGTATCAAGCAGATACAGCTTCACACGTCCTACATTGGCTACCCAGACAGAGGCATGAACCTGATAGTTGGTATAAGGTACATCCACAACAACGGGATTTCCATCCTTGTCATAGAGACGCTCTACGGGAATAGAGTTGAAGTTCTGAGCCTCATACTTGGCTATCTGCTCGCCATTCATGCTCAGAGTCTGTGTGAAGTAACCGAAACGATAAAGGAAACCAACAGCACACATGTCGACATTGCTGTCTGATGCCTCCTTGACGTAGTCACCTGCCAACATACCCAGACCTCCTGAATATATCTTCAGAGCAGAGTGAATACCATACTCCATACAGAAATAAGCTACAGAAGGACGGCTGCTGTCGGGCTTCACGTCCATGTATGCGCGGAACGACTGATAAACGCCCTTGATGCGCTTCATCAACTCCTTATCCTTAACAATCTCTTCTTTGCGCTCATAGCTCAAACGCTCCAGCAGCAATACGGGATTATGCTTCACCGCGCGGTAAAGTTCGGGATCCAAATCCCTAAACAGGTCACGTGCTTCGAAATTCCATACCCACCAGAGGTTATGGGCAATCTCGTCGAGACATTTCAGCTCTTCGGGAAGTGTCGACTTGACTACGAGTTCCTTCCACTGGGGAGCATTTGTGTAATCAGCTTTAATCTTCATAATTGTGTTTATAAAAAATGTTATCTAATATTTGTCTATTCTCTTATCTTATTCTCCTTTCATTTCCTGATTCAGACGACTACTCCTTCACGGCATCGACAGCACTGCCCTTCTCGCCAGTCTTTCCCTTGCTGGCAGCCTTCTCCTGCTTGGCAGTCTTTGCCTGCTGAATGGCAGCCTTACGCTCCTCTGCCTTACGCAAGGCAATGTCATAAGCCTGATAGTAATATTTGATAAACTCGCTCCACAATGCCTTCTTCGACAACTCATCGGCACGGTTACGGATTTCGTCTATCTTCTTCTTTGTGAAATGAGAGAATGAGGCTACCGAATCCTTGATGGCATCTGCAACCTCTGAATAATTGTAGTCTGTACGGTGTATCACCTTCACACCATCCTCCAACTCGCCATACTTGCCTATCTCACTGTTCACCCACAAGCCGAAACCTGCCAAATCAGTAGTGATACAGGGCACTTTGAAGGCAATAGCCTCCAGCGGCGTATATCCCCATGGCTCGTAATAAGAAGGATAGATACACAGGTCATTACCTAACACTATATCATAATAGGTCATATTCAGAATACCGTCACGACCGTCGAGATAGCAGGGCAGGAAGATGACCTTTACCTTGTCATCCTGACGATTGTGCATGTCGTAGTATTTCATCATGCCTAATACATTGTCATGACTCATCTCATGCAACCAATGAGTCACCTGGGGCACTTCAAGAGGAGTATCGTACGTCTTGCCACTTTCCAAGCGTTCCATCAAGTCCTTGCGGGGCTCGCCTACCCAACCGGGCACTTCTATAAAGGCAACCACATTCTTCTTTAGTTCCTTGTCGCGCAACAGACGGTTCATGGCTTCTATATATACATCCACTCCCTTATTGCGGAACTCGTATCTGCCACTGGTAGATACTATCAGCGTATCATCACCCAACTGTTCACCCAACAGCGCATTGGCAACCTGCAACAAGCGCTTACGAGCAAGATTACGCTTCTTTGTAAATACGGACTTGGCTGGCACAAAACTGTTGTCAAAACCATTGGGAAGAACTACGTCAACGGGCTTGTCCAGCAATTCCTTACACTCATTGGCCGTAATGTCACTGACGGTAGTAAAACAGTCTACATAATGGGCAGACTGCTTCTCTATAGAGTGCTTGCTCTGCATATTCAGCTCCCCGGCCATCTGGTCGCCATTATAGGCAAAGAGATAGTCATACAAAGGCTTCATGTTGCCTGCAATACTGCGGCCGATGCTGGTTGCATGGGTCGTAAAGATAGTGGCAATCTCAGGCAGTTTGTTGTTGATGTACAACAAACCCAAACCTGTCATCCACTCGTTACCATGGTAAATGACTTTTTTAGAAGCATCCAGACAGTAGTTGTAGAAACTCTCGACAACTAATGCTGCGGCATACGAGAACATCGATGCCTCGTCATAATCACCATACGCATGCAAACTATCTACCTGATAGTGTTCCCACAACCAACCATAAATCTGGTCCTTCTTTTCAAAATAGGGTTTGAAATCTATCAAAATGGCAATAGGCTCACCTGGAATGGTCCAACGGCCAACACGTACTTTCAAACCTTCATCACCTACAGCATGATGGCGCCATTCTGAATAAAGGCTCTCATCTTCTTTAAAATAGGGACATTCTTCAGTTTGCCAAAAATCCGGACCAATAAATATAATTCGGTCTCTTATAGCTTCCTGCAATGTCTTTGCGCGTGTTGAAAGCACTGTATAAATGCCACCTACCTTATTACATACTTCCCAACTTGACTCAAATATATAATCGGGAATTAACAATTCTTTTACCATATTCATTAAAATAACAGGCGCAAAGTTACTTAAATTTTTACAAACTTCCAATAAAAATCATTATAATTTTAATTTTTATTGCGTTTTTATGACTTATCTTGATTACCTTTGCATCAACTTAATATAACAAACCATGAAAAGAACCATATCTATACTTCTCGCATCATGGATGACGGCGCATCTTGCATTTGCCCAATCACCATCACCTTTCGACGGACGTTTCGTCAACAAAGAATTTAACATATTCCTCCATTTAAACCTCACACTCAAAAACATCATAGTGCCTAATCATGACCTCTTGGGAGAGCTGCCCGGATATCTGGGCAAAAACAACAATAACTTCTACTGGCTGATTACGGATGGAGAACAGAAAAACAACAGACAAGCGACGCTGTCACTCATTAATGATTATGGAAGCGAAGACCTTACCGCTTCTTTCGAGATGAAAAATGATTCTGTATTCATCCTGAAACAGGATGCAGCAGGAACTCTCAAAATACCCAATAAAGGAAAATGGCAGAAACTACCTAAAACCATCGAATTTATCAAGAAATAAAGCAACACGAAGGTATTGCCGCAAAAACAATTCATCCTTTTCGGTGGACGTACGAGCTGGCACTCTCTGCACGTACGTTCTAAGGTTATCTACACGTACGGCATGAGGGAGTCAGAACGTACGGGCAGAGAGTGCATGGAAGTACGTCCACGGACTTCTTACATGACCTTTGTCACAGTCGTTCCACGGTCATGGAACGGGTGTGACAAAGGTCTTGGAACGACTGTGA
>CAMAHD010000116.1 GCA_945834405.1 uncultured Prevotella sp. | reverse complement strand
ACAAGATCAACTTCCGCCACTACTTCATCTGCATGTTCAAGAAAGCGGATGCCGGTGTGGTGATCATGAGCGGAAAGAGCTCCTGAAAGGCTCTTTGAAAGGTAAAACGGTAAAATGGTAAAAAGGTAAACTCTTTAACGGTGAACTCTATGAGGCATCGACTTGAGTATCTGGTAATCCACTGCACGGCGACGCGCGAGGGCCGTGAGGTGAGCTCTGATGAGATCCGTCACTGGCACACAGACCCTGTGAGCAAGGGTGGGCGTGGCTGGAAGCAGGTGGGTTACACGGATATGATCCATCTGGACGGCCGCGTGGAGCGCCTGGTGAACAACAACGAGGACGCATGGGTTGACGACTGGGAGGTGACGAACGGCGCGAAAGGCTATAACAGCGTGAGCCGACATGTGGTGTATGTGGGCGGCCTGTCGAAAGACGGGAAGACGGCCAAGGACACCCGTACGGCTGCACAACGAACGGCATTGGAACGGTATGTGCGCGACTTCCACGAGCGTTTCCCACAAATCCGCATCGTGGGTCACCACGATTTGAATGCCGGCAAGGCTTGCCCGAGCTTCGACGTGCCGGCCTGGCTGCTGTCAATCGGCATCAGACAGTAATCACGGTAAAAATCAATATTCAGGACAACAAAGGAAAGCGACCCAAGCAATGGACACGATTATGCAGATACTCCAGTGGGCGATACCCTCTGGCGGCATAGGCGCCGCCATCGCCTGGGTGGCCAACCGGAAAGCGAACGACGCCAAGCAGGCGAAGAGCGTGCACGACACGTACAAGGCCATGTACGAAGACATCTCTGCCCTGCTTGTAGAAACCCAACGTAAATATGACGACTCAACGAAGCTTACCGAGAAGCTTGTCTCGGAAAACAACCTTACGCGGAGGGCTCTCAACCGCCTTTCTCGCGCCATTGAGGCTATCCAGCTATGTCCTCATGCTGGCTCTTGCCCTGTCAGCGGCGAGCTGTCGCTCAGTGAAGACGGTGACGATGGCGACGGCGACATCCGCGTCAAGCGCAAGCGACAGCAGCGCAAGGAGCCAAGTGGTGCGCCGGCTGATGGTGTCGGAATCCGTGCATGCGGACAGCACTCGTCTGCTCATACCCCTTGACAGCCTGCTGATGCTTCCACCCGGTGCGAGCTACACGGCGCGCAGCGGCAGGGCCCACGCAAGCGTCTCGTTGATGCGTACGGAGGACGGCGTCGCTTCCCAGCAGCCGCACACGGCTCCTCGCGGCATGATGGTGTATGTGGAGACCGGCTGCGACAGTCTGGAACGGCTGTGCGCCTACTATGAGCAGGAGATCGATCGCCTCTCGACGATAAGCTCCCATCTGACGACCACCTTGCACACGGAGGAGCAGGAGGAAAAGACGGCTCCCCGTGTCTGGTTGGAACTATTATCGACATTCGTGGCCGGGCTGGTTTCCGGCGTAATCATAACCTTATTAACAACAAGAAAGAAATGGCAAAAAGCATCTTAGACGGCACCGACCTCATTCTCAGTGTAGGTGGCAAGGCTCTTGGTTTTTCAACAGGTTGCAAGGTCTCAACGACAACAGAGACCGGTGAGCGTGTGACCAAAGAAGCGTCGAGTGGCAAATGGAAAGAGAAATACGTGAAGAGTTTCTCTGAGAGCATCTCTGCCGATGGCTGCGTGCTCACAGACGGTGACACGGACACCCCGACCTATGACCAGCTGAAAGACATGCAGCTGGCCGGTGAGCCCATTGACGCAAGCTACGGTCTGCGTGAGGGTGACACCCGTACCGGCAAGACCACCGGCGGGTATAAGGGCAAGTATATCATCACGAGCCTTGAGCTTGACGGCCAGGCTGGCGACGACGCGAAATACAGCGTCCAGTTAGAGAACTGCGGCAAGATCGAGAAGCTGGAAAATGGGCTGAGTGACGCGGCATCATCATAAGCAGGAGGACAAGGTATGATGAGGATCGAACTAAAAGGGCAATCGTACCCTTGTGAATTTGTGATGGGCGCCTTCCTGCTCTTCAAGCGGGAGAGCGGCAAGGACGTCAGCCAAATGAAGCAGGACGACCTTGAGGATCTTCTGCTGCTCATGTGGTGCTGCGTGAAATGTGCCACCCAGGCAGAAGGCGGTGAGTTTCCCCTGGACTTCGAGACCTTCTGCAACAGCATCACTCCCTCTGTACTGAACAGCTGGAATGAGAAAGTGAGTTGTTCTGTTGAAAAAAAAAGTCTGAAGACGAAGTAGCCGACGGTGACATAGACCGTTTGCTCGGAATAGCGTTGGGGTGCATGGGCATGGGTATGGATGACTTTTGCCGGTGCACCCCTTCCGAGTTTATGGCAACTTGGAACGTGTGGCATGAGATGCACGAGCATCGTGAGCGCAGTGCCTGGGAGCGACTGAGAATGCAGTGTCTCTGCACTTTGCAGCCCTATTCGAAAAAGACCCTTGAAGCGAAAGACATCATGAGTTTCCCCTGGGACGAAGGCAACGAGAAAAAGGAGGAAGCAATAAGCAAGGAGGATCTGATGCGCAGATACAGGGAAGCCAAGGCTGCTGCCAATCTGAAATAAAGGCTATTTGCGCTTGAACATATCCTTCATCATGCAAATGATGAAGCGTATGGCATCAATCACAACGAAAACCAAGAGCACAAGCATGATTGCCGTGGCAACTGGGTGCTGCCCGACATAACTGAGAATTGGTTTTAAGTTTACGCTCATCACGGTTCCATCTTGAATGTGCGACAAAGGTAATCAATAATTACAAGAAAATGGCAAAAGAGGTCAGTTTTTTAATAAAAATCAACGATAACGGCAGCGCCAAGAAAGTAACGGCAGATGCCGAGGAACTCGGTCGTGTGATCCGCAGTGTGCAGGATGAGAGCGAGAAACTGAAGCGTGATATTTTGACATGGGCCAATGCGTCACAAGCAATTTCGGAACTTCAGAACTCTATCAGCGAGTTGCAGCTCGTGATGGCAGACCTTACTTCAGCGTATCAAGTGCAACTTGTGGCTGAAACCCAGTTGGAGACCATCATGCGTCAGCGCATGGGCAGCACCGACGCGGCCATACAAAGCATCAAAGACTTCTGCTCCGCCCAGCAGGAAATGGGCGTGATAGGTGACGAGGTGCAACTGAGTGGTGCCCAGCAGATAGCCACCTTCCTGAAAGAGCAACAAAGTCTGGAGACCCTCATTCCAGCGATGAACAACCTGATCGCCCAGCAGAATGGGCTGAATGCCACCAACCAGGATGCGGTGAGCATAGGCAACATGATGGGCAAGGCGATGCAGGGCCAGGTGGAAGTGCTCCAGCGTGTGGGCATCACCTTTGACGCGGCCCAGAAGCAAGTATTGCAGTACGGAACGGAAAGCGAGCGCGCTGCCATGCTTGCCGAGGTCATCACTGCCAATGTGGGCAATATGAATGAGGAACTCGCGAAGACCGATGCCGGCAAGCAAAAGCAACTGGAGAACACCCTTGGTGACATCAAGGAGCAACTTGGCGGATTGGTGCAAGGAGCGATGCCGATAGTCACGATCACGGCCCAGACGATGATCTGTGTAACCAGTACTATCAAATTGGTAACCTCATTGAAGGCCTTGAATGTGGTGCTTGCATTGACGGCCCTCAAAGCAACGGCCCTCGCTGTCCATGAGCGTGTGGTAACGACTGCCCAGAACATCCTCGCTGCGAGTGGCTATACTGCTGCTGCAGGAACCGCAGCCCTGACCGTTGCGGTCACGGCCCTGTATGCGGCCCTGACGATGGGGCTATCTGTAGTCATCACCGGTCTTGTGGCCCTGTTCTCGTCGCTGGGTGGCGAGGCTGAGGATGCTGCCCAGGACGTGGATATGCTGAAAGAAAGCACAGATGCTTTCAGCCATGCCTCGTCAAACGCCAAGGCCGAGATAGACATGGAGGTGAGTTCATTGGCATCGCTTATCAACAACCATCAAAGCACCTCCAAGAAAATAGACGAACTGAACAGGAAATACGGCGAGAGTTTCGGCTATCACCGAACGGCAGCCGAATGGTATGACACTCTGATATCCAAGAGTAAGGTCTATTGTGCGCAGATGGGCTACGAGGCTCAGGCCAAGGTGCTTGCCTCCCAAATTGCGGCCAAGCAACTGGAAAAGGACGGCAAGGAGAGCGAGCGTCTCCAGCTTGGGCAGCAGTATTGGGACGGCAAGGGTAAAACACATTACAACTGGGAGAACGCTTCGGGTGGCAAGGATTACTATGACCAGTTGGGTGGCGAGGTTTCGCAGCTGACCCATGATATCACCACACTTCAGCGTCAGTATGACTCGTGTATCAAGCACATGGTGGAAGCCCAGAATGCCCTTGACCGTTCCCGTAATGCGGTCCATGTTACCCCGTCGACCCTCCGCGAGAGCTCCACTGAGACGATTAGGCAGGAACTGGAGCAGAAGCGGCAAGACCTGGAACGTATAAAAGGGAACGACGCTGCGGAGCGTCAACGCCTGAACAGCGAGATAGGCCGTCTCCAGACGGAACTCAACAGACGCGAGAACGTAAACAAGCAAGAACAGGGTACAGCTACCGGTCCGAAGAAGACCCCTCGTGCGAGCACCCCCAAACAGACCTTCCCCTCCAAGTCGGAACCAGATCCTGTAGTGCCCCCGAAGACCCTTGACACCCTTGAATCTATCGATGCAGCGCTCGTGTACCAGCAGCAGCTCCGCAAACGTAGCACAAAGGACAACTTGCGTGCGGTGGATGATGAAATCAGGCGTTTGAACGACCTTAAAACGGCGTTTGAAGACAGTTCTCATGCCGCTCTTAAGACAGAAGATCTCAAGACCTACGAGCAGTTGGACGGCGAGATAGCGTACTATGAGCGGAAATTGAAAACGGCTACAGAAACCGAACGTAAAGAGATTCAAAAGCAGATCCACTCTCTTCGTGAACTTCGTGGAGAATGGGAGGAAACATTGGACGCTTTGAACGTTCCGGCAGACATCAGTGCGCTGAACACCATGGACGAGCTGGACAAGGCACTCAGCTACTATGGGGAACGACAACGTAAGGCGAGCGGGGACGAGATAGAGAATATCCAGCGAACCATCAACGCCCTACAGGCCAAGCGTGACGCATTGGTACGCATGACCGAACTGCCCTCGATGCAGGAGGAGGTAGGTAACCTTGACGGTCTTAGCGGAAAGTCCTTGCAGATGAAACTGGAGGTCATAGGGATAGAGGGCATCAAGGACAAGATACGCTCATTGCAGAAGATGCTTGATGATACCAAGAATCCACTTGGTGACAAGCAACGCAAGGAAGTCACCAAACTTATTCAAGACTGGTCAAGATACGAGAAAGTACTGAATAAGAGCCATGCAAAACTTGGTGATGCCTGGGCTGGCATGAAAGGCATCGGTGGCGGCGTGGATGGCATTACCGAGGCATTGAAAGGGAACAGTAATGCCTGGCAGACCATCACGGGACTGGTCGATGGTGCCATACAGGTATATGAAGGCATCAACAGCATCATCTCCATCATACAAGCCCTTACTGCAGCAACAGGCATTGGAAACACCGTGACGGCAGCAAGTGGTGTGGCAGCCACCTCTGCTGCGGCAGCGAAGACGGCGGCAGCACCAGCGGAAATTGCAGCATCAGTTGGTACGACTGTGGCGGTAAAGGCCGAGGCCATGGCATACCGTGAGTTGGCTGCCTCGAAGTTTATGGCAGCACACGCCGACATTCCATTTGTCGGTGCCGGCATTGCTGCCGGCTTCATCGCGGCGATGCAGGGACTTGTGGCCTCGGTTGCCGTCACGCCATTTGCCAACGGCGGTATCGTGTATGGCCCGACCCTCGCGCTGATGGGCGAGTATGCAGGAGCCAAGAGCAATCCTGAGGTAATTGCGCCACTGAACAAACTGAAGTCGCTGATAGGCGACAGCGGCTCGATGGGCGGGATGCGGATGGAGACGAGAGTGAGAGGTCGCGACATCGTGATGGCCATTGCCAACGAGACGCGCATCAACCGCAAGCGAACGAACATAAAACTATAGAGGATGTACATACACGGACAATACTACAACGAGCTGAACGACCGCATCGAGGTGCTGATCCTGACGCACGGCGACCGCGGCGATGCCCTGGAGATAGGCGACGGGAAGAGTGGCCTTTACTTCAGCGACTCCCCCGTGGAGACGACGAGCGAGGTGAACGACACGTTTGACCACCTGCTGTGCCAGCAGGCCACGGTGCGGCTGCTGACCCGCAACTTCGTGCAGGACTTTTTCTGCTCTTCGTGCATGGACGCGGTGGTGAACATCTACCGCGAGGGCGTGTGCCTCTTTGCGGGGTATGTGGAGCCTCAGACGTACTCTCAGGGCTACAACGAGGATCTGGACGAGATCGAGCTGAGCTGCATAGACGCGCTGACGGCCCTGCAATATGCGAAATACCGCCATGTGGGTTCGCTGGGCGTTGTGTATAACGCGATCAAATCCGATGCCTCCCAGCGCACCTTCCTGAGCGTGATGAACGAGATGCTTGACGGCGTGGCAGCGAGCTTGGACATCAAGGGCGGTCAGACCACCCACTACTGGTATGACGGCAGCAAGGCCGTGGACGCACAGAGCTCCAACCGCCATGCCATCTTCGGGCAGCTGAGCATCAACGAGCTGCTGTTTCTTGGTGATGAGGAGGATGACGTGTGGCAGCAGGACAGCGTGCTGGAGGAGCTGCTGCGATACCTGAACCTGCACATCCTGCAGGACGGCCTGGACTTCTATATCTTCTCCTGGGAGACGCTGAAAGGCGATGCTGACATCTGCTGGCTCGACCTGCAGACATCCGAGCGGCTGACGACGGCGCGCAGCACGACGGACATCACGACGCAGCGCGTGGTGGGTACGGATACAAGCATCAGCGTGGGCGAGATCTACAGCCAGCTGCTGCTGACGTGTGACGTGAAGAGCGTGGAGAGCGTGATCAAGAGCCCTCTGGACAACGACCTGCTGAAGAGCCCGTTTTCGAACAAACAGAAATACCTGACCGAATACAGCAGTGACGGCAATGGCGACGCTGCCATCGATGCCTTTGACGCCATGACGCACGGCAGGGAGACCGACTATGACGGCGGTCTTATCACGGACTGGTACATGCAGGTGATGGACAATGCCGAGTGGACCTTTCCCGACAAGGGCAACGGCAGTCTGATGGTCACCTACGGCGATGGGAACACCCACCAGGAACGTCTGCCCAACGTGCTGTCTCAGCAGCCAGGCGCGGCCATCATCTCGTTTGGCAAGGTGGAGCGCAAGACCGACGGCAAGGACAACTCTCCCGTATCGAAAGTGGGGATGACGAACTGCCTCGTGCTGAGCGTGAACGGCAACGGGGAGGACAAGGACGACAACAAGGCCTATCCCAACGAGACCTCCCTGAAGAGCTCGATCCCCTATGCGGAGTATAACGGCCACACGACGGGCGGCGTGTTCTCTCCCAACGATGAGGAGACGACCAACTACATCGTGCTGAGCGGCAGCATCGCGCTGACCCCCGTGATGGCCCTGACGGACACGTATAAGGCTATATACAACTATACGCCGTCGGCAGGCGTGTCAGGTGACGGCATCCGTCAATGGTGGCACCTCACGGTGCCGAGCCGCGACAACGGCGACGGCCGCTACTACACGCAGAAGTGGTGGAAGGCTGCTACTCCCGGCACTGCTCCGGAGTGGGACGCGGCGCGTACGCAAGGGCTTGTGCCTCTGACGGACAAGTGTCCCCAGGAGTATGAGTTCACCTACAGCGCCATCGGCGACAGCACGGACCGGATATCGAAGGTAGGGGTGGTGGCGTGCATGCTCATCATCGGAGACAAATGCGTGGTGGAGACCGGCTCTACGGGCACGCCATCGGACTATGAGTGGCGTACGTACAAGCAGCGTAGCCAATGCGCGAGCGACGACGAATACTACCAGCAGAGTTTCACGATAGGCTTTGACCCGAAGATCGGCGACAAGCTGATCGGTACGAAATTTGACCTGCAGAACAACATCGACTACAAGATGGGTCTGGACGCTGAGGGCACTGCGATCCCCATCAGGAAGCAAGACATGGTGAGCGGTGCGGTGCAGTTTGTGATCCTCGGCCCCGTGAACGTAACGTGGGACGTGGTGACGCGCCGCCATCCCACGTTTTTCCGTCGCCCGAAATGGGACAGCAGCACGATACTGTTGCTTCCGCACGTGAGCAGCATCGTGATCGAGTCTTTTGAGATGAAGATATACAGCGACAACGGTCTTGTGAACAACACCGGCGACAAGGACATCGTGTATCTGAGCGACACGAAGGAAACGTTTGTGAACCGGAAGGACGACATCACCTTCAAGATCAGCTCTGCGCTGACCTCGGCAGAGAGCCATGCGCTTGGCGTGACGGACAGCGTGAAGATGAGCACGCCCGTGAACATGCAGACGGGTGGCGGTGTGCTGCAGCTCTACGACTACGCCCGTGAGGAGAGCGCGAAGCCGGAGCAGCTGTATGTGGACAGCTACTACCAGGAATACCATGCCCCCCGGATCACGATGACGCAGAAGTTGCGGGACAAGGCCGGCGAAGGTCTTGTGAACCCGCTGCACCACTACCGCCATCCGGCCATGGGTAGGACATTCTTTGTACAAGGAATCAGCCGCAACATCCATGAAGGCTCTGCAGAAATGAACCTAAAGGAGATAGAACCATGATAGAGGTAAAAATGATCAGCAAGCCCAAGAACGAGGGCAGCACGAGTGCGATGAACACGGTCAGCACGTCATACAGCAACATGTCCGTGAAAGAGGCCGCCCATGCGGCGAAGGCCGACGTGGCAGAGACGGCGCAGGAGGCGGCGCACGCTTCAGAGGCTTCGCATGCCAAAGAGTCGGACCACGCAATGAAGGCCGCAGGCCTGGACGATGGCGCCCAAGGCACTCTCGACGAACGGTATCTGAGAAAGGACCAGGATGATGAGACGGCGCACAAGCTCACGCTGAGGAGCGCGGAGGTGAAAGAGGAGGCGAAGCTTGCCGGCGGTGTCTCCCTTGGTGACGGGACCTACGCCATCGACAAGTACGGTGTGGCCCGTCTTGCGGGTCTGGTGGCAGCATACCTGCGAAGCAAGGACTTCAGCAAGGGCACGGCGCAGGGGCTGGACGGTACAGGGTATGGCGTGACCGAGGACAACGGGCGCTACACGATGGAGATAGACAACCTGATCGTGCGGATGAAGATGGTGATAGCGGCGCTCGAGGTACACGAGATGACCTATGTGGGTGGCTCGGTGGTGCTCTCGCCCTGCGGCAACCGCGTGGACATGGTGAGGGCCTGTAACGCTGCCGGGGAGGAGATAACAGACCAGACGGAAGACCAGACGGTGAGCTGCTACCGCTGCTACTTCCTGGCGAACGACGGGGAGCGGGAGGTGAAGAACGAGTGGTCGGTGGGCCAGCTGGCGAGGTGCAAGACGGAGAA
>CAMAHD010000115.1 GCA_945834405.1 uncultured Prevotella sp. | reverse complement strand
CGCGACGTGGCTTCACGTGCTGCCAAGGAGCGTTGCGACAAGGGCTATGGTGTGAACAATACCGGTTTGGCTGTATTCCTCGACTTCTCTGAGTCTATCAACCGTCTGGGCATCGACCAGATTATGCAGCGTTATGGCAACCTCTTCGAGATGTACGAGGAGATTACCGATGTCTTCCCCGGCGACTTTGCCAAGGAAATCAACGGCGTGAAGTATTACAAGCCCATGATGATCTTCCCTGCTATCCACTATACGATGGGTGGTATCTGGGTAGACTATGAGTTGCAGACCACCATCCCCGGACTCTTTGCTATCGGTGAGTGCAACTTCTCCGACCACGGAGCCAACCGTCTGGGAGCATCCGCTCTGATGCAGGGTCTTGCCGACGGCTATTTCGTACTTCCTTACACCATCCAGAACTACCTTGCTGACCAGGAAATCTGGCCTCGTCTGTCTACCGACCTGCCCGAGTTTGCCGAAGCAGAGAAGGCAGTAGCCGCAGAGACCGACCGTCTGATGAACATCAAGGGTAAGCGTTCTGTTGACTCCATCCACAAGGAGTTGGGTCATATCATGTGGGAGCATGTAGGTATGGGTCGTACCAAGAAAGGTCTTGAAGAAGGTTTGCAGTTGCTGAAGAAGCTGCGCAAGGAGTTCGAGACCAACCTCTTTATCCCCGGAACCAAGGAAGGCTTGAACATCGAGCTTGACAAGGCAATCCACCTTCGCGACTTCATCACCATGGGTGAGCTGATAGCCTACGATGCCCTCCATCGTGAGGAGAGCTGTGGCGGTCACTTCCGTGAGGAGCACCAGACAGAGGAAGGCGAAGCTAAGCGCGACGACGAAAACTTCTTCTACGTAGGCTGCTGGGAATATCAGGGCAGCGACGAGAAGGCCCCCGAGCTGATTAAGGAGCCTCTGGAGTACGAAGCAATCAAGGTACAAACACGTAACTATAAGAATTAAACAATTATGGCAAAGAATATTAGTTTCACACTGAAATATTGGCGTCAGAACGGTCCCCAGGATGAAGGACACTTCGACGTTCGCGAGATGAAGAACATTCCCGATGACACCTCATTCCTTGAGATGCTCGATATCCTGAACGAGGAGTTGATAGAGGAAGGCAAGGAGCCTTTCGTCTTCGACCATGACTGTCGCGAGGGTATCTGCGGTATGTGCTCACTCTATATCAATGGTCATCCCCACGGTCCTGCTACCGGAGCTACCACCTGCCAGCTCTACATGCGTCGCTTCAATGACGGCGATGTCATCACTGTTGAGCCTTGGCGTTCGGCAGCCTTCCCTGTCATCAAGGACTGTATGGTAGACCGTTCTGCTTTCGACAAGATTATCCAGGCAGGTGGCTATACCACTGTTCGCACCGGTCAGGCTCAGGATGCCAATGCCATCCTTATTCCCAAGCAGGATGCCGACGAGGCCATGGATGCTGCTACCTGTATCGGTTGCGGTTGCTGTGTAGCAGCCTGCAAGAATGGTTCAGCCATGCTCTTTGTCAGCTCCAAGGTTTCCCAGTTGGCTCTCCTTCCCCAGGGTCGTCCTGAGGCAGCCAAGCGTGCCAAGGCTATGGTGATGAAGATGGAGGAGCTGGGCTTCGGTAACTGTACCAACACCCGCGCCTGCGAGGCAGAGTGCCCCAAGAACGAGTCTATCGCCAACATCGCCCGTCTGAACCGTGAGTTCATCAAGGCAAAGCTCGCTGATTAAATTCAGATTGACATCATAAAAAAATCCGGCTCGCCATCAGTGAGCCGGATTTTTTTATGACGATGTGAGCATCCACGTTAAGGATTAACCTTCACGGTCTTTTCCTGGTCATGACCACAAATCTTGACAATCAGCATACCCTTGTTTTCACCCATTGGAATAAAGACATTCTCATTGGTGTTCGTCAGGCAGCTTCTCAGCAGTTGTCCTGCCTCATTATATATATAGACTCGGCAGATGCGCCCCTTTTCGGGATTCACGATATTCAGCATGCCACCCTTGACGAATACGTCCATCTCGCCCAGTGAAGCCTGACTGATGGCGGTAGCCACCTCTGTGGTAAACTTGTTCTGTGAAGCCCAGGTGCTGCTGTTAGCTTCGCAGGTAGCCATCACGCTCCAGATGTAAGCCACGTCAGCATCCAGTCCTTCCAGCGTATAGCTGGTCTGTTTCACGTCTTCCACCATGGTCCATGAGCTTTCTGTACCCTTTCTGTATCTGATGGTCCAGCTCAGGTTACCGTTGTCGGCAGTCCAGTTCAGCGTTGCGGCGTTGCTGCTGATGGCGGTCACGTTCAGTTCCGAAGGAGTCACGCATACATCGTCAGCCTTGGTGCTGAAGCTGATGGTTTCCGACCACACGCTGATGAGTGTGTCTTTCTTCACGCTCTTCATTCGGAGCAAGTACTCCGTATTCTCTTTTAAATTCGATATGGCGGCGTTTTTCTCCGTTGCCTTGACAGTTGTCCACTTGTCCTCCGTTGTTGGCTTGTAGGCCAAAATAAATGCCTCTGCGTCGCCTTCCCAGCTGATGTTTGCAGTGTTGATGTCGGCATCTACGCTGATTTGTGTAGGAGCATCCAGTTCTTCAATGTCCTCTACGAGCAGGTTGTTGATTTGCAGATACGCATTGCTCTTCTGAGTCCAGAGGAAGCGCAGCTTCACCAGTCTGTTGTCCAGTCCGCTGAATGGAATGTTCTGTTTTTCGTATGTCGTTCCGTTTGCTAACTGTGGGCAGTTGTTCTTGTCTATCAGCTCGATATCCTGATAGTTCACTCCGTCTTCTGTCAGCTGAATGCGCAGTGTTTCGCCGTCCAGCCAATCATTGTATGGAGAGCTTCCCATCCATCCTTTCACGTTCAGGTTCAGGTCCATCATCACGTGGTGCAGTCCTGTTCCCGTCATCAACCATGGTGTCACGGTATATGCTACGATCAGTCCCTCCTCGTTGGGTTCACCGGGCAAACACCAGATGAATCTTTCCTCGGTAGCCTTGTTCAGATAGGTCTGGAAGTCACCCACTGTCTCCCATCCGATGAGCGGCGTATATTCCGGTTCCTTGGTCAGGTCGATGGTGAAGGGCAGCTTGCTGCCACTGTGTATGGCACTGTTGATGAAGGTGCTTGAAATCTTACCCTCTTCGTTCATGCTCCATGCTCTGAAGAAGTAGATGGTATTTTCCTGCAGGTCGTTTATCTCGATGTTCTCTGCGGCTTCGCCAACGTAGATTACCTCGCCGCCGCCTTCAATAGCGTCGCCTGCCTTGGCGTTGTTGGCAGGAGTGCCGAAGGCTCCGTAGTCCATCATGTTTCCCCAGTCGTTGTAAGCCACGACGGTGGTGCGTGCTATCACGATTCTCTCGTTCTTCTCGTTAGCCTTCACGTTGCATACAGCCGTATTCAGTCCCTTGGATATAACCTCAAAGGCAGAGGGTATGCCTGGCAGGGTGGCAACCTTTCCGCAGAGAGGTGCATCTGTCAGATACTTCGGTCCGTATACGCATAAGGTATTTGTGCTGAACACGTGCAGATAATACACACTCGAACAGTCCAGACTGCCGCTGACTTTGGTGTTGAATGTTGTCAGGCTGCTCATGGCTATCACCTGTGCGTTGCCGATGCTGTCACCGGCGGCGTAGAGTTTCCCGTCGGTGGGCAGTTCAGAGAGCTTCTCCTCCTTGGAGAGCAGCACGATGTAATGGTCAGCGCTGGCAGCAGGTTCAAACGAGCCTTGAATGTCCGTACTGCTGGCTGTCAGGGACAGTCCTGCAGGCTGTTTTCCTGGCGTTTCACAGGCTGATGGTGGCAAGAATCTCAGGGTGAGACCGTCGGCAGGGTATGATGTCGGAGAATAGTTGATGGATGCCGTTTCGTCTAAGCTCAGCACGGGTTGGGTCCAGGATTCAGAGAGCAACAGTCTGTCTTTGCCATAGCCTCTGAGACCCACCTTCACAAATTTGTTCAGGGTGCTCAGTTCCGAAGTCCATCTGTTGTATACTATCTCGATGACGTTGCTTGTCTCCTTCAGTCTGATTTGCATGTCCACCAGCTGAACGTCATCCTCCCAGCTTCTGGGTTTCATGTTCACGTTCTTCCATTGCACCACCAATGTTCTGTTGGGTGCTTCTCCTGTCACCAAGTAGCTTATTTCCGTATTTTCTGCCCCTTGGTAGGTGATGTTCGACACGCTGCCAATGGCGTTTATCTCGTCAGAAGAGCCGAGGGTGAGATAGCCCGAACCCTTGGGTTCGTTGATATATACAGAGTCTTTACCCAGTCTGAGCAGTCCGCATGGGCTGACGATAAACTGGTTCATCTCCATGTCATTGAACATGAAGTTGAATCCTATAGGCAGACCTTTCAGCCATCCCTTTTCGGTGACCGCCTCCCCTTGGGCATTGAAGGTCAGCTTCAGGTAGTCCTCGTCCAAGGGCACCTGTCCCACTGTCGTTCCTCCGTCAATAGCGGCAAACGTTCCTTTTTTCACTTGCAGGTCGTAAGCCTGTATCGGCTGCGCCTGCATCGTTCCTGCTGAGCAGATAACCAGTAGTAGAAATAACAGTCTTTTTCTCATAAGTGTTGGTTTTTGATGATAAAATATGATTCGTTATTGACGAATAATGATTTTTCTCACTCTTTCTCCCCTTTTCTCAATCACCAGGCCTTTGGCGCTGTTCACCCTTTGTCCGTTCAGGTTATAGAGCGTTGTCGTGCCATCAGCCGTCTGGTCGAGCCGTGTGTCTTCGATGCCCGTGGTGGGGTCTCCGAGAGAGCCGTCAATGTTTACGCGCTGCATGTATGTCGTCATCATGGCGATGGTGGCAACGTTGTCGCGGTTGTCTTTCCAGTTGGCAATCCAGTATTTGCCGTCAATGAGGTCCGAAACCTCCAGCGTCGATTTCTCGCTGGCGGTAGTGGCGAAGTTCAGCGGTTCCTTCCAGAGTGCTGTTCCCTCCTTGTCATATTTCTGGCAGTAGCAGTGAGCGTCAAAGCCATTGTTGGCATTGTCCATCCAGAATACGGCGATATGACCGTCTTCAGCCAGCTTCACCGAAGCGTATCCTACCTGTCTCTCCCCTTGGATATCTACGACAGCCACTCCTTCGGGGTCCCACATCAGTTCGCCGTCCAGTCCGATTTTCTGCATGAAGATACCCTTCTTGGACTGTTCAGCCTGATAGAACTGATTGTATACTGCATAGATACATTTGTTCTCCTTGTCAACGGCTATTTTCGGAGCCATCCGTGAGAAGTTGTCTGCATAGCTTATCTTCAGGGCATTGGCACCGTCAGGGAAGCCGTAGCTACCGTCGTTCTTGATGCTTGAGATATAGTTAGAGAAGCTGCCAGAGAGGTCTCTCTCGTCTCTCCAGCTGACGTACACGCCTCCTTCGGGAGCACTGTTCACCTGCAGGTGCGTCCAGAGGGGAATCTGGTCGAAGCCACCTTGGTATATCACGGCATCCTTTGCCCATACGTCGCTGCCGTCAAAGTCGAGCATCTTTGCCATCAGGAACTGCTGACTGCCTTTGGCATAGACCAGGATGGTCTGGTTGTCGCCGGCGTCCCTCAGATACGGATAGGAGTAGGGAATCTTGCTGTCTTCAAGGGTTCTCTGCCAGAGCGACTTTCCTTCGGCAGAAAACTTCTCAATCCTCAGCTTGGACGGTTCTTCAGAAACCATGCTGAAGGTGAAGAAAGCCACAACCAGTCCGCCGTCATCTGTCGGAGCCATCGTGAAGCCTGCACTACCTGCGAACACCTCTCCGTTCCATACCTGCCAAGGCTCGTCCCAAACCTCTTTTCCCGTGGGGTCAAACTGGTAGAGAGAGTAGCCGAGATAGGTGAGTGAGGGGTCAGAGTTGCGTGCGTCATGCACAACATATATCAGATTACCCTCCTTGGTGAGCACTGCCGTCTCGTTCACCACCATGTAGCTTCTGTTGCCGTAGTTGGAGAAGAGCTCACCTCCGTCTTCTTTCAGTTTCTTTCCGTCCTTGTCGATGACTTGCAGTCTGTGTGCCAGCTGGCTTTGCTGATGTTCGTTCTGACCGTTAGGCTGAACGGTTATCAGGTAACTGACCCCCTCTTTGTTGGTCACTGTCTGCTGGTCGTAGTAGTCCTTTCCGGGCAGACCCATCCGGTTGTTTTCGGCTGCATTTCCGTTCCATTGAGCGTAGCAGTTCAGCGCTGCTGTAGCCACCAAGATTGATGCAAATACTTTTTTCATAAAATATGTTTTTTTGTTATTGGATAATCTTTCTGCTTTCTCCCGTTCTCTTGTTTCTGATGATGACCACTCCCTGGCGTAGCTGCGAAGCGTCTGTCAGTCGAGAGCCGTTGAGGAGGAAGAAGTCCTGTCTGTCGTTGCCGTCCTGTTCGGTTGTCAGGTCCTCGATGCCTGTGTCCGCCTTGCTGGTCTTGAAGAAGGTTCGGATGCCGAATCCCGGAATGTCGAACAGCTGGGCCACCAAGCTGTTGTCAGCCGAGCGTACCACCAAGTAGCCCGACGGACTGTAGATGCCGTCTCCCCAGCTGTCCGTCACCTCTACGCAGTAGGTCTTTCCTGCCTCCAGTGTCACCGTGTCTTTGACCGTCTCTGCGTTGCCGTAGGGTCCCAGTTCCATTACTGTCTCCCCCTTGTCGTCGCGTATAAGGTATCTGTTGTCTGTTGCCTCCATGTTCGTCTTGATACCCACGACGATGGTCGGTGTTGCCTCTACGGGCGTGGCAAACTGTCCTTTCAGTGTTTTCTTTTCCACCTCCTGTCCGTTCAGGCTTTTCAGGGTGATGACATATTCGTTCATGCCCGTCGTCACGGTGTTGTACGTCTTTTCTATCCGAATGTCCTCAGCGCCCATGCCCTCGATATGTCCCTGCCAGTCGCAGGTGGTCGTTTCTCCGTTCACGTTCACGTCAAACGAGGCACTCTCGATGTCCTGTGTCGACAGGTTCTGCAGTCTCAGCTCAAAGAACTGGAAGCCGTAGTTCTTCCCGACGCTTATCTTTGCTGTCTCTATCTCCGCCGACAGGTCTGTCTGCCATTCGCCGAAGTCGGGTGTCGTTCCTGTCACCTGCTGCACGCGGTCTTTGCCTGCTGTGACGAAGGCAATCACGTGGATGTTCTGGGCTTCAACGGGAGTCTCCTTCAGTTCTTCGGGCACCGTATACTCATAGTCACGGCTGAAGAGGGAGCCTTTGCTTCTCTCCGTCAGGGTATCTCCCCACACGGGTGTCACGTAGCCCCTCAGCATATCCTTGTGTACGTAGTCCAGTCCCATGTTTCCGCCGTTCTGCCAGCTCGTCAGTCCGTCCTGTGTCCACAGCACGTTCAGTGTCAGACAGTCCTCCTCGATGTCTGTTGTCAGATAGCCCTCCACGTGTATGTTCAGGCTTCTGTTTGTGGCATCATATCGGGCGGTAGCGAGCAGGTTCAGCGGTGCGTCCTTCTCCACTATCTCCTTGGCCATTCCCGTCCATTCGTTTCTGCCTCTGGCGTAAGGCAGTGAGCTGTTTGTCGAGGGCGTTCTGTTCACCATGCCGCTGGGGTAAGAGGAAATCTCGAAGTTGGTGTTCAGTGTGTCTCCCTCAGCCGTCCGGAAGTCGGGTTCGTCGCTTGAGGGCGATGCGTAGTAGCCGGCATGTATGGCAACGGAGTAGACCTGAGCCGATGCGCGTTTCATCTGTTTGGCGATGGCATGTCCCTGTGGGCAGTAGCCGCAGTGGATGCCTGTAAACTCTTCCAGCAACACGTTCTGCTTGGTCACTTCGCGCGTCACGCGGAACTCCTGTTCCGTCTTTTCCTGATTCGTCTGAGCCCATACGTTCGTCAGGCAAGCCTGCGAGCAGACGAGGGCGAAGGCGAGTACACCGTATTTGTTCTTTCTCATGTTTGGTATGATATTTTTGATACTTGATTTCTTGTCATTGCGCGGATATGCTCAATCCAGCTCCTTGATCATCTCTTCCAGGTCATTCCCTGTTTCCAGTCCCAGTTTTTTTCTCAGTCTGTATCTCGACTTATGCAGCGAGCTCATGGTGATGTTGAGTATAGAGGCAATCTCGTGTGATGTCATGCCCAGCCGGATGAAGGTCACCAGTCTCACGTCGTAGTTGGACAGGGTGGGGAATCGTTTCATCAGTCGGCTCACGAACTGCTTGTCCAGTTCGCTCAGGCTCCTTTCCAGAGCGCTGAGCGAGTTGACGCTCTTGTCGTTCTGTTCTGCCAGTTTCAGTCCCATCACCACGTTTTCCCTTCGTGCTTCTGCCAGCAACTGGTCTTTCTTGTCCATCTTCAGTTTCAGCAGTTCCCTTTCCATCTTTTCGTATTCGATGGCAGCGTCCAAGCGTTGTTTGTCGGCGAGAGCCAGCTGCTGTTTCACCTTGAGGTTGTTCAGTGATATGGCAAGCACGATGATGATGACCACCATTACCAGCAGCGCGCATCCCTGTCCCATCATGCGTATGCTCTCCTTTGCCGACATCTTGTTTCTTTGCGATTCCAGGGCGTTTTCTTCCTGTAGTACGGCAATCTTGTAGCTCAGTTGGTTGCCCTGCCATTCTTTTTCCAACTGGTCTTTGGTCTGGTGGTGCTGAACGTAGGCGTTCATGTCATTCCGCTGCAGGTCTATTGCAGCCAGTTCGTCCAACGAGACCATCAGGTTGTCATACGAGTTGTATTTGTTGGCATACACATAACACTGCTGGTAGTAGAAGTAGGCAGAGTCTGTCATGCCCTGTTCCTTGAACAGTATGGCGTTGCAGAGATGCATCTGCGACTTGTACAGGTCCTGTTTGACGGGCAGAGCCTGCTGCAGCGAGTCCAGCAGCAGTCGAGCCTTCTTCCAGTCCTTCATCATGAAGTAGAGCTCCACCTGGTTGGCGAGGTCTGTATAGATATGAGTGATGTTTTTGGGATAGTTCTTTTTAGAAAACGCGATGGTCTGTTGGTTCAGTTCCAGCGCCTTCTCATAGTTTTTCTCGTAGATGGCGGTATAGTAAGCCATCATCCTGAGGTAGTATTGCGAGCTGTAGTACTGATAGGGTTTCACGTCTCTGAACTGCGTCTTTTTCATGGTTTCGTAAGCCTTCTTCCTCTGTCCTATCTGGTCGTAAATCATGCCGAGGTAGACGTATGATTCAAACAGTCCGTCGCTGTCGTTCAGTTCTTCAAACATTCCTTTGGCAAGCTGCATCTTTCGGAAGGCTCCCACCACGCTGTCTTTGTTCAGTGCTCTCTGTCCGTTGCGCAGCAGCTCGTATGCCTCTTCCCTGTCCACACGGTTGTCATTCAGGAAATAGAACAGGGTAACTGCCGCCATGCTTACCAGCAGGACGATGTTCAGAATCAGCAATATCCTCAGCACTTTTTTCATTCTTTTACCTTTAGTTTTCAAGGAATAGATACGACGATTCCCTCTGTTTTGTTTTGTTAATTGACGTGAAGGGCTGACATATTGTTTTGTCATTCCATATTTCTGATTGCAAAAATATATATTTCTTTTATTATTTGCAAATATTTGGAGTTTTTTTTT
>CAMAHD010000114.1 GCA_945834405.1 uncultured Prevotella sp. | reverse complement strand
TCATGACCACATTGAGTGTCTAAGATTGCGACATGCTGGTACCTACAATTGCAGCATGGTGGTATCTACAACTGCAGCATGGTGGTACCTGCAAAAATCTCCACATCTTGTCATCACTCTCAAAAACGTTGCGGATATGGACCACCACGAGCTGTCATATATTTCCAATAAATATATTAATTTTACTTATTGGTCTATAAATCTTCATGGCTTTAATCATTTTTGAACTATTTTTTGTCAGAAAACGCACCTGTTTTTTCGAGAAAAATATTACCTTTGCAAACGCAATCACTACAAGAGAGGCATACAAGCGTGTATGCCAGCTCCATTATCCGAACGTAGTTGATAAACACAGAGAAAAAGAGAAAGGAAAACGACTGCACTATGATTGTAGGAAGGATCCAGTAGTTTGAACTGTCTATGCATCTTGGGAAAGATTTCTAGTATCATAATTAGATCGAAGCGTAATAGTAAATTTTTAAACATATCATTATCACAGGTTTTTTAGATGATTGCAGCCGTCCCTTTCTCTATCTCTGTTTGCATTCCTCCAGAGATATACAATTGTCTTATATCTCATCATTTACATGCACTTTTGGAAAAAATAACGAAAGAAAAGTGAGCAAAAAGAAAAAAAATCGTAACTTTGCGCACCGTTAGAACAACTGTCATCTATCAAAGAAAAAAGACTTATACATATTTATATATTATGGTGAAAATAACGAAAGAGGATGCACTGCTCTATCATGAGAGCGGAAAACCCGGAAAAATTGAGGTTAAACCAACAAAACCTTACAGAACACAAACAGACTTGAGTCTCGCTTACTCGCCAGGAGTGGCTTACCCCTGCCTTGAAATCCAACAGGAACCAGACAATGCCTACAAATATACCGACAAGGGTAATCTGGTGGCAGTAATCAGCAACGGAACAGCCGTACTCGGACTCGGAGATATAGGTGCTCTGAGCGGCAAACCCGTCATGGAAGGTAAAGGATTGCTATTCAAAATCTACGGAGGTATCGATGTCTTCGATATCGAGGTGGCAGAAAAAGACCCTGAGAAATTCTGCGAAGCAGTAGAGAAAATTGCTCCTACCTTCGGCGGAATCAATCTGGAAGACATCAAGGCTCCCGAATGTTTCTACATTGAGGAGAGACTGAAGAGAACACTCGACATCCCCGTGATGCACGACGACCAGCACGGAACTGCTATCATATCGGCTGCAGGTCTGAAAAACGCCCTGGAGGTGAACGGAAAAGACATCAAGAAGGTCAAGATTGTCGTCAACGGTGCCGGAGCCGCTGCCATTAGCTGCACCAAACTGTATATGGCATTGGGCGCACAGAAGGAAAACATCGTGATGCTCGACTCCAAGGGTGTCATCACTTCTGACAGAGAAAACCTGACGGAACAAAAGAAATTCTTTGCCACCGACCGACGCGACATCCACACCCTGGAGGAAGCTGTCAAGGATGCCGACGTTTTTGTCGGTCTCTCCAAAGGAAATGTGCTCACTCAGGACATGATACGCTCTATGGCAAAGGACCCCATCGTCTTCGCCCTCGCCAATCCCGTTCCAGAAATCAGCTACGAGGATGCCATGGCAAGCCGTCCCGACGTGCTGATGTCGACAGGCCGTTCTGACTATCCCAACCAAATCAACAACGTCATCGGTTTCCCATATATCTTCAGAGGCGCACTGGACGTACATGCTACTGCCATCAACGAGGAGATGAAGATGGCTGCCGTCATTGCCATCGCCGAACTTGCAAAGCAACCCGTTCCCGACGTAGTCAATGATGTATATCATGTGAACAACCTGAGTTTCGGCCCCGACTATTTCATACCTAAACCCATCGACCCGCGTCTCATCACCGAGGTCAGTGCTGCCGTTGCCAAGGCTGCCATCGAAAGTGGCGTGGCAAGAAAGAACATCACGGACTGGACTGCCTACAAGAATCACCTGCGCGAGCTGCTGGGACAGGAAACGAAACTGACCCAGAAACTGTATGAAACAGCCCGCAACCACCCCCAGAGAGTGGTCTTTGCAGAAGGCATTCACCCCACCATGCTCAAGGCTGCCGTTCAGGCAAAGGCAGAAGGTATCTGCCAACCTATCCTGCTGGGCAACGACGAGCGTATCGAGAAACTTGCCAAAGAACTGGAACTGAGTCTGGAAGGTATCGAAGTGATTAACCTGCGCCATGACCGCGAGGCAGAACGAAGAGAAAGGTATGCCAAAATCCTGACAGAAAAGAGACAACGTGACGGATATACCTATCAGGAAGCCAACGACAAGATGTTTGAAAGAAACTACTTCGGCATGATGATGGTGGAAACAGGCGAGGCGGATGCCTTCATCACGGGTCTCTACACCAAATACTCGAACACCACCAAGGTGGCCAAAGAGATTATCGGCATTCGTCCCGAATACAGGCACTTCGGTACCATGCATATCATCAACTCGCCCAAAGGAACGCTCTTTATCTCAGACACACTTATCAACAGTAACCCTGACACCGAAGAGCTGGTAGACTTGGCTAAACTGAGTGCCATGACCGTGAGATTCTTCAACGAGAAACCCGTCGTGGCGATGGTCAGCCACTCTAACTTCGGTTCTGATAATACTGAAGGTACACTGAAGGTAAGAAAGGCGGTGGCTGAACTGCAGAAGAGCGACCCCAACATGCTGGTAGAAGGCGAAATGCAGATAGGATTCGCCCTGAACAAGGAAATGAGAGACGAGCTCTATCCCTTCAACAAATTAAAGGGGAAGGACGTCAATACGCTCGTCTTCCCCAATCTTACCAGTGCCCGTTCGAGCTATAAGATGTTGCAGGCGCTCGACAGTGACGTGGAGATCATTGGCCCCATACAGATGGGACTCAACAAACCCATCCACTTCACTGACTTCGCCTCCTCTATTCGCGACGTGGTGAATATCACCGCCGTAGCTGTTATTGATGCTTATGTGGACAAGATAAAGAAGTTACGCGAATCCAATCAACGTCCATCCAACCTTTAACGCCCTTGCCGGCTGGCTGCTCAGCCACAAAGCCGAATTTGGCGCCAATCCACTTGCCTTCTCTCATCTTGAAGGTTTCACCGACGGGAAGATATTTCTTCCCGTTGGTGCTATATGAGAAGTGTAAAGTAGCATCCTCATGCACCGACAGCTGAAGATATATTTCTTCATAAATGGCGGGATCATAGTTGACGGCATCCTTCTCCGTAGCCTTCAGCTCTGCCAGAACGGCCACAGTCTCCGGTTTGTTCTTGTCTGCCGACTTGCAGGTGATTTGCTGCAACTGGAAGGCATCTCCCACACGCTTCACTACCAAGGCAGAATAATCCAGACCCATCATGATAAGTCCGCCATAGTTGCCCTCTTTCTTGGCTGCCACCTTCACCTTACAGGTAGCAGTAAAGGCATCGGCAGGGGTCTTCTGAAGCAAGAGGTTAGGAGCCTCCCAAAGATTC
Source organism: uncultured Prevotella sp. (assembly GCA_945834405.1). Taxonomy (GTDB): domain Bacteria; phylum Bacteroidota; class Bacteroidia; order Bacteroidales; family Bacteroidaceae; genus Prevotella. The sequence continues at coordinate 6,238 of CAMAHD010000114.1, read as the reverse complement.
ACGAAGTTCTCACTCAACTTATTGTTATACAGACGGAAGAAGCCATAAGGTGTAGGCTGACCGAAAGTCTGCTGATAGTTGGCATGCCACTGCCATTGCTTGCCAAGAACAGGCTCGTTGAACTCGTCACTCTCCACGGGGGTGTAGCTGGCTGGCTGGGATGTCTTGGGTTTGCGGAATGTTTCGTAGGGTTCTCCACAATAGCCTTTAGACGGAACCTTGCCCATCACCGGCCAACCATCTTTCCAGGTCACAGGCTGCAGATGAACCACTCTGCCATAAGCTCCCTTGTCCTGAAAATGCAGGAACCAGTCTTCACCCTCGGCTGTATGTACCCATCCGCCTTGGTGAGGACCATTGATGGAACTCTTGCCTTGGGCCATCACCATCTTGCAGTCGTATGGACCATAAGGGCTCTTGCTGCGCATGGCGAGCTGCCATCCCGTGGGAACACCTCCGGCTGGACACATAATCCAATAGTAACCGTCGCGCTTATAGAACTTGGGACCTTCGGCAGTACGATGTTCATTGTTTCCATCAAAGACAAGTACCGGATCGCTGATGGCACGTGTTCCGTCGGCTGAAAGCTCACGCACTACCAGGGCACTCTTAATATCGGCACGGCTTCCTGCCCAGGCATTGACTAAGTAGCAACGGCCATCCTCGTCCCAAAGAGGAGAGGTGTCGATCATGCCTTTACCTTCGATGACCAGCACGGGGTCATCCCACTTGCCGGCTGGGTCCTTAGTCTTCACCATATATACTCCATAATCAGGGTCACCCCAGTAAATGTAATATTCTCCTGCATGATAGCGAATACAGGGAGCCCACACACCCATGCCATGGGCTGGACGGTCGAAGACCTCCTTGGGAGCCATTTCGCGAAGGGCATGACCTACAATCTCCCAATGCACCAAGTCGGTGGAATGGAGGATGGGAAGTCCCGGAATGCAGTTGAACGAACTCGCTGTCATGTAGTAATCCTTGCCGGAAGCTCCCACACAGACATCTGGATCGCTGTAGTCGGCATTGATGACTGGATTGATGTAGGTGCCATCACCCTTGTCAGGATTCCACACCTTCGACTGATACTGAGCGCTTGCAGCTAAAGGAAAAGCAGCCAGCAGAATCATTGTTTTAAGTTTCATAGTGTTCTTTTGTTTGATTGGTTATTTTAATATGGTATCTGTTTTTGTCAAAGCAAATATTCATCACGGCTTGCACATCGTCGTCGTCACGCGGCGAGAGGGTCAATGCCAGATGCCCCATCGTATGGCGCAGGTTCAGCTCTACGCAGGGATGAACGTAAAATCCTTTTTCCGAAACCTTCCCCACCACCATCATGTCCACGCCTAACAGTCCGGAATAACGTCCGCTGAGCAAGGGAGGCAGCACGCGCTCAAGCTCCAGTCGTATCTGCTGCTGTTTCTCAACTGAAACATAGGGACTGAGCAGCTGAGACTTCGAGAACTCCGTGGCAAGGACATTGCCCGTATAGGCAGAACCCGAGGTGGAGAACAGCGAGAGACCCAGATAACGGAGCGTTCCATCGGCATCAATCAAAAACTCCATGCCAAAATCTTTCACCTTATTATAATAGGGCTCTACCATCAGCGAACCTTGGTCGCGGATAACGTTGTCTGCCCAATGACGCACATTGTCCGATATGCCACGGTCGTCAACGAAACGGACTCCACGCCCACTGCAACTCCAAGGGGCTTTCAGCACCAGCGGTCCCCAATGGCTGATATACTCTGTTATCTGTTCAGAAGACCGTACTTCGACCGACTTGCCTACCATCTCCTCCAGATGCAGCTCTTGTAAGGCAAGAGCCGAGGTGCGCCGATGGGAACAATCGCGTATACCTTTCAGCACGTCAGACGGGGGCAGACAGGCTTCACGGACACCTATCTGACACAAATCATGGCAAAGGGCAGCATCCCACCCCCATGGTATCACACCGTCAGCCACCACTGTACGAAGATCTTTAGGCTCGATGAAACTGGTATGTGGAGACACACGGATTCCCATCTGACCCAAACGGGACACCAAACGGCGGGTCTTCTCACGAGCCATAGCTGCATCGCTTACCAACACAGCCTCAGTAGCCTGCGCCCAGAAAGCAGGAATAAAATCCAAATCGGCATGCAACTGACGTGCCGCATGAGGAGCTGTGAATCGGCTGGAACCTGAGGCCAAAGCCAGGTCATGTTCAGGGTTAAATATATGGAATATCATGGGAAAAGACTCTTATTGTTCTATTCTGAGCGCAAAATTACAATTTTTTTTGATATTTTGCAAATCTCACTTTGCAATTTAAGAAGAAAGTATTATCTTTGCAAAAGTTTTTTAGAGAAACCAAGAAAAGCATGGAAGCTTTCTTCAGAACACATACCTATCTCGTGGAACATACCACGGCACCAGTTCGTCGAACCCTCATGGATGAGATTGACTGGAATCACCGCATGATTGGAATCAAAGGAACACGCGGCGTAGGAAAGACTACACTGCTTCTGCAGTATGCCAAGGAGAAATTCGGACCCAATGACCGCCAATGCCTATACGTCAACATGAACAACTTTTACTTCCAATGCAGAGGCATTGCCGACTTTGCCGGTGAGTTCTACAAAAAAGGGGGAAGGGTGTTGCTCATAGACCAGGTGTTCAAGCAGGCAGAATGGAGCAAGGAACTCAAGCGCATCTACAACGAATACCCAGGACTGAAAATCGTCTTTACGGGGTCGAGCGTCATGAGACTCAAAGAGGAAAATCCGGAACTGAACAACATCGTACACAGTTACAACCTGCGCGGATTCTCTTTCAGAGAATATCTCAACCTGCTGACAGGCAATTCATTCAAAGCATACACCCTGGACGAAATTCTCAACAACCACGAGCGCATCGTCAAACAGATTCTTCCGAAAGTATCACCCACAAGATATTTCCAAGATTATCTGCACCATGGATTCTACCCCTTCTTCAAGGAGCACAGAAACTACTCGGAAAATCTGCTCAAGACCATGAATATGATGACGGAGGTGGACATTCTGCTCATCAAGCAGATTGAACTGAAATACCTTCCGAAAATCAAAAAACTGTTCTACCTCCTCTCCGTTGAAAGACAGAAAACACCAAACATCAGCCAACTGGCCGGAGACATCGAGACCAGCAGGGCTACCGTGATGAACTATATCAAGTATCTGGCAGACGCAAGACTCATCAACATGATTTATCCAGTGGGACAACAGTTTCCCAAAAAACCGGCAAAAATCATGCTCCACAACTCCAACCTCATGTATGCCATCTATCCTATCAAGGTGGAGACGCAGGAACTGATGGAGACATTCTTCGTCAACAGCCTTTGGAAAGACCACACCGTCAACCAGGGTCCGAGAAACAACAGCTACATCATCGACGGAGAAACACAATTCCGCATCTGTGACGCTACACAACCTAACAAACCCCGCTTTGCGCCCGATGTGATTTATGCGAGATATAATACAGAGGTGGGCAAGGGGAACCAAGTGCCTCTATGGCTCTTCGGATTCCTCTATTGACAGAAAACAATCGAACAAACAAATAGAAAACCATACAACAAACGTTTTATTCATTTAACACTATAAACAAATGGCTAAAGAAAAAAAGTTTATCACTTGTGATGGTAACGAGGCCGCTGCTCACGTGAGCTATATGTTCTCTGAAGTAGCTGCTATCTACCCCATCACTCCATCATCTCCTATGGCGGAGCATGTTGACGAGTGGGCTGCCCGCACCAGAACAAACCTCTGGGGACAGACGGTAAGCGTACAGGAAATGCAGTCCGAAGGCGGTGCTGCCGGTGCCGTTCACGGCTCTCTGCAGGCTGGTGCCCTCACCACAACCTTTACAGCTTCTCAGGGTCTGCTCCTGATGATTCCTAACATGTACAAGATTGCCGGCGAGCTGCTGCCCTGCGTCTTCGACGTTTCTGCACGTACACTGGCTTCTCACTCTCTCTGTATCTTCGGTGACCATCAGGACGTCATGTCTTGCCGTCAGACCGGTTTCGCCATGTTCTGCTCCGGTTCTGTACAGGAAGTGATGGATCTGACTGCTGTTCCCCACCTCGCTACCCTCAAGACTTGGGTGCCATTCGTGAACTTCTTTGACGGTTTCCGTACCTCTCACGAATATCACAAGGTTGAGGTGATGAACCAGGAAGATATCGCTCCTCTGGTTGATCCCGCTGATATCAAGGCTTTCCGCGACCGCGCACTCACTCCTGAGCGCCCCGTAACACGCGGTACTGCCGAGAACCCCGAGACCTTCTTCACACACCGTGAGGCTTGCAACCAGTACTACGACAAGGTGCCTGAAGTTGTAGAATACTACCTCGGCAAGATTTCCGAAATCACCGGTCGTGAATATCACCTCTTTAATTACTACGGAGCTGAAGATGCTGAAAACATCATCATCCTCATGGGTTCTGCCACCGAGGCTGCCCGCGAGGCTATCGACTACCTGCTCCAGCAGGGCAAGAAGGTAGGTATGGTGAGCGTTCACCTCTATCGTCCATTCTCTGTCAAGCACCTCCTCGCTGCCGTTCCCAAGAGCTGCAAGCGTATCGCCGTGCTCGACCGTACCAAGGAGCCAGGTGCAGAAGGTGAACCTCTGTATCTCGATGTCAAGAGCGCATTCTATGACGTAGAAAACCGTCCTACTATCGTTGGCGGCCGTTACGGTCTCGGCTCTTCCGACGTTACTCCTGCCAAGATTATCTCCGTATTCAACAACCTCGAATTGCCCGAACCCAAGAACCACTTCACTGTCGGTATCGTTGATGACGTTACCTTCACCTCTCTGCCTGAGGTTGAGGAAATGGCGCTCGGCGGCAAGTCCATCCAGGAGTGCAAGTTCTTCGGTCTGGGTGCTGACGGTACAGTAGGTGCCAACAAGAACTCTGTCAAGATTATCGGTGAGAACACTGACAAGCACTGTCAGGCATACTTCTCTTACGACTCCAAGAAGTCAGGTGGTTTCACCTGCTCACACCTCCGTTTCGGCGACGAGCCTATCCGCTCTACCTATCAGATTACCACTCCTAACTTTGTTGCATGTCACGTTCAGGCTTACCTCCACATGTATGATGTTACCCGTGGTATTCGCGAGAATGGCTCATTCCTGCTGAACACCATCTTCGAAGGCGACGAGCTCATCAACTTCATTCCTAACAAGGTAAAGCGCGTGTTCGCTCAGAAGAACATCAAGGTTTACTATATCAATGCCACCAAGATTGCACAGGAGATTGGTCTGGGCAACCGCACCAACACCATCCTCCAGTCGGCATTCTTCCGCATCTCTGAGGTTATTCCTGTTGACCTCGCCATCGAGCAGATGAAGAAGTTCATCGTGAAGTCTTACGGCAAGAAGGGTGAAGACGTTGTGAACATGAACTACGCTGCCGTTGACCGCGGTGGTGAGTACAAGGTGCTCGCTGTTGACCCCGCATGGGCTAACCTTCCCGACGACGCTGTCAAGGAGGACGACGCACCCGCATTCGTTAAGGAGCTTGTTCGTCCTATCAACGCTCAGGCTGGTGACCTGCTGAAGGTTTCAGACTTTGTAAAGCACAATACCGTTGACGGCTCTTGGGCTGTTGGTACCGCTGCTTACGAGAAGCGTGGTGTAGAGGCATTTGTTCCTGCTTGGAATGCAGACAACTGTATCCAGTGTAACAAGTGTTCTTACGTTTGTCCTCACGCTGCCATCCGTCCGTTTGTTCTCAACGACGAGGAACTGAAGGGCTTTAACGCTCGCACGCTGGAAATGAAGGCTCCTGCTGCCATGAAGGGTATGCACTTCGTCATCGAGCCTTCTGTTCTCGACTGTCTCGGTTGCGGCAACTGTGTTGACGTTTGTCCCGGCAACCCCAAACTGGGCAAGGCTCTTACCATGGTTCCCTACAACCCCGATGCAGAGGAAATGCAGGCAGAAGCAGCACGTTGGGATTACTGCGTGAAGAACGTTACCAGCAAGCAGGACCTCGTAGACATCAAGAGCAATGTAAAGAACTCTCAGTTCGCTCAGCCTCTGTTTGAGTTCTCTGGTGCTTGCTCTGGTTGCGGTGAGACTCCATACGTAAAACTGATTTCTCAGCTCTTTGGTGACCGTGAGATGATTGCCAACGCTACAGGATGTTCTTCTATCTACTCTGCTTCTATTCCTTCAACACCTTACACCACCAACGCCAAGGGTCAGG
>CAMAHD010000113.1 GCA_945834405.1 uncultured Prevotella sp. | reverse complement strand
CTCCACAAGGTGTATGTCGTGTACCGGGGAGTAGAGATGGTGGCGTGCGAGGAAATAGTCTGAAATCTCTGCGTGACTTCAGCCATGGTTCGGTAGGCTGTAATATGCCCAGTTAGAAAAAATAAATTTCCAACTGGGATTTTTTAATTTCCCAGTTGGAAAGTGCCAAAAATGCGGAATGAACAGAAACTACACTATACTAAGTGTCTGATTAAGTCTTCGCGGTCGCCAGGAAGAAGGTCTACGACGGGAATCTCAATCATGGTATAGCAGCCAGGCTGCAGACGCATGGTGGCACGGGCAACACCGACAAGAATCTGAGCGGTGAGAGCAGGGTTGTTGATGCTCATGTTGAACTCAAAACGCTGGTTTTGGGTTGTTCCACTGACACCCTTGCGTACCATGTGGACACCATGACCCATATCGCGCACAGCATCTACTGAAGGAACAGCAAAGACATGGGTCTCGTCTGAAGCAAAGTAGGGGTCTGCCTTGATGGCTTTGGTTACTTCTTCCAGACTGGCACCCTCTTCCAACTCTACATAAACCATGCGGCGATGGATGCCTTCACCCAGAGGAATAGTCATGGAAAGCGCATTCTTGACACCCTCCTTAGAGCGTACACATACACTGTGACCCATGGACATGCCGGGACCGAAGTTGGTATAGCTCAAGCCTTTCGGAGCCAAAGCCTCCAGCAGGGTTCGTACAATGGAGTCGGAGCCGGGGTCCCAACCGGCAGCAATGACGCTCACACCTTGATGCTCTTTGCAGATGGGCATCATGCGGTTGCGGTAGTCACAGATATTGGTATGTATGTCAAAGCTGTCAACCGTGTTGATACCAAGGGGTATCAGCTCCTTGGCATAGTCCTCGCAACTGCGGGTGGGAGTGGCTAAGATGGCAACGTCTACATCCTTGAGTTCGCGGATGTCGCTGACCACTTCGTAAGGAGTCAGTTCCAAAGGTTTATCCTTGGCTCCGTTACGACGTACAATGCCTGCAATTTCAAAATCTTCAGCAGCCTGCAGCGCTTCGAGGCTGTATCTGCCAATGTTGCCATAACCTACGATGGCAGCTCTAATCTTTTTCATTGTTTTGTTTGTTTAAATGTTAATATTTGTCCGTTTTGTTTTGGTTGTTTGAAATTTGCGGTGCAAAAGTAATATTTTTCGTTCATATTCTGTCATCATGAGACATGTTTTTTAGCTTTGGCTAAATTCTTTGCTCCGTATTGTTCAGTTTAAGCATCCTGGGAGGTACGCAAGCACGGATGGTAGAGATAAGCAACTGGAGGAGGCTATGGCGGATGAATGCCTTGCTCGTGGCTAAGACAATCTCGCGTGTAGGTATGGGCAGGGCGAAGGGTTTGGTCAGTTCGCGCTGTTTGTCTGACAGTTGCTCCAATGCCAGTTCGGGAATAAAAGTGATTCCCTGTCCGCCTTCTACCATTCGCATGAATGTCTCAATGCTTCCCAAGGCATAGGTGTTTTTGCTCTCACAGGCAGTCTTGAGATTGCAGAACTTCACCAGCTGGTCGCGGAAACAATGCCCTTCGTCCAGCAGCCAGAGAAACTGGTTGCCCAGTTCTGTCGACTTGATGCACTTTTCGTGAAACAGAGGAGACTGTCGGGAAACGTATGCGATGAACTGTTCGAAGAATAGCGGGTGAAGTTCCAGTCCCTCCAGTCCTTCTGCATTGACCAGAATGGCGGCATCCAGTTCTCCCCTGCCGATAGCTTTCATCATGTCGTTGGTCTTCATCTCCGTAACCCGTATGTCCAGTTCGGGATGTTCGTTGGTAAACTGACTGAAGAAACGGGGCAGGAGATAGGGGGCTATGGTAGGAAGGATGCCGAGGTTGAAGGTGCCTTCTAACGAGTGCTTTTCTTCGGCAACGATTTCCTTGATTTTCCTTGCTCTTGACAGCACCTTCCATGCCTGTTCCACCACCAGCTTGCCGATGGGGGTAGGAGTGACCTGCTGGGATGAACGTTCAAAGAGTTTGACGTCAAGCTCCGATTCCAGCTTCTGTATCATGGCGCTCAGGGTGGGTTGGGTTACCCCACAGTATTCGGCAGCCTTGGCAAAGTGGCGCAGTCTGTATACCGCCACAATATATTCCATCTGTTGTAAGGTCATAGTCTATAAGTAGAATAATAGTCTATAAGTATATTCATAGTCTGATAATACGAGGGGCAAAATTACTTAAAAAAGATGAGAAACGTATCAATAAGGACCATTCTTTTAGGGAAAATAGATTATTTCTATACCTACATTTATGTTATTTTGTTTGGCTATTCCATTTTTTTCCGTACCTTTGCAGATAGAAAAAGACATAACATTCAAACTTAAATACCTTATTAAATTATGAAAGAATTGAAAGGAACCAAGACAGAGATGAATCTTTGGGAGGCATTTGCCGGTGAGTCACAGGCACGTAACAAATACACCTATTTTGCATCTAAGGCCAAGAAAGATGGTTATGTTCAGATTGCTGCGCTCTTTGAGGAGACTGCCAACAACGAGAAGGAACATGCCAAGATTTGGTTCAAGTATCTCGAAGGTGGTGCCATCAAGGACACCATGTCTAACCTGAAGGCTGCTGCCGAGGGCGAGAACTACGAGTGGACCGACATGTACGACCGTATGGCTAAGGAAGCTGAGGAGGAAGGCTTCGTGGAGATTGCTGCCAAGATGCGTGGCGTTGCTGCCATTGAGCGTCATCACGAGGAGCGTTATCTGAAGCTGCTGAAGAATATTGAGGATGGCATCGTGTTCTCTCGCGATGGAGATACCATCTGGCAGTGCCGCAACTGTGGTCACGTCGTGGTAGGACAGAAGGCTCCTGAAGTATGCCCCGTTTGCGACCATGCTCAGAGCTATTTCGAAGTAAAGGCGCAGAACTATTAACTCCTTCTGTTGAGTATATGCGTAAAGCAATTGAATGATCAATACAATCTATTTATGGCTCATCCTGGTGATTGCATGGACCGGCATATCGGTTGCCAATGCCCAGGATGGGCTTTTTGCTGATGAAGAAACGGTCCCTCATGAAGGGACAATGATAGACAGCATTGCTGTGGCTGACAGTATAGGTGTGGAGTGGCCGCAGCGATTGGAAACCCGTCTGCAGGAACTGTTGGAGCATGAGATGTTCCAGACCTCGCAGGTGGGCTTGATGGTTTATGACCTGACTGCTGACAGCTTGCTGTTTCAGCACAATGGGCATCAGGTGATGCGACCTGCCTCTACCATGAAGTTAGTGACGGCTATTACTGCCATCGATTGTCTGGGAGGTTCGTTCCGTTTTATCACGGAGTTGCGCTATACAGGAAGCGTAGATAACAAAACGCTTACCGGAGCCTTATACTGTAAAGGAGGTTTCGACCCATTGTTCAACAGGGATGACTTGCGTGCTTTTGTCGAGAGCATCCGACAGATGGGGGTAGACACCATCAGAGGGCAGATTGTGGCAGACAAGTCATTAAAGGATGGAAACCTGTTGGGTGAGGGCTGGTGCTGGGATGATGACAATCCCGTGCTGTCACCCTTGTTGATTTCTGGAAAGGATGAATTTACTGAAAGGTTCATGTTGGCTTTGAGCGAAGCCGGACTGGTGGTAGAGGCTGATACCTTGACGGGCATCACACCCTCGGATGCTTTCTTCATTTGCAGCCGTTTCCATACCATCGACCAGGTTCTTATCCCTATGATGAAGGACAGCGATAACCTTTTTGCAGAAGCTCTTTTCTATCGTATCGCTGCCATTGCCGGAACGTCGTATGCCACGGCACGTCATGCCCGGGACATCATACAGCATGCCATTTCCAAAGCTGCACCTGCCTCCAAACGTTTTCGTATAGCTGATGGCAGTGGACTGTCGCTGTACAACTATCTGACGCCAGCTATCGAGGTGGCTTTGCTGCGCTATGCTTACAGAAACTCGAACATCTACCTGCATCTTTTCCCCACGCTGCCTGTAGCTGGTGAAGATGGGACGCTCAAGTCGAGAATGAAAAACAGTTTTGCGCATGGCAATGTGTGGGCAAAGACCGGTACGCTGGTAGGTGTCAGCAGTCTGGCAGGCTATGCGCAGGCTTCCAATGGTCATCTGCTCTGTTTCTCTATCATGAATCAAGGACTGATGCATACCCGTAACGGACGCTCTTTTCAAGACAGGGTATGTTCGGCATTATGTGAACCATGAATACTGCTTTTTCTTCTATCCTGTTACAATGGTTTGCCGATAACGGACGCGAACTGCCGTGGCGACAGACGAGAAATCCCTATGCCATCTGGCTCAGTGAGGTGATACTCCAGCAGACACGTGTGCAGCAGGGAATGGACTATTGGTATCGTTTTATGAAACGTTTTCCTACCGTTGACAGTCTGGCTGCGGCTTCAGAGGATGAGGTGATGCGCCTGTGGCAGGGATTAGGTTACTATGCCCGTGCCCGTCATCTGCATGAGGCAGCCCGTCAGATAGCAGGCATGGGGTCTTTTCCAGATACTTACGAATCCATCTTGAAGCTCAGTGGGGTAGGGCCGTATACGGCTGCGGCTGTGGCAGCTTTTGCCTTCGACCGTCCTGTAGCTGCTGTTGATGGTAATGTCTATCGGGTGCTTGCCCGCTATTTTGCGATAGATACTCCTATCAATTCTACGGAAGGAAAGAAACTCTTTGCTTCGCTGGCTCAGGAACTCCTGCCTGCCAGCAGGGCTGCCGATTTCAATCAAGCCATGATGGATTTTGGAGCTACCCAATGTACGCCCCAGTCTCCCCGTTGTGGAGACTGTCCTTTCGCTGAAACCTGTGGAGCCTTGAGGGAGGGAAAGGTGGAACTATTGCCTGTCAAACTGAAGACTGTCAAAGTCCAGACGCGTCCACTTTCCTACCTTATTATATTATATAAGGAGAAGATTGCCCTTCGCAGAAGGTCTGATGAAGATATATGGAAGGGACTGTGGGAACCCGTAGACTTGTTGCATCTTCCTGCTGACTACCAGGCCTTGGCCGATAAGGATGGTCAGTGGCAACTGGTGGCGAAAGGGGTGAAACATATTCTGACCCACAGGCGCCTGATAGCCGACTTCTATCTGTGGCAACCACAGGAAGAGCTGGCTTTGCCGCCCGATTATCAATGGATAGAGCTATGCCACTTGGATGATTATGGACTTCCAAGACTGATAGAGAAAGTCTTGAAAGAGAGCGTTTTATAACAGTGGCGCCAACAGCCTGATGACACTCTCCCATAAACGATAGATAAAACGCGGATGATAGCGATGAGAGAGTTGTTCCAGTGGCGTACAAAGCTGCTGGTCTTCCAGAAAGATTTTTTTGAAACGAAGGGCTGTCTCTGTATGGTAGAAGAAGACGTTGGCTTCGAAATTGTTTTCAAAACTGCGGGAGTCAATGTTTGTAGAGCCACAGCTTGCCAACTGGTCATCGCATACCAGCATCTTGCTGTGGAGAAAGCCCTTGTCATAGAGATATATCTTGACTCCTGATTCTTCCATGTCTTCCAGAAAAGCGCGGCTTGCCCAGCGAATGAAGCGAGAGTCCGAATGACGGGGTATCATCACCCTTACGTCTACGCTGCTCAATGCGGCTGTCTTCAACGCCATCAATACCGAGTCTGTAGGCAGGAAGTAGGGTGTTTGCAGATAGATATACTCCTTGGCAGAAAGGATAATGCGCAGATAGCCCTGCATGATTTCGGGATAGGCGGTTGCAGGACTGCTGGTGACAATCTGTGCCAAGGAATCATTCTGAAGTTGAGAAGGTACAGGGGGATAGTAGCGGCGGTCGGAAATCTGAGTCCTGTCCACAAAGTACCAGTCAACCAGAAAAGCCCTTTGCAGACCATAGACGGCTCCACCTTCCATCCTCACCATCGTGTCACGCCAGGGACCTTTCTCTGTTCCTTTGGCATAACGCAGGGCAATGTTCATGCCGCCAATATAACCGATGTGTCCGTCAATGACTACCATCTTCCGGTGGTTGCGATAGTTCACCTTGCTGGTGAAGAGAGGAAAGCGGACTGGCAGGAAGGTGCTCACCTCTATACCTGCCTCGCGCATCCGTTCAAAAAAACGGTTGGGAACATTCCAACAGCCCACATCGTCATAGATAACTCGTACTTCCACTCCAGCCAAAGCCTTGTCGATAAGCGCATCGGCAATCAGTCTGCCAATGGCATCATTGGCAAAGATATAGATGTTCAGGTGGATATGGTTCTGAGCCGAACCAATGTCGCGCAACAGGGAAAGAAAAAAGTCGGAACCATCTGTGATGATTTGTGTCTGGTTGTTCTTGAAGGGTAGCGCCATGTTCTGGTTGACAAAGAGTTTGATCAGCTGTTCGTATCTTTCGGGCGCCTTGAAATCCTGCTGTTCCACAAACTCCAGCATCGACCGTTTGGTCAGCTGGTCCATGCTGCGTTGGCTCACTAATCGTTTGCGACGGGTATTGATACCGAAGAAGAAATAGAAGATGACACCGATGATGGGCACGAAATAGATGACCAGAACCCATGCCATGGTCTTTGCCGGTTGCCTGTTGTCCATCAGTACGTTGATGATGGCGGCAATGACAATGATTTTATACAGTATGACTGTCAATAGGTGCAGTTCCTGCATATCTGTCAGCTTGTTCTTTTATCTTCTGGTGGCAATGATGTCGCTGCCTATCTGTCGTGCGAGCACGTCGCGCAGTTGCTGAGTGTCGCGATATTCCTCCATGAGTGACCGTATCTGCTCCATGTCCGACCCTACCTGTTTCAGCTGTTCCTGTATCTCCTTCATTCTTTGTTCAATGATGTTCAGCCGGAAGTCAAGAATCAGATGTATGGTGTATTGCTTGAGCGATGCGGGCTTATGTTCCATCTGCAGACTCTTGCTGAGTTGGTATCTGTTGAATATCAGTTGGTTGGCAAGTCTGCTTATCTCCACGTCGGGATGATGAGAGAAGTAGTGCTCTGCCTTGAATCCCTCTTCGTTGTTGTGTTCGACGGCTTCGCTGAGTATGCGGTTGTAGAGAGGCTGTGAGAAACAGAGCTTGTCTTGCTGCAAATCATAATGGATATATTGAGATACGGAGAGGCGGATGGTCATACCGTCTTCGGTCTCGACATTGTCGAAGATTATCTCCTCGCCGTGTCGTACTATGTTCTGTATCAGTAAAGTTTCTACTAAGTGTGCCTTTTCGTTCGTGGGGATGATGGACAGCAGCGATTCATCCTTTTGTAAGGATTCATCCTCCCGAAGGGGGGCTTCTGTTTCGGTAGTTCCAGCTTCTCTCTCTGCTACTCTTTCCGCTTCTCTCTCTGCGCGTCTCTTTTCCCTTTCAGCCTCTTTGGCTTCTTCCTCTCTGAAGCCGCGGATAAAGCGGTTCATGGTGTCGATGAGAGTCTGCTCGTTCATCCTCAGGTCGGAGGCACATTGGTGAAGATAGGTGTCGCGCGTAATCTGGTCGGGAATGACGGCGATGCTGCGGACGATGCCGCTGATGGCTTCTGAGCGTTTGATGGGGTCGGTAACACCCTTGAGTGTCAGCTGTGTCTTAAAGGCAATGAAGTCGGTCTGGTTCTCTCGGATATAATCCACAAATTCCTGAGCGGAATGTTTGCGCGAGAAGCTGTCGGGGTCATCCCCGTCGGGTAGGAGCAAAACCTTGATGTTCATACCTTCCTTGAGCAGCATGTCCGTTCCTCTCATTGCTGCATGGATGCCTGCTTCGTCACCGTCGTAGAGCAGGATAATGTTGGAAGTGAAGCGATGTAGCAGTCTTATCTGACTGACACTCAGTGCCGTACCAGAGTTGGCAACGACGTTCTCCAATCCACACTGGTGCATGGCAATCACGTCGGTATATCCCTCCACCATGTATACACAATCCTCTTTGGATATGGCTCGTTTGGCTTGATACAGGCCGTATAACTCATGGTCTTTGTGGAAGATGTCAGATTCGGGTGAATTGACATACTTCTGCTGCACCCCCTTGGTACGAGAGTCAAGGAGTCTGCCGCCAAAGGCATTTATCTTTCCACTGACATTGAACCAGGGGAAGATGACTCTGCCTGCATAGCGGTCTACGAGTGTGCCGTCATCACGCTGATAGCACAGTCCGGTTTTGATGAGAAACTCTTTCTGATAGCCAGCCTTCAAGGCGGCGGTGGAGAGGGCATCGCGTCTGGAAAGCGCATAACCCAGCTGGAACTTCTCGATGATATCATCACGGATGCCTCTGCTTCTGAAATATTGCTTGCCGATGGCTTGACCGTCGCCATCCTCTGACAGCAGGTCATGGAAATATTTCTTAGCCCATTCGTTGATGATGAACATGGACTCACGGCTGCTCTGTTCGCGCTTCTCGTCGTCGCTCAGTTCGCGTTCCTCAATCTCGATGTTATATTTTTTAGCAAGCCATCGCAACGCCTCCGGATAGGTTATCTGCTCATGTTCCATCAGGAAACTGACGGCAGTACCTCCCTTTCCGCAGGCGAAGCAGTGGCAGATGCCTTTAGCAGGAGAAACGATGAAAGAGGGGGTCTTGTCGTCATGGAACGGACAGAGCCCCTTGTAGTTGATACCTGTTTTGCGCAGGGTCACAAATTCTGATACCACATCAACAATGTTGGTGGCATCGAGGATTCTGTCAACGGTCTGTCTGTCAATCATCGTTTGTCGGGTAAAGGAAGTGTTTATTTCAGATATTTCTTCAGTTCGGATTTGGTAGCTTTCAGTCCCTTCTTCACGCTTTGGGCGTTGTTCAGAGCACCCATCTTAGAGGTATGGGTGTGGTCTTTCTTGTAGTAGGGAGCTGCCTTTTCCTTGCTGCCGCATTTCTTGTCCAAAAAGTCGGCTGTGATATTATGTACATCCACGAAGTCGACACCTGTTGCCTCCACAACCTCGCGATACCATTTGCCGTAGGTATCATTGCGGCGTTCTATCTTGCCGTTGGGCCATTCGTTTCTTGGAGTGAGCGAGAGCAGGATAGGGGTTGCACCCTTTTCGCGAACGTCCTGGATGAACTTCTTCAGATACCAGCCGAAGGTGTAAACCAGTTCGTAGTTGCCCGACTTTTCCATGCGGTACACATGTGTAGAGTCGGAGGTTCCGGGTATGGTGCCGCGCATACGGTCTTTGTCAATAGGACCAATATCATTATGTCCGAACTGAAGCAGCACGAAATCTCCGGGTTGCAGACTGTTGTATACCTGATCCCATCGTTTTTCGTTGAGGTACGTACGTGTGGAGCGTCCTGCCTTGGCACAGTTGGCAATGGTAATCTTCTTCTCGTTGAAGATGGTATTGGCTACTGAACCCCATCCCCACATGCTGTCGTCATCCTTGTCTTCATTCTTGACAGTAGAGTCGCCGGTGATGAAGACAACGGGTTTGCCCTTCTCGCGTTTGACAGCCACGGTGTCTGGCTCTACATGCTGCATCAGAGCCTGCAACGGAGCCAGTGCCTTGTGGTTGCAGGCAGCAAGACCCTCGGCAGCCGAACGGGCGTTCATCTCTGCACCGAACTTGCTGGTATGGATATGGTCTTTATAGAAGTGATAGCTTTCCTTCCACTTGCCATAACGGTCGAGCTTCGCACCCGAAATCTCGTTCAGGTCGATGTAGGGTACATCCTGTTCCTTGGCTATCTCTTCCAGCCAAGCACCCTGTGGCTTGCGTACAATCTTTCCGTTGTCATCGTAGGCATCGCG
>CAMAHD010000112.1 GCA_945834405.1 uncultured Prevotella sp. | reverse complement strand
TTGCCCATGTGAGACATGATGATGAGTGCTCCGCCATCAGCGAGAACCTTTTTCAGGGTAGGAAGGGCACCGCGGATGCGGGTGTCGTCTGTAATCTTACCATTTTCATCGAGGGGCACGTTGAAGTCTACGCGCACGATAGCCTTTTTACCGGCAAAGTTGAAATCGTTGATTGTCATAATGTCTGATGTTATTTTATAGAATAATTGATTCCAAGTATGTTATCTTTTCAGTACGCAAAGGTACAAATAATAATTGTATTATTGCGCAGTTAGCTCGCACATTTTATTTTTTTTTACGGTGCCTTGCCGATAATGCTATGCCGACTTGGCAAAATACCGCATCGTATACCTCTCTCGCCACCTCGCTGGGTCAAGGTTTCTTCAGAGGAAGGGAGCAAGCAGATGTGCAAACCAGCCTACAAAACGTTTCCACGGAGTGCGGAATGTCTTCCAGTTTTCTGGTGTCAGATACATGCTTTTCTCTTTGTCGCTGTCGAACATCCGGTCTAATTGCAGGGTAGTGGGCCGGTCTATGATGACGGCATTCACCTCGTAGTCCCAGCGCAGGCTCCGTGCATTCAGGTTGGCGCTGCCCACCGTGCAGAAACGACCGTCCACCATCATCACCTTGCTGTGATGGAATCCCGGTTGGTAGAGCCATACATCCACTCCCTTCTTCATCAGTTTGTGCACATTGTAGAAGACGCAGTCGGGCGTGAGCGGGATGTCGCTCTTGGCAGATACCATCACCTCTACTTTCACTCCCCGTTTTACGGCGTTCTTCAGTTCCTTCTTCAGTTTTCTGTTCAGGGTGAAGTAGGGATTGATGATTTTCAGCGAGTCTTGCGCCTGTCGGATGGCATTCACGTAGAAACAGCGGATGATGTCATTGCTCACGCGAGGCTCACGGTTGATGATTCCCACCATTTTCCTTCCGGAAGTCTCCGTCGTGTCAGGTCTCAGGTCGTGCATGTCCACGGGTTCTCCACCCCGGAAATACTCAGTGCCTTGAATGTCCTGCTTGGTCACCTTGTTCCATATTCTGAGGAAGATGGTCTGCAGTTCGTTCACCTCGCTTCCCTCGATACGGCAGTGCATGTCACGCCATTCGCCCACCTGTTCGGTGCCGTTGATATAGTAGTCTGCAACATTCATGCCCCCCGTATATGCCACCTTGCCATCGATGATGACAATCTTGCGGTGGTCGCGCAGGAACACGTGGTTTATCCACGGAAAACGCACGGGGTCAAACTCGTATATCTCGATGCCTTCCGCTCTCAGTTTGCGTATGTGTTTCTTTTTCAGCGGTCTGTTGTTGGAGTCATTGCCAAAACCGTCGAAGAGAGCCCGTACCTGCACTCCCTCCTGAACCTTGATGCGCAAGAGGTCAAAGAGCTGCGAGGCGATGGAGTCGTTGCGGAAGTTGAAGTATTCAAGATGGATGCTGTTCTTGGCTTGCCGGATGGCGGTGAACATATCCTCAAACTTCTCCTTTCCCGAAGGCAGCAGTACAACCTTGTTGTCATGGCTGAAACCTACACCCTTTTCCCGTAATGTCTTTACTATAGTAGTGTCACTCGTCTGCGCTGCGGCTTGCAGTGTGACGACGAGCATCACTATCGTGATTATCCTATTGAACATGATTCTTTTTTCCCGTCAACTAAACGTTTGATGTTCTGTTTTCTTGTTCTTCATCCTGTATTCGAGCGGTGACATGCCAAACTTCTCCTTGAAGATATGGATGAAGTTTTCAGCCGTCATGAAGCCTACGTTGATGGCCAGCTCGCTCATGTTGATGTTTGTGCGTTCCAAGAGGGTGCAGGCATGTTTCAGACGCAGCTCTCTGACCAGTTCGGCTGGTGTCTTCGACGTGATTGCCTTTATCTTGTGGAAGAAAGGTACGCGCCCCATGCCCATGGTCGAAGCCATGTCTTCCAGGCTGATTTGTCCGCGACTCATGTTGTGGAGTACATATTGCTCTACGTTGCGGATGAGCTGCTGGTCCATGATGTCGCTCATGGAATAGTTGCCGATGGTCTCGTTGGGGTTATAGTACTGTGCCAGTTCTTTCGAAGTAGAGTCGGATGGCTTGTCCTCTTTTTTCTGCTGAGACACTGTCAGGTGGTTTTCCGTCAGTTCGACATCCTTGGTAGACATGTCTGTCAGCATGTTGCCCGAGCTGTCGTAGTTTTCCGTTGCCGTGGTCATGCTGGCATTTCTGCCTTCCAGCATACGAGTCTCGCCGCCCTCAATGATGTTGTTGAGAGATTCGTTGGGTGACAGACCCAGCAGCCTGTTGATGCGCATGGCAGCCTCCTGCATGTTGAAAGGCTTGGCCAGATAGTCGTCGGCAGCCAGGGTGATGTTCATGCCCTCCATGTCCTGCGGGGTGAGTACTCCGTCCGTCATCAGCATGAACTTGGTGTGGTGGGTAGCGTCGTTCTGCTTCACTTTGTTGCACAGCTCACTGCCCGTCATCATCGGCATGTCCTGCTTGCAGATAATGATGTCAGCCTTCAGCACTTCCATGTCATTAGCCATCGTCTCTATGTCGCTGTAGGTATGCAGGTCATAGATGTTCCCGAGATGTTTGTTGATGAATTTCAGGAAGTCAGGATTGTCATCCACAAAGGCGATGGTATATTTCTGAGTGGGCAGGTCGAGTCGTCGGGTTTTGATTTCCGAGGTCAGTTCGCCATCGGTCATCTGTGCGATGCTGACGACACCGCTGTCGTTCAGCTGCAGACGGTCGTTGGCAGAACTCTTGGCTTTCTGTTCGGGATTTTCCAGAGTCGTCTGCATTTCCGAGATGCGTGTGATGATTTGCAGCATCTGGAAATGTAAGGCATTCAGCTGTTCCTTCCCTTCGATGGTGGTAGAAGTCATCTCCGAAATGTTGCCGATGATGGAAGCCATTCGTGCCATCGGTTGTCTCAGGTCGTCACTGGCACTCTTGATTTCCTCCCTTTGGGTTATCAGCTCGTTGATGACGGCTTTTTTCTTCTTCCATACGTAGGCACGTTTCTTCATGCCTATTTTCCAGGTATAGAGAAGGAGCAATGCAGAAACGACATAGATGAGAATCATCCACCACGAAATCCACCAAGGCGGCAGGATGGTGATTTTCAGGGTGCGTTCCTGGGTGCTGGGAGCGCCGTTGGCATTGACAGCCTTC
Source organism: uncultured Prevotella sp. (assembly GCA_945834405.1). Lineage (GTDB taxonomy): Bacteria > Bacteroidota > Bacteroidia > Bacteroidales > Bacteroidaceae > Prevotella. Next base: position 6,661 of record CAMAHD010000112.1, on the reverse strand, counting down.
ACCTGCAGGGTGTATGTTCCGTGTGGCAGTTTCTCGAAGGTTACGCCATGGTCCAGCGCATTGCCGTTATGCCATTTGTTGTCCAGACCTTGCATGCAGTATACAAACTGCAGCTTCTCGCTTTGGTTGTAATTGCCCGCTGCAAACTTGATGGTAAAAGTGTTCTGTTCGTTGGTCAGCACCAGTTCGCGGCTTTCGTTCAGAGCCTGTGGCAGGGTGATATATCCGTCATATTCATGTCCTATCTGTATCTCTTTTTCTTCGACAAACAGTTGGGTGAGCATGACTCTCGGAAGATTGTTCTCAGCGTTCTTCCCTGCCAGTCGGGCACTGTTGATGCCATAGAGACCGCCGAACACCACTCCTCCATCCTTGGTTGCGAGGATGGCAGCCTTGTTGAATTCGTTGCTCAGAAGCCCGTCCGAAGTATCATAGTTGTACAAGCCGAAGAGGAATCTGCCGGCTTCATGGTCTCGCTGAACCACGATACGGCTGATGCCGTTGCTGGTAGAAACCCAGATGTTGTGGCTCTTGTCTTCCACGATGCCGCAGATGTTGTTGTTGCAGAGACCCTCTCGCTCAGTGAGGTAGTTCAGGCTGTCGTTGTTGTTGCTCAGGATGTTCAGTCCTTCGCGGGTACCAATCCAGATGATGCCTCTGGAGTCTTCATAAACCTGTGTGATATAGTTGTTCGTAAAAGTCCTCATGTTGGTACTGTTGCCTATCAGCACCGTCTTCTCCATTGAGGAGAGGTTGATGACCAGGAGTCCCTGGTCGGTACCTGCCAGCACGTTGTTCTTGCTGCCAAGACAAAGAGCTGTAATCTTGTTGGTATGCAGGCGTCCGTTCTCCTTGGTGTACGAGGAAAAATTGTCCATACGTGGACTGTACACTTGCAGTCCCCCCGAGGATGCAATCCAGAGGTTTCCCGACTTGTCGGTACACATGGCACTGATCTGGTTGTTGATCAGCGTGCGCGAGCTGTCGGTGGCCGAATAGAATCTGGCAGTCCCGTTGGGATACACACGGGTGACGCCACTGTATCTGGTACCTATCCATAGGCTGCCATCCGAGGTGTAGGTCATGGCAGAGATACGTTGTCCGCTGAGCGGGCCGTCATATCCGATGACACCGTTGGAGCTGGTTCCGTAACAGCGTTTGCCGTTGGAAGCCTCTGCGATGGCAGTAATATCTCCGATGCGTTCGGAGTTGAAGCGGTAGATGTTGTTGCCGTAGTATGCCACTCCGTTGCGTTCCGTTCCTACCCACAGCAAGTCGGTATTGTCTACATATACCGTCTGTATGGAGTTGATGGGCTGTTGCCATATACTGTTCATACCCCTGGGCTGCACCCTTTCCATCCTGTGGGTGTTCACGTTGGCACGCAACAATCCCCTGTGGTCGGTAGCAATCCATATATTTCCCGTCCTGTCGGCAGCCATGCCCATGACATTATTGTCGACGTGCGAACTGACGAAGCCCAGGCTGTCCCCTGTATGGATATCCCATGTGGCAGCCTTTTTGTTGAGACACATCAGGGTACCCTGTCCGTAGAGCCATATATTGTCCATCTGGTCAGCGAAAGCCTTGAGCGAGGGAGTCTTGCGCAGTTGCTTCTGAGCTATCTCCGTGTTTTTCCATACCACGCGCTGCTGGTGCATGATGTCACAGCAAACGAGTGTTCCGTTGTCATAAACGAGGATGACGCCATCCCTGCATTCACTGATGGAGCATATTTTTCCGCTGGGAATGCCTTGTGAGCCTTCGGTATAGCTGAACTCATAGGTCAGCTGTTGCTGCATGTTATAGGCGATGATGCCCTTTTGGGGAACATACAGCCACATGTTCTTGTATCTGTCGAAATAGACGATGGAGGGGTTGTCGCTGATGCCCAGTTTGACAAACACCTGGTGCATGTCGCGTTCGAAGCTTTCCGACTGTGGATGGTAGACACACATGCCGGAGGCTGTCTCTATCCAGAGATTGCCGTCGAGCGACTCCTGAATGTTGATGATGTAGCTGTCGGGCAGGGAGGCACCGTCCTGGGAGTTGCATTGGAAGTTCTTGAAGGTATATCCGTCATAACGGTAGAGTCCAGACGGAGTGCCAAACCACACATATCCCCTCGTGTCCTTGACGATACAGTTCACCTGGCTGCTGGTCAGCCCGTTTTTGGCATCTATCGTCTTGAACAGATAGACAGCCAGTGCGGACAGTGGCAACAGTACGAGTATCAGAAGCAATATTTTTATTCTCTTACCCATGATTGTCTCTTATGGTAGGTTTTACAGCCCCCTTATATCATACATGAATAGTGGTCGACGACTCCCAGCAGGTGGTTCTCCTTGTCGACAACCAATACGGTATGTATCTTATGTTTGTTCATGATTTGCTGAATCTCTGAAATCTTGGCCGTCGGGGCTACAGTCTTCGGCTTGGTAGTCATGATGTCAGCAACTGTTTTGTTGAAGAATTCAGCCTGCCATTTTTCCATGGCGCGTCGGATGTCGCCGTCGGTGATGAGTCCGGCAATGATGCCGTCAGTTTCAGCCACTCCCAGTCCCAGCTTGCCTCTGCTGACGGCAATGACGGCCTCGCCGAGGTTCATCTCCGGGGTAATGACGGGCATGTTTTCTGACAGCATGACATCCTGGGCGGTGGTGAGCAGCCTTTTGCCCAGTTCGCCTCCGGGATGAAACTGTGCAAAATCCTTGGGCTGGAAGTTGCGTTTCTCCATCAGTGCCACTGCCAGCGCGTCGCCCATGGCGAGGGTAGCTGTGGTGCTGCTGGTGGGAGCCAGGTTGAGGGGGCACGCTTCTTTGCTGACGCTCACGTTCAGATGGTACGTGGCGTATTTGGCAAGCAGGGAGTGTGGGTTGCCGCTCATTGCCACGATAGGTATCTGCATGTGGAGCACCATGGGCAGAAAGCGGAGCAGCTCGTCCGTCTGTCCGGAGTTGGAGATGGCCAGTACGATGTCGTCTTTGGTCATGACTCCCAGGTCGCCATGATATACATCCAGCGGATTGATGAAGAAAGAGGGAGTGCCGGTACTGGACAGGGTGGCAGCAATCTTTGCCCCTATGTGTCCGCTCTTTCCCACCCCGGTGACAATCACCTTGCCATGGCATTTGAACATCATTTCGACGGCAGCGTCAAAGTTGTCGTCAATCTTTGGTATCAAGTCGAGCAGAGCCTGGGCTTCGTCCTTGATGCATTGTATGGCATAATCTCTTGTCGTCATGGTTGTCTTTATTACTCTTGTTCCAGTTTGCTTATCAAGTCCTCCAGCCTGTCCAGTTCCAGCATGTTGGCAGCGTCGCTGAGTCCTTGGTCGGGGTTGGGGTGAACCTCAAAGAACCATCCGTTGGCTCCGAAAGCCTTGGCTGCGAGAGCCATTGAAGGAACAAACCGGCGGTCGCCGCCCGTCTTGCCGTTGCTTCCTCCGGGTCGCTGTACGCTGTGGGTGCAGTCCATGATGACGGTGGGCACAATCTGTTTCATGTCATCGATGTTTCTGAAGTCGACCACCAGATTGTTATATCCGAACATGTTACCCCTTTCCGTCAGCCATACGTCGTCAGCGCCCGCCTCTTTTGCCTTCTCGACGGGATATTTCATGTCGGTTCCGCTCAGAAACTGAGCCTTCTTGATGTTCACCGTCCTTCCCGTCTTGGCGGCAGCCACCAGCAAGTCCGTCTGTCGGCAGAGGAAAGCCGGTATCTGCAGAACGTCAGCCACCTCTCCGGCAGGGGCTGCCTGCCAGCTTTCGTGTATGTCGGTAAGTATCTTCAGACCGTATCTTGCCTTGATGTCGGCGAGCATCTGCAGGCCTTTCTCCAGTCCCGGTCCTCTGAACGAGCTGATGGAGGTGCGGTTGGCCTTGTCGAAAGAAGCCTTGAAGATGATGTCGGTATTCAGTTTCTGATTGATGGCAGTCAGTTGGGCTGCCACCGTGTCGAGTAGTTCGGCAGACTCGATGACGCAGGGTCCGGCTATATAGATGTGTTTCTTTGTCATATTGGATATCATTAGCTGTTTTTCCGTTACTATATATAAAATAAGGTGTAAGTCACCATGCGTGTCTTATGATTGTTTGATGTGGACATCACACTGCGGGAACGGTATTTCGATGTGATGGTCGTTCAGCGTCCGATAGATGCAGTCCTTGATGTCGCTCTCCACGTAAGCCTGTTGCAGCACTTCAACCCAACAGAGCAGTTTCAGATTGACGCTGTTGTCTCCAAAGTCTACCAGTACGGCACGTGCTTTCTTCGAAGAGTCCATCAGCGGGTGGTGCATCTCGTTGACGGCATTCTCCACCATCTCTGTCACCTGTTTGAGGTTAGAGCCGTAAGCCACTCCGAAGTAGATGACGGAGAGGGCATAGCCATGGTTGCGGGTGAGGTTCTTGTAGTTCTTCGTGAAGAGCTGGCTGTTCTGGAAGGCGATGACCGACCCGTCGTTCGATTCGAGCAGCGTGCTGGTATAACTGATGGATGCCACTTTTCCTCTGATGCCGTCACATTCAATGAGGTCGCCCACCTTGATGCGTCCGGTCATCAGCGAGATGCCGTAGTAGATGTTCTCCAGAATATCCTTCGATGCAAAACCGATACCCGTAGAGAGGCCGCCCGAAACGACCACCAGCCAGGTAAAGCTGGTGCCCAGGGCAGAAAGGCTTATCAGCATCCACGCTCCCCAGACAATCACCTGTATCACGTTCTTGCTCATCATCGTCTTGCTGTTGGCGGTATTGGGGTCGCTCGCCTCGAAGTGCATACGCAGCAATTCCATGGTGGTAGAGCAGATATAGGAGAAGGCGAACCACATGCTTATCACGGTGGCGAGTCTGAGGATGCTCACCTTGAAGTTGGGCAGGTCGATGATGTTGCTGCTGAAGATATGCCAGCAAAGGTCGCTGAGATTAAACACGTCGGCAGCCCAGTAGATGGAAATCATGACCGAAAGGACACTCATCACGGGGAGCGCCACCTGGTAAATCAGGTTGAAATTCCATTTCTGGGTGATGGGACGGCTCTGTATGTGCCGCTTGGTGCCGTAAAGGTTAATCCAGCGGCGCAGACAGGTGATGGTCAGAATACAGGTAAGCTGCATGATCCACCATATCAGAATCTGTACGCTGAACAGCGTATATCCTGTCCACGAACATACCACCGAGGTGATGAAGACAGCCTGAGAGGCGTAGGTATAGAACATGTCGCTGCGGGGAATGTTGCTCTTATACCTCCGTATCAAAAGCCATTGCCAGCAGGCACATGCCAGCAGGAACGGTGGGAATACCAGTTTCACCAATTCGTTGGGAATGAGGATGATACGGAAGGAGATGACGATGAAACCCATCACCATCAGAGGACTGTAGATGCGGAAGGCACTGCGTATCTGTTCGGAGTTCAGGCGGAGCAGCAGGGAGATGAGTATGACTCCCAGCAGCCAGGCATATTCTACCAGCAGGTTGCTGGCCATGATGATGAAATTCTGTTGGGTGGTGGCACTGATAATGCCGAGGATGACGGCAAAGGTGACCGTGGTGGCGGCAAGAATGATGCAGGTACGCTTCTTCATGAACTCCTCCGTTCGGAAGCGTTTGGGTATGAGCAGCCGGAACACCAGCAGGTTGAGGGCAGAAGCCACGATGCCATAGAACAGGATGATCAGAAACAGTCCGAAGATGAAACGGCTGTCCCATTGCGAGTGGCTGTTGGGAGTCCTCTTGTATTTCTGCATGACTGTCTCCTGCGTGTCGGCGAGAACTTTTCCCAGTTTGCTCAGGATGGTGAAGTAGTCGTCGTCGCCATTCTTGAAGATGCTGGTCTGTATGTCCGTATACCGCTTGTTGGCATAGTCGTTCATGTTCTTCAGATGTCTCTCAGCCATCTCGTAGATGCGGATATAGTCCTGCGTGCTCTCTTTGTTTTCAACGAGGGTGTTGCGGATGTTGGCAGCAAGGGTGAGGCAGACGTTGCGGTCGGTCTTTGCCTCCTCCGACAGCATGTTGACAGGCATGTGGCGCAGGCTGGCTATCAGACTGTCATAGCGGGCGATGTCCTGTTCCGTACGGCTCAGGAAGGTCTTGAAGGGCAGCTGCGAGCGCTGGAACTTCTGGTATTGTTCGGTAGCCTCGTGGCAGGCGTAAGTCAGGTCGAACACATAGTCCTGCTTCTGCGAGTACAGCATCAGCGAGTTGCGGTTGCTGTTGCGCAGTATGTCGACAAGCTGTTCGCGGATGGTTTCCGCCCGCTTCCTGTTCTCGGCATTCTGGCAGGACAGCTCCCTGTGGGCTACCGTCAGCTCCGAACGCAGGATGGAGAGCGTGCTTTCAAGGTTTTTCTCCTTCAGCACGGCCTTTGCGCCAAGCGTCATCAGCAGCGTCATCACCAGGATGGTCAGATGTCTTTTTGCCTGTGTCAGGCGTATCTTATAGAAATGCATCTTTCGGTTTGTCAGTTTTCAGGTAAACGTTGATGTTTGTATATCCCTGCAAAGATAAGTATTATTTTTGAGGTGACAAAAAGATTTCAGATATTTCGCAATATTTCAACAGTACAGGTCTGATGATTTTTATTGGGTTTCGGGGTCATCTTCGCCGATGGAGGTCTCATGAGTGCAGTTCTTATGGTCTCACGACAGCCATTCTTAC
>CAMAHD010000111.1 GCA_945834405.1 uncultured Prevotella sp. | reverse complement strand
TTTGCACTATCTTTGCAGTCAAGTAAAAAAGAAAATATGCAAGAAACAAGACAAAACAAGATTGCAAGACTGCTGCAAAAGGAACTCAGCATCATCTTCCAGCAGCAGACAAGAATGATGCATGGCGTGATGGTTTCTGTGACACGTACACGAGTGTCTCCTGACCTCAGCATCTGCACCGCCTATCTCAGCATCTTCCCCAGCAATAAGGGAGAGGAAATCCTGAAGAACATCAATAATAGCGAAAAAACACTGAGATACGAACTCGGAACACGCGTGAGACACCAACTGAGAATCATACCCGAACTGCGCTTCTTCATTGATGACTCGCTCGACTATATTGAACATATAGACGAACTGCTGAAGAAGAACTGAAGGCATGAACTTCCCCTTTTACATCGCGCGACGGTACCTTTTCAGTAAAAAAAGTACTCACGCCATCAACATCATCAGCGGCATCAGCATGGCCGGAGTGGCAGTAGCCACCATGGCTCTGGTGGTGACGCTCAGTGTGTTCAACGGATTCCACGACTTGGTGGCTTCCTTCTTCACCGCCTTCGACCCTCAGCTGAAGGTGACGCCCGTCGTGGGAAAGACTGCCCCGGCAGACGACCCTGTACTGACAAAAATCAAGATGCTCCCACAAGTGCTGGTTGCCACGGAAACCGTTGAAGACAACGCACTTGCCATCTATGGCGACCGTCAGACCATGGTGAGAATCAAGGGCGTAGAAAACAACTTCGACAGTCTGACGCATATCCGACAAATTCTTGTGGGAGATGGTGAATATTGCCTGAAGGTGGCTGACATGGACTATGGCATACTGGGCATCAGGGTGGCTGAGATGCTGGGCACTGGGTTCTTCTTCAAAGACCCCGTCAGAATCTTTGCGCCGAAACGTGAAGGTCAACTGGACATGGCCAACCCTACTGAGGGATTCGTCGAGGAGGACATCTTCTCTCCCGGCGTTCTCTTTCATGTCAAACAGGCGAAATACGACAAGAACTATATCATCACCAACATTGGCTTTGCCCGACGGCTCTTCGACCGACAAGGCATGGTTTCGTCCATCGAACTGCGACTGAAACCTGGCTCCGACTTTGAAGCTACCAAAAAGGAAATCCGAAGCCTTGCCGGAGAACAATACAAAGTGAGCGACCGCTTTGAACAGCAGGAAGATACCTTCCGCATCATGAACATCGAGAAACTGATGGCTTACATCTTCCTCACCTTCATCCTGATGGTAGCGTGCTTCAACATCATCGGCAGCCTTTCCATGCTCATGATTGACAAGAAAAACGATGTGGTGACACTCAGAAATCTGGGTGCCAGCGACCGACAGATTACTCGTATCTTCCTCTTCGAAGGGCGTCTCATCTCCATCATCGGTGCCATCATCGGTACGGCTGTCGGACTGTTGCTCTGCTGGCTGCAACAAACATACGGACTGGTGGGACTGGGAAGGTCTTCGGGCTCTTTCGTCGTCGATGCCTATCCCGTAAGCGTCCATCCCGAAGATATCCTGCTCATTCTCGTCACTGTCGTTGCCGTCGGATTCGTTGCGGTTTGGTATCCTGTAACCTACTTCGCCAAAAGGCTGATTGCATGAAATATGGCACTTTGAACACATAAAAAACATGTACAATTCGTTACAGAGCTGTAATTTTACTTAATTAACAGCACAAAAGTGCCGCTATTTGAGGAAAACTAATTAAATTTGCATCCAAAAACGTTATTTGACATACAGATGAGAAAATATATAAGCAACATTCTGCTGCTGTTTGCTACCATGATGGCTGTCACTTCCTGTCTGGGAGACGACGAAAACGAAGTGATTCTTTATGATGATACTGCCATCACTGCATTCAGTCTGACGGGAGCTGACATCTACAACCACACTATCTCGTCAACAGGTGAAGACTCTGTGTACAAAGTAAATGCCGCTACTTCTGTTTCTGAAATTCTTTTCCATATCGACCAGATAAAGGCAGAAGTATTCAACACGGATTCACTACCCGTGGGCACTGACGTGTCCAAGATGCTCTGCAGCCTGAGCACTCTGAACAACGGCGTTCCTTTCATTGAGAGTCTCGAACCCGAAGACCCCGTATATCTTTCGACTACCGACTCCATCGACTTTTCAGAACCTCGTGTTGTCCGCATCTATTCGTCTGATGGACAGCGCTATCGTCCCTACACCATACGTGTCAACCTGCACAAGGAAGTAGGCGACTCCTTCGTCTGGAAAGCCATGCCCGTCAACCCCGACTTGGCAACTGTCAAGAAGATGAGGGCTGCTGTCGTCGGTCAGCATCTCGTCGTCCTGGCACAACAGGGCAACGGAACGCATGTCTACCGCCACAACACTACTGCTGGATCGCAATGGGAATGCAAGGAGAATCTCTTTGCTGCATCTGCCTCGGAAAACATCACCGTTCGCCATGACTCGCTGTTCGTTCTCGACGGACAGACTCTATGGGTAAGTACCGACGGTGAACATTTTGACGAACTGCTGACAAACAGCGGTTTAAGCCAGCTCTTAGGAGCCAACTCCAAACAGATGTATGCCCTGAACCAACTCGGCAGCATCATGGTTTCAACCGACGGAGGACGCAGCTGGAATACCGACCGTGTGGCAAGCAGTGCCGACGTAATGCCAGTCACCGACATCGCATACACAAGTCTGCCACAAGGCTTCACAGGCAACTCCGAATACTCCGTCTTCGCCGGTAGCCGCGACAGCCTCAACTATCCTGACGATGCCTACGGAAAGGTATGGAGAAAGATTGTTGATGCCAACAACAGCCAGGACGACAAGTGGATATGTATCAACGAAGACTTGGACGGACGCTACAGTCTGCCACGTCTGAGCAATATGCAGCTCTTCGTCTACGATGGTGCCATGATTGCCATCGGCGGTAAAGGCATCGGCGGCTGTGACAAGGAAGCATACAGCCAGTTCTACGAAAGCCGCGACGGAGGCATCACATGGAAAGATACCAAACGCTGCGTCCTGCCTGCCGGCTTTGATTCAACGCTGACCACACTCGCCGTAACCGTTGATACGGACAACCACATCTGGATGATATGCGGCGGAACAGGACAGGTATGGCGTGGACGACTGAACAGATTAGGATGGAAGCAGTAAACAGCAGATACCGAAGTCACATTTGCAGCATCCTCGATGTTGCACTTGCAGCATCCTCGATGTTGCAAAAAAGCTGGATAGTGGCTCTCCTGCTACTTACCGCCACTTCTTCGACAGCCTTGGCCCAGGAAGACCCGGAATACAGACTGGAGCTGGGAGGCGGCGTGGGACTGATAAGCTATCAGGGTGACTTCAGCAGCAGCCTGAGCAAGAATGCCCAACTGCTCTTTGCAGCAGTGGCAAAATACCGCTTCAATCCACGCATGGACATCGCACTGCGCATCAGTAACGGCAAACTGAAAGGCAATGCAGACAATCTGAAGACCTGGTATCCCGAAACCATCGACAGGGAATACAGCTTCAGCCATTCGACTACCGACGTGTGTCTGACATACGAATACAACTTCTGGCCCTACGGGACAGGACGGGAATATAAAGGGGCTGTTCCTCTGACACCTTACATCGCGCTGGGACTGGGCATGACCTTTACCAGCACCAAGAACGGAGGTGTCAACTCTACCAACTTCCCCATCGGACTGGGAGTCAAATACAAGGTGGCAGAAAGAGTCAACCTCAGCGCTGAATGGATGATGCACTTCACCATGAGCGACAAGATTGACGGGGTGGAAGACCCCTACGGCATCGCACACAGCGGCATGTTCAAGAACTGCGACAGCTACAGCACCTTGCAGGTGGCAGTAACTTACGACCTCTGGGCGAAGTGCAAGACCTGCAATACCGACAGATGGTAAGGCAATACTGACAGAAAGTAAGGCAATACCGACAGACGGTAAAGCCAGAGCTGAGGATGGTAAAGCCAGAGCTACACCTTATTATATATATAAGAGAAACGAAACAAGAAAACGAAAAAACGACATAACAGGGTGAAAACCCACAGAACAAGAAAATATGGATTGTGGATTAGACATGACACGCATACCGCGCCACATAGCCATCATCATGGATGGCAACGGACGCTGGGCAGCAGCCCGTGGTAAGGAACGCAGTTTCGGACATAAAGAGGGAATAGAAGCCGTCAGGCGTATCACCTCTGAATGTACCCGACTGGGTGTTGACTACCTGACTCTTTACACCTTCTCGACAGAGAACTGGAACAGACCCGACGATGAAGTAGCTGCACTCATGGGACTGGTCATCAACTCGCTGGAAGACGAGATATTCATGAAAAACAGTGTCCGATTCCGAGCCATCGGCGATTTGGGGCGTCTGCCAGAAGCAGTAAGAGAAAAGCTGCGCCATACGGAAGAAATTACCAAAAACAACAAAAACATGACGATGGTGGTGGCTCTCAGCTACTCTTCCAAATGGGAGATTACCCATGCGGTCAAAGAGATTGCAGCCGAGGTCAAGGAGGGCAAAATGGCTGCCGAGGACATCAATGAAGAAACCATCAGCAAGCATCTTGCCACCAACTTCATGCCCGACCCCGAACTGCTGATACGCACGGGCGGCGAACTGCGTATCTCCAACTATCTTCTCTGGCAGATTGCCTATTCAGAACTCTATTTCTGCGATACTTTCTGGCCCGACTTCAACGAGGAAGACCTGCATGAGGCCATTCGCTGCTACCAAGGCAGACAGCGTCGTTTCGGCAAGACAGAGGCACAAGTGGAGAACGAGAGCGAAGCATAACACACACAATGAAACAGACTTATAAAAGACATCTGAAGAAAACGGGAAGGCTCTTGAAACCTCTGGCTGCTGCCATAGCAGCACTGCTATTGGCCTGCACTCCCTCATACACCCAGGCTCAGGAACTGATTCTGAACCCAGAGATATCGTATGCCGGTACGCCACGCAACTGCGAGATTGGTGGTATCACGGTCAAAGGTATTGAAGGGTATGAGGATTATGTTCTCTTAGGACTGTCCGGACTGACTGTCGGGCAGAACATCACCGTTCCGGGAAGCGAAATCACGGAAGCTGTGCGACGCTACTGGCGTCATGGACTCTTCTCGAAAGTAGCCATCACTGCTGACTCTATCGTAGGCTCCAAGATTTATCTGTGCATCCACCTGACCCAACGCCCCCGTGTCAGCACCATCAACTACTACGGACTGAAGAAGAGTGAACGGGAGGACATGGAGGCTAAACTCGGCATCATGAAGGGCAGCCAGATTACACCCAACATGATTAACCGTGCCAAAATCCTTGCACAGAAATATTTTGACGAGAAAGGATACAAGAATGCCGAAATAAACATCGTACAGAGAGATGACGTGACAGGCAACAACCAAGTCATCCTTGACATTGATGTGGACAAGAAGGAGAAGATGAAAATCCGACACATCATCATCGAGGGCAACTCTTATCTGAAGACCAAGAAAATCAAGGGTGGACTGTTCCGCAAGGGCGTACTCACCAAGATGAACGAGGCTGGCAAGCTGGGCAGTTTCATGAAGTCAAAGAAATTCACTGCCGAACGCTACAAGACTGCCAAGCAGAACCTGATTGAGAAATACAACGAGCTGGGATTCAGAGATATGGCTATTCTCGAAGACTCTGTATGGAACGAGGACGAGAAGCATGTCAACATCCGCATCAAGCTGGAAGAAGGACAACGATACTTCCTCCGCAACATCAACTGGGTGGGTAATACCGTCGTAACGACAGAGTATCTGAACGCTCTGCTCGAAATGAAGAAAGGCGACGTATACAACCAGAAACAACTGAACAAACGCCTCAGAGAGGACGACGATGCAGTAGGCAACTACTACTGGAATAACGGTTACGTGTTCTCCAATATCGACCCCGTAGAAGTGAATATCGTGGGCGACTCCATCGATTTGGAAATGCGCGTCACGGAAGGTCCTCAGGCACGTCTCAGCCATGTACGTATCTATGGTAACGACCGACTATACGAGGAGGTTGTACGCCGCGAGCTGCGCACCAAGCCTGGCGACCTTTTCTCCAAGGAAGCCCTCATGCGTTCTGCCCGTGACATTGCCTCCATGGGATTCTTCGATGCAGAGAAAGTGAACCCCGAGGTAAAACCCAATGTAGAAGACGGAACAGTAGACATCAACTGGATGCTGGAACAGAAGTCCAACGACCAGGTGGAATTCTCGTTAGGTTGGGGTCAGACGGGTGTCATCGGACGAATCTCACTGAAGCTGAACAACTTCTCCATGCGCAACCTCTTTGGCAAGAACAAGATGCACAGAGGTATCATGCCCATCGGTGATGGAGAGCAGCTGGCTCTGAGTGCTCAGACCAACGGCACCTACTACCAGTCGTACAGCATCAGCTACTCCGCACCCTGGTTTGGCGGCAAACGTCCGAATGCCTTCAACGTTGGTGCCTTCTACTCCAAGCAGACCGACGTGAACAGCAGCTACTACAACAGCAGCTGGATGAACAACTACTACAGCTACTACGGTGGTTACGGCAGTTACAACAACTACTATAACAACTACGAAAGCTATCTGGACGATGACAAGTGGGTTCAGCTGCTGGGCTTCTCCCTGGGATGGGGCAAGCGTCTGCGCTGGCCGGATGACTTCTTCCAGCTCTCGCTCTCGCTCTCCTATACCCGCTATATGCTGCGTGACTGGCGCTACTTCATCATCTCCAACGGTAACTGTAACAACATCAACCTGGGAATCAACCTGTCGCGCAACAGTACGGACAACCAACTCTTCCCACGCAACGGTTCCGAGTTTCTGGCTTCCGTCACGCTCACACCACCCTGGTCGGCATGGGACGGCAAGGACTATTCCAAACTCGCCACCGACTACAACTCGCCTACCTACGAGGATGAGCAGCAGCAGAAGTACCGCTGGATAGAATACCACAAGTGGAAGCTGAAGACCCGCACCTTCACCGCCCTCTCCGGCGGGCAGAAGTGTTTCGTGCTGATGACCAGAGTGGAGATGGGTCTCTTGGGTTCGTACAACAAATACAAGAAATCGCCCTTCGAAACCTTCTATGTGGGTGGTGATGGCATGAGCGGCTACTCTTCGTCATACGCTCAGGAAACCATCGGTCTGCGCGGTTACGAGAACGGCTCTCTGACGCCCTACTCCGCAGCCGGTTACGCCTACGACCGCTTTACGCTGGAGCTGCGCTATCCCTTCATGCTGGGTAATACCACCATCTATGGCTTAGGCTTCGTCGAAGGCGGTAATGCCTGGTATGAGACCAAGGACTTCAATCCCTTCGACATGAAACGTTCGGCAGGATTCGGCGTACGCATCTTCCTCCCAATGGTTGGTCTGATGGGTATCGACTGGGCATACGGTTTCGACAAGACCCTTTCTACCGGCACCAAGGGCGGAAGCAATTTCCACTTCATCCTGGGACAGGAGTTCTGACGCACCCTCACTCCTCTGACGGGTAACGGCAGACAACGGACAGTGAAAACATCATAGCTGTCAACAGATAGTGAAGATATCATAGCTGTCAACAGATAGTGAATACTATACAGCTGACAACGGACAGTGAAGATAATAACGGGGGAACTTATCCTCAACCAAAACAGAACAAAGATGAAAAGAATTATTTTGACAGTCATCGTAGCTATTACAGCCTGCATGGCGGCTGATGCTCAGAAGTTTGCCTTGGTAGACATGGAATATATCTTCAAGAATATTCCCGCCTACGAGCGTGCCAACGAACAGTTGAACCAGATTTCCAAGAAATGGCAGGCAGAGGTAGAGGCGCTGACATTGGAAGCCCAGACCCTCTACAAGAACTACCAGAACGAGGTGGTCTTCCTCTCTCAGGAGCAGAAGAAGGCAAAGCAGGATGCCATCATGGCAAAAGAGAAAGAAGCTGCCGACCTGAAGAAGAAATACTTTGGTCCCGAAGGAGAGCTTTTCAAGAAGCGCACCAGTCTGATGACCCCTATTCAGGAGGAGATATACAATGCCGTAAAAGACATTGCCGACCTACGAGGCTACCAGCTGGTTCTCGACCGTGCTTCCGACAGCGGCATCATCTTCGGCAGTCCCAAGGTGGACATCAGCAATGAGGTGCTCGACAAGCTGGGCTATGGCAGATAATCATCATCCAACAGCATAGAATTTAATAACCAAATATCCAAAAGAAATGAAAAAATTACTTTTATTGTTTTTCGTTGTAGCTCCGTTGAGCGCAATGGCACAGAAATTCGGTCATGTCAATGCACAGGAAATCATTCAGGTTATGCCTGAGTATGCCAAGGCAAAGACTGAAATTGACGCCCTTCAGCAGCAGTACGAAGCTGACCTGAAAAGCATGCAGGAAGAGTTTACGAAGAAGGTGAAGGACTATGAGACCAACGCCAGCACTCTTCCAGAGAACATCAAGCAGCGCCGCGAACAGGAACTGCAGGAAATGCAGCAGAAAATCCAGCAGAGCTATCAGGACAACCAGCAGGCTCTGAGCAAAGCGTCACAGGAGAAGATGCAGGCCATCACCACCAAGGTTCTTGATGCCATCAAGGCTGTAGGTCAGGCTGGCGGCTATGTCTACATCATGGACATTGCCGGTGGTGTTCCTTACATCAGCACCACACTCAGCACGGATGTCACCGCACAGGTTAAGGCACAGCTCGGATTGAAATAACAGCTGACTTTCCTCCTTGAACAACATTCTTTATCATTCATCACATCGTTTATCATGAAACAGTTTATCCTTTCCATTCTTGCCTTTGCCTCGCTGACGGTGAACGCACAAGATGTAGTAGGTGAAGAAGCACAG
The DNA here is from genome assembly GCA_945834405.1 of uncultured Prevotella sp. Classification (GTDB taxonomy): domain Bacteria; phylum Bacteroidota; class Bacteroidia; order Bacteroidales; family Bacteroidaceae; genus Prevotella. The sequence goes on along the minus strand of CAMAHD010000111.1, from coordinate 1,339 downwards.
GCTTTGCCAGCAGCACTTACAGAACAGCCAGCAGCTGCCTTCAAATTCGGGTATCTCAGTTACAGCCAGGCATTTGAGAAAATGCCCGACTATGCCATCGCACAGAAGACGATGCAGGAACTGAAGGTGAAATACGAAGCTGAAATGAAGCGCGTGGAAAGGGAGTTTAATGAGAAATACGAGGACTTTTTGGAAGGACAGCGCGATTTTCCGCCAGCCATCCTGCAGAAACGACAGATGGAACTGCAGGAACTGATGACCAAGAATGTCAAGTTCAAGGAGGAAAGCCGCAGACTGCTGGAACAAGCCCAGCAGGATGTCTATGCTCCCCTGCACGAGAAACTGTCGGCTCTGCTGAAAAGCATCGCAGAGAGCAACGGCCTGGCTTTCATACTGAATACCGACAACTACGCCTGTCCCTACCTCAACCCCGCTTCGGGCATCGACCTGAACGACCTGGTGCAGGAACAGCTCCAACGCTGACCATCATGCTGAGCACGCAAGCTGGTCCCATAGGTATCTTCGACTCCGGTTACGGCGGACTGACCATCCTGCATGGCATTCGACAGCTATTGCCGGAGTATGATTATCTCTATCTCGGAGATAACGCCCGCGCGCCCTATGGTGCCCGCTCGTTCGATGTGGTCTATGAGTTTACACGTCAGGCTGTCGTGCGGCTGTTCGAAGAAGGATGCCAGTTGGTTATCCTCGGATGCAATACAGCCTCTGCCAAAGCGCTGCGCACCATTCAGCAGAACGACCTGCCGCGACTGGACCCTCAGCGGCGAGTGCTGGGCATCATCCGTCCTACTGCGGAAATCATCGGCAACCTCACCAAGACGCGCCACGTAGGAGTACTGGCAACAGAAGGAACCATCAAGAGCGAAAGCTATAAGCTGGAGATACAGAAACTCTACCCCGACATTCAGGTGAGCGGAGTGGCGTGTCCCTTCTGGGTTCCGCTGGTGGAATATAACGAAGCGGACAGTCCCGGTGCCGACTATTTTGTGAAGAAACGCATCGACCAGCTGATGGCTCTTGACGCTGACATCGATGCCGTCATCTTAGGCTGTACCCACTATCCTATCCTGATGCCCAAAATCAGCAAGTACGTGCCGTCGGGCGTGCGCATCATTGCCCAGGGCGACTATGTGGCAGACAGTCTGAAGACCTATTTCCAACGCCATCCTGAAAAGGAAGCCCTATGTTCCAAAGGAGGCAGGGTGCGTTATATGACAACAGAAAATGCGGACAAGTTCCGCGAATCGGCACAGCTCTTCCTTCATGAGCATGTAGAGGTAGAGACCATCTCACTGGGCTGAGCCGCCCCGGACGACAG
>CAMAHD010000110.1 GCA_945834405.1 uncultured Prevotella sp. | reverse complement strand
GAAATATACTGTCTGGAATAAGCGGTATCTTGCTGGTGATGTCTTGTGCCGGATTATATGAAAAAAAACAGCTGCACCTGCTGGATGGCATGAATGGCTCGTCATATACCATCTATATCTATTCCTGGTTCATTCAGGTAGTTTGCTTTCAGTTGTCCATGAAGCTGTTTGACATACCTCTATGGATAACAGCACTGATGTCCATTCTCTTGGGTATCTTTATACCTATTCTTATGTATAGATGGATGGTTAGGAGAAAAACAAAGGGTATAGGCAGACTGTTGTGCTGGATGAGTGGAATATCAACTCATCAATCCAAATAATTTCTTCAAGCCGAAATATATTTCTTCCTGAATACAGAAAAGAGTCCAACTGAAGGATAGGGGAGCATAACCTAACTTACATTTCTTGACTATGGGAATACGGAATGTTTCAACGTTCTTCCATATTCTCTGTATTTCTGAAAGACAATATTTGCGCTCCTCAGACGTAAAACGACTTCTATTGAGATAATAAAAGCGGTAAGTATCTACCAAAATAAGCCAGCGCTGATACTCATATAGATTCAAAATATCTTCGCCTACATGAAGCGCTGTCAACTGACGTTTCATGCTCTCATTAGCCTTCAGATAATTCAGCTGACTGATATCCTGAATATGTGAAATAGAATGCGGATTCATTCGATAATAATATATACCACCACACATTCTTACTTCACGCGACTGGTAGTAATGAATACGGGTAGTATTGTCATCACTGTAAGTGCGACATACCGTGTCATAAGGAAACTGTTTATACAGGAATGAACGAGCAATATAGATGCCGTGAATCGCCCATGTCAGACTCTTTACAAAGGCATCCTGTCCCTGAAGACAAGAAAAGGGTGGGGCAGCATAAGGACTTTCACTGCCGTCGGGATGATGATACATACAGGTAAAGAGTACACAATCCGTCATAGGATGGCTTTCAAAGACGCTCACAGCCTTTTCTATGGCATCATCGGACAACCAGTCATCACTGTCGAGAAAAGCCGTCAAATCACCCGTAAGCCTTTCTACAGCCATATTTCTTGCCACAGCAGGACCACTGTTGACAGGAGTGGAAAGAAGATGTATTCTGTCATCCTTGTCGGCATATTGCTGCACGATAGACCTGCTGTTGTCAGTGGAGCAGTCGTCCACACACCATATTTCTAAATGGGGATAGGTCTGACGGACCAATGATTCCAGACATTCTCTGATATATGCAGCAGCGTTATATACGGCAACGATGACAGAAACCTTCTTCATACAAATCATGATTACTTGCTGAGTTCCAGCATACGCTCGATGGGTTTTACTGCCTGCGCAGCAACAGATGGGTCGACATCTACAACGGGCCATTCATAACGCAAGGCATGATAGAGTTTCAAGAGCGTGTTCATCTTCATGTATTCACACTCGTTACAGCTGCATCCTACACCGCCTTCACTGATTTCAGGAGGTACGGGATAGAACTTGGTGTGAGGACACTGGCGCTGCATCTCGTGGAGAATGCCTGACTCTGTAGCCACGATATACTCATTCTCGGGATGCTCCGTGGCATATTTAAGAAGAACGGCAGTAGAACCAACTTCATCAGCAATGGCAAGCACAGGACCCTTACATTCAGGGTGAGCAAGAACCTTGGCTTGGGGATGTTCTCTTTTCAGTTTGACTATCTCGTCGACAGAGAATCTCTCATGCACATGGCATCCACCGTTCCAAAGCAACATCTTTCGTCCTGTCACCTCATTGATATAAGAACCGAGATTGTAGTCGGGACCGAAGATGATTTTCGCATCCTGGGGAAAGGTATCAACAATCTTCTTGGCATTACCACTCGTCACCACTACGTCGGTAAGGGCTTTGACGGCGGCAGTCGTATTGACATAGCTTACCACCTGATAGCCCGGATGCTCCTCTTTATATTTCTTCAAATCTTCAGCCTTGCAACTGTCAGCTAAAGAGCAACCGGCATTCAGGTCGGGAGCCAGAACCAGTTTGTCTGGACTTAATACCTTACATGTTTCAGCCATAAAATGGACACCGCACATCACAATGATTCTGGCATCCGTTTCAGCAGCCTTTCTTGCCAAAGCCAAAGAGTCACCAATGAAGTCAGCCACTTCCTGTATTTCTCCTTGAGTATAGTAGTGAGCAAGGACAATGGCATTTTTTTCTTCACACAATCGTCTGATTTCCTTTTTCAAATCAGTACCCTCAGAAACGGGTTCATCAATGAATCCCTGTTTCATCCATTCGCTTTTCAACGTCATATCATCATAATTTTATTTTTTCTTTTCTTTTATAAAAAAGGAATGATATGGATGATATGCTGTTGATAAGTTGATAAAAAGAGTGCCATTTTCTTGCTGATTTGGTTATCAGACAAAGGATAGTATTTACGAACATGTACTGTTTATACTTACCTACTCATTATCAGCCACAACGACCATTTATCCACAATTTCCTTATTCGGTGCAAAATTAATAAGTTTATATTATTTTTCATCAAAAAAGTGTGGAAATCTTTGTATTATCCCCTGTATAAACCTGTGGATATCCCTATTTCTGAAAAGGACAGAGGATAGTAAACAGGTTATGAAAAAGATATGAGCAACTTATCAACAGGTTTATCCACATGGTTATCAACAGTTATTTTTTTAAAGAAAAGTGTATGTATGTCAGCATATTTTTGTATTTTTGCGATGAGTACTTGCGACACTTACATAAACTGTATATTCATGACAAGAAAACTGAGAACAAAAGAAATGGTCCGCCTGTCGGTGGAAGAATATAAGGAAGCAGCTAAAAAACCTTTGGTGGTAGTGCTGGATGATGTCCGTTCCATGTATAATGTGGGCAGTGTATTCCGCACCTGTGATGCTTTCCGTGTAGAAGCTGTCTATCTGTGTGGCATCAGTGCCAAGCCGCCTGGAAAGGAAATACACAAGACGGCGTTAGGAGCTGAAGACAGTGTGCCCTGGAAATACTTCGAGTCAGCCTTGGATGCGGTCAATGAGTTGAAGCAGCGAGGTTATCTTGTTTATGCCATCGAACAGGCAGAGGGAAGCATATCGGATTTGGATTTCCATGCCGAAGAAGGTCAGCGATATGCCATTGTATTAGGAAATGAGGTCAAGGGTGTTCATCAGGAAGTGATAGATGCTTCTGATGGTTGTATAGAGATACGTCAGGACGGAACCAAACATTCCATGAACGTATCTGTTACGGCTGGTATTATGATTTACAGAATCACTCGACTTTAGAATATAGTGCTAAAAAAATTTGGTACGGTTTGTAATCAATAAATGAGATAAACCGTACCAAGTTTTTTTCCATCACATAGTGGAGGTATTATTATTCTTCTACAACAGAAAAATCTTCTTTACCGACACCACACAGAGGGCATACCCAATCTTCGGGTATATCTTCAAATGCTGTTCCAGGAGCAATGTTGCTTTCGGGATCACCTTTCTCTGGGTCATAAATGTACCCGCATGTGTCACAAATGTACTTTTTCATTTTCGTTAGATATTAATGTGATTATAATAATGAGTTAATGTGTATCATAGTTTTGATTCAAGATATGTTCTATTCTTTGGATAATTCTTTCAGGTTCAATCTTATTCAGACATTCATAGTTACCCTTCAGACATTCCTTGTTGCCATAGATGCTGCATGGACGACAGGGCATATCCATCTGAATGATGTTGTCGGGACTTTGGTTCCATCCTAAGAATCCGGCATAAGGGTGAGTGGCTCCCCAGATGCTGATGACGGGTGTGGCTGTCAGTGATGCAAGGTGCATGTTGGCAGAATCCATGGAAACGAGAACACGCAGATGGCTCATCACTATCAGTTCTTCGTAGATAGAACCGAGCGTTTCCGATACATGGATGCACTGAGTATATTGGCTGCACCATTTATTGAAGGTCTCCTTTTCTTTCTCGCCCCTTCCAAAGAGGAATATTCTGCTGTCGGGATATTTCTTTGACAGTGTATCTACAACACGTTCCATCAATGCCACGGGATATATTTTGCCTGTATGAGCGGCAAAGGGCGCAATGCCTATCCATTTGTTGTTGAATGGCAACGAAGAGAAAGGTTCGGGCAGGAGTGTCAAATCACCACCTTCTGTCGGGAAGATAGAATGGAATTGCGGTTTGAATGGATAGCCTAAACGGGCAAACACATCCGTATAATTATCAAAGGATGTAGGCAGCTGAACCAATATCTTATTGTTTTGTCTGACTAAATGGCGCTTCTCATCCCTATGCTTGTCGATATGTTCTACCTTGGATATATAATCGAACTTGAACCTCAGTCTCAGATATTCCGAGCGCAATACATGATGCAAGTCGGCTACGGCTGTGAATTTCTTGGCTGACAGTCTTCTGTATAAGCTATTCAGTCCCTTGATACCCTTGTATTCCTTTTTCAAGTCAGCCTCCATGAAGAAGATGTTTGGATGGAGGTTTTCAAAAAGAGTTCGCGCAAAAGGTCTGCTGAGAACAGTTATACGCAGTTCCGGATAAGCCACAGCAAGACTGTACACCACGGGTACGACCATGGCAACATCTCCCAGAGCGGAAAAACGAATGACAAGGATATGTTCTTTCTTCATGGTATTATTTCTGTTGCTGGTAGAGGACGGGGTTTGTGGCAGGGTCGTTGTACATCTTCATCTGTCTGTACACTTTCATGCGCACCTTTCCGTTCTGCAGGTCATCAAGCAGTTGGTTGATAGCTTCAGAAAGGTCTGTTCTCTGTTCGAGCAGCACATTCAGTTTGGCACCGCAGCGCTGCAAGTGTTCTTCTGAAGCATCCGTACGCTGTACCTGTTCCTGCATGTGATAAATCTTCAGGATAAGAATAGACAGTCGGTCGATAGCCCAGGCAGGACTTTCGGTATTCAGTCGGGCGTCAGCAGCCAATGTAACCTGACTGTAATAATTCAGGAAATAGCTGTCAATCTGTTCTACCAAGTCTGTTCGGTCCTGATTACTCTTATCGATACGTCTTTTAAGAGTAAGAGCATCAGCAGGGTTGATTTCAGGGTCGCGAATCAGGTCTTCCAGATGCCATTGAACGGTATCAATCCAACATTTCAGATACAGGTTGTGCTCAATCGACCCTTTAGTAAAGGGATTGTTGATGGGGCAGTCAACATCATCTGTCAAATGATAGTCATTGATTGCCTGATTGAATATTTTGATGCAATGGTCAGTAAATGAAGGTTCCATAATTCATGTATGAGTTAATAATTTAAATGCAAATCTACTGAAAAGTTTTTAATTATCCAACAAATTCACGATATTTTGATGGCTTTTATGGCTTTTGATATATATTTTATGTAATTTTGCATGAAATATCAAGCAGTATGAAGATTGTAGTAGACAGTAAGATTCCATTTATCCGCCCCTCCCTTTCACAGTTGGGAGTAGAACTTGTGTATCTTGATGGTGCCAGTATAGGACCTGAAGATGTAAAGGATGCCGATGCCTTGATAGTAAGAACGCGCACCCATTGTAATGCTTCCCTGCTCGATGGAAGCAAGGTAAGGTATGTAGCTACTGCCACTATCGGTTTCGACCATATAGATACGGATTATATGGAGAAAAACCATATCAGATGGATGAATTGTCCGGGATGTAATGCCAGTTCAGTGGAACAGTATGTACGTTCTTGTCTTTTGTTGTTACAGCAGTCGGGCATCATCCGTCTGCAGGAAGCCGTACTGGGTGTTGTAGGTTATGGCCACGTGGGCAAGATGATAGCCGCTATGGGGCGCAGTATGGGTATGAAGATACAGATATGCGACCCCTTTGTTTCCGTCGAAGGCAAAGTAGACATACAAACCCTTGAAGCCACTTCGGATGTCATCAGCTATCATGTACCACTGACACGTTCGGGTCAACATCCAACCTATCATCTCTGTGACGGCATGTCCTTCGACAGGATGAACCGTTGTCCTGTACTTATCAATACCAGCAGGGGAGAGGTGGTAGACAATCTGGCACTCTTGCAGGCACTGCGTCAGGGAAAAGTACGGGAAGCCATCATCGATACCTGGGAAAACGAACCCAATATCAATACCGAACTGCTTGAAAAAGTCTATTTAGGTACTCCGCACATCGCCGGCTATTCTGCCGATGGGAAAGCCAATGCCGACAACATGGTGTTAGATGATTTATGCCGTTTCTTTTCTCTGCCAAGACCGCCCAAAGTGGTTCCGCCATCACTGCCCGATACTTTTGTCTATGATGGTAATCCTTTGCAGCTCTACGACCCTCGCATAGACAGTGATGCCTTGAAGCGGTCGCCGTCCGATTTTGAATTGCTTCGCGGCAATTATCGTTTACGCAGAGAACACCATGATTAGGCCCAGTGTATTGAAATGGCTCCTGTGCTGCAGTTTGCTGTTGCTGTTCTGCTGCTGTCTGCTCCTTGTGTTCGACAAGCAGCCTGAAACAAAGTATAAGAAGTCTTTACCTCAGTTGACTACTGTGGTCATGAACAAGATGACACCAGTCAAGAACCAGGGAAACGACTCCAACTGCTGGATTTATGCCATGCTTTCAGCCATAGAGACAGAACATTTGATGCAAGGAGATTCAGTTCATCTTTCTCCTGTCTTTGTCATGCGTTCACTGATGGATGATGCTTATGTTCAGGGATGTCTCAGTGGCGGCAGACGAGAGATGAGCTGCAGAGGCATGGGCATTACGGCTGTCCATCTGATAGAGCGTCATGGCATCGTTCCTTACGACTCCTATCATGAGATGAATGCTCCTGCCTCGGATGTTGTCTTACAGAAGATACGTCAGATAGTACGTGCCGTCTCTGCTACCCGTTGCGGTCTCCAACCTTATCGCAGTCAGGTAGACAACATCTTGGATAATACCTATGGCTATCTTCCCCATAAAGTATTCTTCTATGGGGTAGAATACACGTTTGGAGAGTTTGGCAGAAGTGTTTGCTCACCGGGAGAATACATAGGTATTACCAGCTTTGCTCACCATCCTTTCGGAACCTGTTTTTCCTTGGAAATACCCGACAATTGGGAGAACAACCAGCTGTTGAATATCCCTATCGACAGTCTGGTTCATGTCACTGTACGTGCCGTCACACAGGGTCATGGTGTATGCTGGGAAGGTGACATCACAGAGCGTGGCTTTTCATTTTTAAATGGATTTGCCATGCTGCCACCTGATGCAATAGTCAGTCAGGCATCCAGACAGCATGGCTTTGAAACCTATAAGACCACAGACGACCACTGCATGGCCATCGTAGGCATTGCCCGGGATGCTCAGGGAAAGAGCTATTTCATCATGAAAAACTCCTGGGGAACTGATAATCCCTTTCAAGGACTTATGTATATGTCGGAAGACTATTTCAGGCAAAAAACCATAGCCTTGTTCATGAGTAAAGCGGCTCTGACCGACCAACCATTTTGATATATGTCAATAAAATTCATAATCAGTCAATAAAAAGAGACACGTCAGGTATATTATTTATAAAATGTCGTACCTTTGCATCGTGTTTTTCATAGTATTAGATTTAAGGTTAACAAAGATTGGGGCTCAGCGGAGTCCCTTTTTTTATTTGTAAGAACTTCTGAAACAATAAGTAATATCTGAACATTGCTAAATTTTGAATAATTAACACCAAATATTTTTCATGGTGAGAAATATTGCCTATCTTTGCAAACAGGTAAATAAAGGCTATACATAATAGATAGTAAACATAGGATTCCGGCGCAATGCAGTCATGTCGGGATCTTTATTTTTTGACCTAAACAAAAGCATTCATTTTTTAAAACAATAATTATTATGGCTTACATGTCACAGGAAGGCTACGATAAAATGGTGGCCGAGTTGAAACGTTTGGAAAGCGTGGAGCGCCCGAAAGCTTCAGCCGCTATCGCTGAGGCTCGCGACAAGGGTGACTTGAGTGAAAATTCAGAGTATGATGCTGCCAAAGAGGCACAGGCACACCTTGAAGATAAAATCAATCAGATGAAACTGGCTATTCAAGAGGCGAAGATTATCGACACCTCTCGTCTTTCAACTGATACCGTACAGATTTTGTCTAAGGTGGAGATGACCAATTTGACGACAAAGACCAAGATGACCTACACCATTGTCAGTGAGAACGAGGCTGACTTGCGTGCTGGTAAGATTTCCATCAAGACACCTATTGCACAAGGACTCTTGGGCAAGAAGGTAGGCGACGAGGTTGTCATAACCATTCCTCGCGGCACCATCAAGCTGCGTATTGAGAGTATTTCCATCGCCTGAAGCCGGTGGAACATGTTCAACATCCATCAACAGAAGTATTATGGCAAGTATTTTTTCGAAGATTGCGGCAGGGGAGATACCTTCCTATAAATGTGCCGAAGATGAGAAGTTCTATGCTTTTCTCGACATCAATCCCTTGGTAGAGGGACATACACTTGTGATTCCACGTCGCGAGGTTGACTATTTCTTTGACTTGTCTGACGAGGAGTTAGCTGAATATCAGGTGTTTGCCAAGCGTGTTGCGGCAGCCGTCAAGAAGGCTTTTCCCTGTAAGAAGGTGGCTCAGGTAGTGCTGGGATTGGAAGTGCCTCATGCACATATTCATCTGATACCCATGAACAGGGAGGCAGATGTTGATTTCCGTAAAGAAAAGCTCAGTCTTACTCCTGAACAGTTCAGTGCCATTGCAGAAAAGATCAGAAACAACTTTGAATAACTGCATCACTCAGTTTCACAAGTACTCAATATGTTGGGAGTGAAGGAGTTAATAAGTATACTCCTTCACTCCCAACAATCTTATATACTCCTGAAAGTATGATTACTTAAGGTAGGAACGGATAGAACCCACCTTAATTATATATATTTGTCTCCCCACTTCATTTGTACCTCATTGGCATATTTCTTCACTAAGGAAGAAGAGTCGCCCTTAGGACAAATCAGCAGTACATTATCTTTCTCAGCCACAATGAATCCCTGCAGGCCACTGATGATACCCAGTCTTCCCTCCGGCAGTTTGATGACATTGTTATGGCTGTTTTCGAGCATTACCTCTGAGTTGACAACCACATTGTCCTCACCCTGCTTGTGACCGCACTCGAAGATAGAGTGCCAGGTTCCCAAGTCTGCCCATCCAAAGTCGCATTGCATCATACACACGTCCTCTTTATGGTCCAGTACACCATAGTCAATGGACAGGTTGGGGTAGGAGGGATAGTTGTCATTAATAAATTTCACTTCCTCCTCTCTTGTGTAGTTAGGATTGTTCTTCAGCAGATTTCTCAGTACTTCATTAAACAGCATGTCAAGTCTTTCTCTCAGTTTCTTGACATGAACGATAAAGATACCTGTATTCCAGAAAAACTCTCCGCTTTCCATGAATATCTGTGCAAATTCTCTTTCGGGTTTTTCTGTAAACGACTGTACTTGATAGATATTCTCAGCGTCGCAGGGTTCTCCCGACTGTATGTAGCCATAACCCGGTTCGGGTCGGGTAGGTTTCACACCCATAGCGAGTATCAGTTTTCTGTCAGCCACAAATTCCAGTCCTTGCAGAATGTTGCGTGCAAAAGCCTCTTCGTTCAGCACCAACTGGTCGGCAGGCGTAATCACCACGCAGGCATTGGGATTTCTCTGATAGATACGAAGATGTGCCCAGGCAACGCTTGGGGCTGTGTTTCTCAGTACTGGTTCAATCAGCAGGTTATCATCATTCAGGTCAGTCAATTGTTCTTTGACAATCGACTCATAGTCCTTGTTTGTACAAACGAGGATATTCTCCTTAGGCATCAGTTTGGAGAATCTGTCAAAGGTGCTTTGCAGCTGTGTTCTTCCGGTACCAAAGAAGTCGATAAACTGTTTGGGAGATTTCTCTCTGCTGTAGGGCCACAATCTGCGTCCCTTGCCGCCGGCGAGGATGACGCAATAATTATTGTTGGACATATTCATAATTCATCATCTTTGTTTTGGTGCTACTAAAGTACATAATTATGGTGAAATAACAAAAGATTTTTCAGTTTTTTATAAGAAAACTTTGTCAGTTCAGATAAATTATGTATCTTTGCACCCGAATTAAGGCCCAGATGGCGGAATCGGTAGACGCGCTGGTCTCAAACACCAGTGGGGCAACCCGTGCCGGTTCGACCCCGGCTCTGGGTACGAGTCTTAAATCACAATCCCTTGTAAGTCAAATGCTTGCAAGGGATTTTTTGTTGTCTGGATGCCAAGGAGTTGCCAATAACGATAGAACGATGTATTTCCGGTCCTGAGGCTATCTTTGTTTGGC
>CAMAHD010000109.1 GCA_945834405.1 uncultured Prevotella sp. | reverse complement strand
GTCATGGGATATCAGGGCATCGACAATACGCTTGGCTGCCGCAACAGGAGACTCTTTTATAAAAATATACAGAATGTTACAATTTTTATGTTTATCCACTCAAACTGAAACATTCTGTAACCCACCCAGGCATAGCCCTGGGCTATGGACTTTTGCCCTTTGCTTTTCCCTTCGGCCAGCGACCGTTGGTTCATGGCGTACCATCACCTCTGATACACAATCTATTTGAACTTGCGGAAGACAAATATATATATAAGGTGTATCTTACAGGTTTCCCCTTTCCTTGTCGAGATAGTATTTATAGGTGCCGACGGTGAGTTCGTCGCAGGCAGCCTCGTCACAAACGACGATGGCTTTGGGGTGCATCTGGAGCATGGATGCCGTCCATTTGTGCGAGACGTTGCCGTCGATGATATGCTGCAGGGCTCGTGCCTTGTGGTGACCGTTGCATACCAGCAAAACCTCCTTGGCATCCATCACGGTACCTATGCCCACGGTGAGTGCCTGTTTGGGTACGAGTTCCATGTCGTAGTCAAAGAACCGGCTGTTGGCAATGATGGTGTCGGTTGTCAGCGTCTTGATGCGTGTTCTTGAGGTGAGTGACGAGCCGGGTTCGTTGAATGCCAGGTGTCCGTCGGGACCTACTCCCCCCATGAAGAGGTCGATGCCTCCTGCTTTCTCGATGGCTTTCTCGTAGTCTTCGCACTCCTTGATCAAGTCGGGTGCGTTGCCGTTGAGAATATGCACGTTTTCTGGCTTGATGTTGATATGAGAGAAGAAGTTGTTCCACATGAACGAGTGGTACGATTCGGGATGCTTTTCGTCCAGGTTGACATATTCGTCCATATTGAAGGTGACGACATGTTCGAAGGACAACTCGCCGTTTTGATATTTCTTGATCAGTTCCTTGTAAAGCCCCAATGGAGAGGAACCTGTAGGACATCCTAACTTGAAGGGTTTGTCGGCTGTCGGATTCGATTCGTTGATACGTAAAGCTACATAATCGGCAGCCCATTTGGACATACTGTCGTAATCTGGTTCAATGATGACTCTCATACTTCTTTATGCTTGATTTCTTCCTTTGATTCTTGTTGTGCCGTTGGCGTTTGATGTGATTTGTGAGTGCAAAGATATAAAAAAATCTGAAATATATGGTTAAGTGAAAGATATTTGAAACAAAAAATGTAATTTTGCATGAAAAAATTGAAACTATCTACATGACGAAAGCCATCAACAGCGCACCGACGCGGTCGCAAATCATCATCCGAGTGAGCAAGCACTCCCTTTCATTCTCAGCGCCGAGTACCGACGTGGCGGACTCCCTGCCTCAGTATGAGCCTTATGCCGTGAAGAACGGCATCTCCATGGCAGCCAATCTGCGCGAGGCATTCAAGACGTCTGCCCTGCTGGGCGTGCCCTTTTCCAAGGCATTGGTGATGGTGGCTGCCCCGGTGTTGCTTGTCCCCGTTTCCTGTTTCGATGAGACCATGTCGGAAGAGCTCTACGACCATAGCTTCGGCGGTCATGACGGTCAGCTCGTGATGTGCAATCTTCTTTCCGAGCTGAATGTGGTGGCTCTCTATGCCGTTAGCCGTGACTTCTGCACCGTTCTTGCCGACCATTACGTTGAGGTGCGCTATTGCTGTGCGATGCAGCCCGTATGGTCCTATCTCCACCAGCGCAGTCTTATCGGCAAGCGCAACAAGCTCTATGGCTATTTCCATGACGGCAGCTTAGACGTGTGCAGTTTCAGCCAAAACCGCTTCAAGTTCTGCAACAGTTTCGACATCACCTCCTCGTCCGGTTCGGGCGGCAATGCCCACGATGCCCTCTATTTCCTGTTGTGTGTATGGAAGCAGCTGGGGCTGAAGGCCGAGTGGGACGAGTTGCATCTCATGGGCGACATTCCCGAACGCGACTGGCTGCTGGACGAGTTGCGTCAGTATCTGCAGCGGGCATACATCGTCAATCCCGCAGGCGACTTCAACCGTGCTCCCATCACCCGTATAGCCGGAATGCCGTTCGACCTCGTCACTGCCTTTGTCCATCGTCAACGCTTGAGATAGGAAAGAACAACGGATTATCACAGAAACAGATTATCAGATATGCGGATTATCACAGGAATATACAAAGGCAGACGCTTCGAAGTGCCCCGCACCTTCAAGGCACGCCCCACAACCGACTTTGCGAAGGAGAACATCTTTAACGTGCTGAACGCTTACTTGGATTTTGAGGGAGCCCAGGCTTTAGACCTCTTTTCGGGCACGGGCAGCATCACGTTGGAACTGCTGTCTCGCGGATGCCGTCAGGTCATCAGTGTCGAAGCCGACCGCGACCACCACCGTTTCATCTCCGACTGTCTGAAGAAACTGGGCACCGATGCAGCCATACCGTTGCGTGGCGACGTGTTCCGTTTTCTCAAGACCTGTCACCAGACCTTCGACTTCATCTTTGCCGACCCTCCGTACGCACTGTCGGAGCTACCCCTTTTGCCCGACATGGTACTGGATGCCCATATCCTGCACGACGATGGCATCTTCGTGTTGGAGCACGGAGCCGCCCAGGATTTCAGCTTCCATCCCTGCTTTGCGGAGCATCGGGCTTACGGCAGTGTCAACTTCTCAATCTTCAGAAAGGCATGACGCCGATGACGGCCAACGACCGCTTGGAGCCCCTGCTCATGAGCGCCCTCGGTGTCAAGCCTACAGCCGACCAGTATCAGGCCATCCGTGAGTTCTGTCGGTTCATGTCCGATGCCGACCCCTTCAGTGTCATGATTCTGCGCGGTTCGGCAGGTACGGGCAAGACGACCCTTGCCGCCGCCGTCGTCCGTGCCCTGGTTCAGCTGCGCCACCGCATAGCCCTGCTGGCCCCTACGGGCAGGGCAGCCAAGGTGATGGAACTCTATTCCTGCCATACCGCCTTCACCATCCACCGCCGTATCTACCGCCAGAAGGTAGCCGGCACCTTCTCGCCCTTTTCGCTGGCAGACAACAAGACCGCCGACTGTCTCTTCATCGTCGACGAGAGTTCGATGATAGCCAACCAAGGGCTTCAGGAATCGAACTTCGGCACGGGCCGTCTGCTGGACGATTTGATACAGTATGTCTATCAGGGACAGAACTGCCGTCTGCTCCTGGTGGGCGATGCCGCCCAGCTGCCGCCCGTAGGCGAAGAGTCGAGTCCCGCCCTCCAATCCCCTTGCCTGCAGTCCTATGGGCTGAAGGTCTACGAGGCCGACCTTCAGGAAGTGTTGCGCCAGAGCATCGAGTCGGGCATCCTCTTCAACGCCACCCGCATCCGCTGCCTGACCGACACGCAAGCCCCCATCCCCATGCCCAAGATACGCCTTCAGGGCTTTGCCGACATCCGGACGGTTCGCGGCGACGAGCTGATAGAAAGCCTTGCCAGTTCGTATGCCGAGGTGGGAATAGACGAGACGATGGTGCTGACGCGCAGCAACAAGCGGGCGAACATATACAACCAGGGCATCAGGGCGCGCATACTGGACCGCGAGGACGAACTGACCAGCGGCGACATGCTGATGGTGGTGAAGAACAACTACCATTGGGCAGCCGCCTCCGGCTTGCAGAAAGAAGACGAGAAGCCCAAGCTCTCGTTCATCGCCAATGGCGACCGTGCCCAGGTGTTGCGTGTCAGGAAGACGCGCAGCTTCTACGGCTTCCGTTTTGCCGACGTGACCCTCCGTTTCCCCGACTACGACGACCAGGAACTGACGGCCACCGCCATCCTCGACTCCCTGCAGTCGGAAGCACCAGCCCTGACGCGCGAGCAGCAACAGCTGCTTTTCGACCAGGTATGGGCAGACTATGCCGACATCCCCCACAAGAAAGACAGGATGGACAAGCTCAAACAAGACCCCTACTACAATGCCCTCCAGGTGAAGTTCGCATACGCCGTGACCTGCCACAAGGCACAGGGCGGACAGTGGCAACACATCTATATCGACCAAGGCTACATGACCGACGACATGCTGACCCCCGACTATATCCATTGGCTCTATACTGCCTTCACCCGAGCCACGGGAAAGCTGTTTTTGGTCAATTGGGCAAAGGAATACACGGAATAAGAGAGAGAGACGACCATGCTATACATCAACGACCATATCCGCGAGATGAATCTGCAGCAGGAGCTGCAGCTCGTGTCGGAAGAACGCCGACAGAAAGTACTTGCCATCCGTCACGAAGAAGGGCAGCGGCTCTCCGTGGCAGCCTATCGCCTGTTGCAGCAGGCGCTCCTTCAGGAATACGGCATCAGCACAGCCCCCGTTTTCCGTTACGGCGACCACGGCAAACCCTTCCTGTCATCGCGTCCCGACCTCTTTTTCAGTCTCAGCCATTGCCGTCAGGCAGCCGCCTGCGTCCTCTCCTCCAAGCCCGTAGGAGTGGACATCGAGAGCATACGCTCCTTCTGTCCCTCCTTGGCACAGCGCGTACTCAATGCCGAAGAGCTGCGTCAGGTAGAGCAGTCGCCCTTCCCCGACGTGGCATTCATCCGTCTGTGGACGATGAAGGAAGCCCTGCTGAAGATGACCGGCGAGGGCATCACCGTTGAGCTTGCCGACGTGCTGAGCCGGGAGCAGGCACAGTTTCATACGACCGTCAACAGAGAAGCCGGATGGGTCTGCACCGTGGCAGAACCAAGATAGAAGGCTGAATGTGAGCAGGATGAGTGAAGAAAATACAACATTTTTTTCGCTTACTCAAAAAAATGGAGTAACTTTGCAGCCAAAATGGCCTCAAAGGCACAGAACCCGATTCATTCAAGAGAAAAAACAAACAAGATACAGATATGATGACAGCTAACGAAATCCGCGATTCGTTCAAAAAGTTTTTCGAATCGAAAGGTCACGCCATTGTGCCCTCTGCACCTATGGTAATCAAGGACGACCCCACACTGATGTTTACCAATGCAGGCATGAACCAGTGGAAAGACATTATCCTCGGAACAAGAGACCCTGAACCCCGAAGAAGGGCAGACTCTCAGAAATGTCTGCGCGTCAGCGGCAAGCACAACGACCTGGAGGAGGTAGGCCATGACACCTATCACCACACCATGTTCGAGATGCTGGGCAACTGGAGCTTCGGCGATTATTTCAAGGAGGGAGCCATCGACATGGCGTGGGAATACCTGGTAGACGTGCTCCATCTGGACCCCCAAGACCTCTATGTAACCGTCTTTGAAGGTTCGAAGGAAGAAAACCTCGAGCGCGACGACGAAGCCGCTGGCTACTGGCTGAAGCATGTGCCTGCCGACCATATCATCAACGGCAACAAGCACGACAACTTCTGGGAGATGGGCGACACTGGTCCCTGCGGCCCCTGCTCGGAGATACATCTCGACTCCCGCACGCCCGAAGAAAAGGCAAAGGTACCCGGACGCGAGCTGGTCAACAAAGACGACCCTCAGGTGATAGAAATCTGGAACCTCGTGTTCATGCAGTTCAACAGAAAAGCCGACGGTTCGCTGGAAAAGCTGTCCATGAACGTCATCGATACAGGCATGGGCTTCGAGCGTCTGGTACGCGCCCTGCAGGGCAAGCACTCCAACTATGACACCGACGTCTTCCAGCCCGTCATCAAGGAGATGGAGCGTCTCACGGCATTGGAATACGGAAAGGACGAAGACGTCGACGTAGCGATGCGCGTCATTGCCGACCACCTGCGTGCCGTCTCCTTCTCGATAGCCGACGGACAGCTGCCCTCCAACGCCAAGGCAGGCTATGTCATCCGTCGCATCCTCAGGCGTGCCGTACGCTATGCCTACACCTTCCTCCACCAAAAGGAAGCCTTCATGTTCAGGCTCCTGCCCGTCTTCATCCACGAGATGGGAGAGGCCTATCCCGAACTCACTGCCCAGCGCGAGCTGATAGGCAAGGTGATGAAGGAGGAAGAAGAGTCCTTCCTGCGCACCCTCGACAAGGGCATCAGCATGCTCAATGCCGCCATGGACGAGCTGAAGGCAGCCGGCAAGACAGAGCTGGACGGCGTACAGGCCTTCCGCCTCTTCGACACTTACGGCTTCCCTCTCGACCTGACGGAGCTCATCTGCCGCGAGAACGGTCTTACCGTCGACGAGAAGCAGTTTGACCAGGAGATGCAGAAGCAGAAAGAACGTGCGCGCAATGCCGCACAGGTGGAAAACAGCGACTGGGTAGAGCTGGCATCCGGCGAACAGCAGTTCGTAGGTTACGACTTCACCGAGCACGACTGCCACATCCTCAGATACAGAAAGGTAACCCAGAAAAAGAACAGCTACTACGAACTCGTACTCGATACGACCCCCTTCTATGGCGAGATGGGCGGACAGGTAGGCGACTGCGGCGTACTCGTCAGCGAGCACGAAACCGTAGAGATTGTCGACACGAAGCGCGAGAACAACCAAAGCATACATATCGTCAGACAGCTGCCCCAGCACCCCGAAGCCGACTTCATGGCTTGCGTGGACACCGACAAGCGTCATGCCTGCGCCGCCAACCATACCGCCACCCACCTGCTCGACTATGCCCTGAAGCAAGTGCTGGGCGAGCATGTCGAACAGAAAGGCTCCTACGTCAGCCCCGACACCCTCCGTTTCGACTTCTCCCATTTCCAGAAAGTCACGGACGAAGAGCTGCGCCAGGTAGAGCGTCTCGTCAACGAGATGATACGCCAGGACCTCCCCCTCGACGAACACCGCGACACCCCCCTGGAGGAAGCCCGTAAGATGGGAGCCATCGCCCTCTTCGGCGAGAAGTACGGCGACAAGGTGAGAGTGGTACGCTTCGGACCCTCCTGCGAGTTCTGCGGAGGTATACATGCCGCCTCCACCGGTCGTATCGGCATGTTCAAGATCATCAGCGAAAGCAGCGTTGCAGCAGGCATCCGCCGCGTAGAAGCCAAGACGGGCAAAGAGTGCGAAGAACTGCTTTTCGCACTGGAAGACAGCGTCAAGGCCATCCGCTCCCTGTTCAACAACGCCAAAGACCTGCGCGGTGTCATTGAGAAATACATCGAAGAGCACGACAGCATGAAAAAGAGCATCGAGCAGTTCCAGGCACAGGCGGTAGAGCGTTTCAAGACCTCTCTGATCGAGAAAGCCCGTCTTGTGAATGGCGTCACCGTGGTGAGTGCCGTGCTGCCCATGAACCCCCAGTCGGCCAAAGACCTCGCCTTCAAGATACGCCAGGAAGTGCCCCACAGCCTGCTGTGCGTCTTGGGCACCATCCATCAGGACAAACCCCTGCTCAGCGTGATGATGAGCGACGACATGGTGAGCGACCACCAGCTCAATGCCGGCACCATGGTCCGCGAGGCAGCCAAGCTCATTCAGGGCGGTGGCGGCGGTCAGCCCCACTATGCCACTGCGGGCGGCAAGAATGCCGACGGCCTGAGTGCCGCCATCGACAAGGTGGTAGAGATAGCCGCTCTCTGAGCATCAACCCCCACACACACCAAGCTCAGGAGAGAGGCGGACAAGGGATAATCCGCACAGAAGAACAACAGAGAAAAAGAAAAACCATGAGAACGTATTGGAATACCATCGGCGGCCTTCAGATGATAGACGAATGGAAGCCGAACTGTTGGATACAGGTAACCTGCCCGACAGAAGAAGACCAGGAACTCCTGGAGAAGCAGTTTGAGATTCCCGACTACTTCTTCTCCGACGTGAGCGATACCGACGAGCGCGCCCGTTACGAGTACGACGACGGCTGGATGCTCATCATTCTGCGTATTCCCTACGTCAAGGAAATACGGTCGCGCACGCCTTACACCACCGTTCCGCTGGGCATCATCCACAAGCGCGACGTCACCATCACCGTCTGCTACTACGAGACCAACATGATGATCGATTTCGTCAGCTTCCAGCAGAAACGCGGTGAAGGCTTCACCGACCATGTCGACATGATTTTCCGGCTCTTCCTCTCCTCCGCAGTGTGGTATCTGAAACGACTCAAGCAAATCAGCAGCCTCATAGAAAAGGCCAAGCGCAATCTCGACAAGGAGGTGAACAACGAAAGCCTGATAGGACTCAGCCGCCTGCAGGATTCGCTCACCTTCTTCATCACCTCCATCCGAGGCAACGAGACCCTGCTCTCCAAACTGAAGTTCAAGCTCCAGATAGACGAGCTGGATGCCGACCTCATAGAAGACGTGAACATCGAGATGACCCAGGCACGAGAAACCACCAACATCTACTCCAACATCCTGGAGTCGACCATGGACACCTATTCCAGCATCATTAACAACAACATGAACACCGTGATGCGAACCCTCACCAGCGTCTCCATTCTCATGATGTTCCCCACGCTCATCGCCAGCCTCTTTGGCATGAACCTCATCAACGGCATGGAGACGAAACCCTTCGGATTCATTGTCGCGCTCGTCATTTCAGTCGCCGTTTCAGGCCTTTTCTGGTGGATTTTCCGTTATAAACGCTTGATTTAAAGAAAAAATAAAAAAAAAGTTCAAAGTTTTTTGCTCAAATCAAATATTTTTCAGTAAGTTTGTGCCGAAATTGAATCAAACCGAATCGTGAACTAAAACATTATTACGATGGACTCTCAAGACAAAGCTCTCGAATTGACCTCTGCCGTCGAGACACCGCAAGCCGACGGCGAACAGGTACGAAAGGTGTACAACTCCAAGAAGGAGATAGTAGAACGTGCGAAAGAAATAGCACAGGCAGAGGAAACACCACAGAAAGAAGAGGTAGACTATCTCAAGACCGTATTTTACAAACTGCATATCGCCGAGCGTGAAGCCAGGCTCAAGGCATACATAGAAGGCGGAGGAGACCCCGAAGCCTATCAGATTGTGCCCGACGAGGACGAAGAGGCTTTCAAGGCAGAGATGACCATCATCCGCGAAAGAAGAGCCCAGCAGTTCAGAGAGCAGGAAGAGGAAAAAGAAGCCAACCTGCAGCGCAAGCTGGACATCATAGAGAAAATAAAGTCGATGCTGACCACCCCCGAGGAGGCCAACCAGGCATTCCAGGAGTTCAAGACCTTGCAGCAGGAGTGGAAAGACATCAAGAACATCCCCCAGGTAAAAGCCAACGAGCTGTGGCGAAACTACCAGCTGTACGTAGAACAGTTCTACGACCTGCTCAAGCTGAACAGTGAGGCAAGAGAATACGACTTCAAGAAAAACCTTGAAATGAAGACCCGCCTCTGCGAAGCAGCCGAGAAACTGGCAGAAGAAGACGACCTCATCAGCGCCTTCCATCAGCTGCAGAAGCTCCATCAGGAATACCGCGAGACAGGTCCCGTAGCCAAGGAACTGCGAGAAGAAATATGGTCGCGCTTCAAGGCGGCCTCCACCATCATCAACAAGCGCCACCAGCAGCACTTCGAGCAGCTGCGCGCCAAGGAGGAAGACAACCTTGCCCAGAAGACCGTACTCTGCGAAAAGGTAGAGGCGCTGGTCAGCGAAGAAAAGAAAGGCAGTGCCGCCTGGGACAAGGCAACCAAGGAAATCATCGACATTCAGACCGAATGGAAGACCATCGGCTTTGCACCCCAGAAGATGAACGTCAAGATCTTCGAGCGCTTCAGAGCCGCCTGCGACGAATTCTTTGCCAAGAAAGCAGAATTCTTCAAGGAGCTGAAACAGACCTTCAAGGACAATGTAGAGCGCAAGCGCGCCCTGATAGCCAAGGCAAACGAATTGAAGGACAGCACCGACTGGAAGTCAACAGCCGACAAGCTCATCGCCCTCCAGAAAGAATGGAAGACCATCGGAGCCGTACCCAAGAAACAGAGCGACCAGCTGTGGGAGGAATTCCTCGCTGCCTGCAACCATTTCTTCGAGGCACGCAAGGCCAACGGAGCCGGACAGCACAGCGAAGAACACGCCAACCTGGAGAAGAAACGCCAGCTGATAGAAAAGCTGAACGCCCTGGCTGAAAACCCCGTCGAAAAACTGCAGGAGGCAGTGCAAGCCATTGTCGAGGAATACGGAAACATCGGCCATGTGCCTTACAAGGAGAAAGACAAGCTCTACGATGCCTACCATGCCGCCCTTGACAAACTGTACAAAGAGCTGAACATCAGCGTAGCCAAACGCAGGCTGAACAATTTCAAGAACAAAATCAAGAATGTGGCAGAGCAGGGCGATGATGCGCTCGACAACGAGCGTGCACGCCTGGTAAGACAGTACGAGGCAGTACGTCAGGAAGTGAAGACCTACGAGAACAACCTCGGCTTCCTCAATGCCAGCAGCAAGAAAGGCAACAGCCTGATTGACGAAATGAACAGAAAGATGCAGAAACTCAAGGACGAGATGAATCTTCTGAAAGAAAAAATCAAGGCGGTCGACGAAAAGAGATAA
>CAMAHD010000108.1 GCA_945834405.1 uncultured Prevotella sp. | reverse complement strand
GCATGTCATCTATCGCATGAACCTGATTGGCGGCAAGGAAGCCCGCAACCAGATGAGACAGGGCCCGCCCGAGGGTCCCGGTGGCAACCGCAACCGTGGTAATTTTGGTCCTGGCGGTCCCGGTGGAGGCTTCGGAGGAGGTCGCTTCTGATTAGCTGTTCAGAACGTTACCGTCCTGTTGGCACATGAAAGTCTGAACCAAAATGTCAGGTAATAATCTTTTGTTTTCGTTCAGCCAAGGCTGAACGGTTCGTGAAGTCGACGTCAGAGACAAAGAAAGTCCCCTTCAATGACCGTTCAGCCTTGGCTGAACGATAAAGCAGAGAGTCAGACAGACTTGGTAGAATAGACCTCTGGTCTTTAGACAGGCTATTAGATGGACCATGATTCTTATTGCGTGGAATCCATAACATCGCTGTCGGGTATTAGAGGATGCAAGGCGACTGAATGTTGTAAAAAAAAGCTGCAAGCATAATGAATGCTTGCAGCTTTTTCGATGTGTTATCTATATAACCCTTTTGGTTTATTCCTGTTCCTTTCTGTTGTCGATATTGTCGCCTTCGGTAGGTTTCATGTCCTTTTCAAAGTCGTCAATGCCGTTTTCTATCAGGAGGTTATACCACTGAATCAGTTTCTTGATGTCGCTGTTGTGAACACGGTCGCGGTCGAAGCTGGGCAGAACCTTGGAAAAGTATTCACGCAATTCGTCGCCGCTTGCTTTCTTGTAGTTGAGGCTGGAAACCTTGCCTTCCTCCAGGTTCTTCAGGTTGGTGAGAACTTGATATAGAGGCACATCCTCTGTATCGGTAAACATGGCGATGTCAGCCAGTGATGTCACGCGGTCAGAAGCGAAAACTGGCATACGTCTGTGGCTGTTGTCCAACGCCTCCACAATCAGGTTGTTGTTACCTCTGCTTACTAATTTGTAAAGTCCCGGTTTGCCAGATATGGCTAAAATGGTTTGTAACATGGTATGATACTTGAATAATAGTTATGATAGTTATATTGTTTCTCTCTTGACAGTTGCAATGTTGCTCTTTCTTGACAATTGCGATGTTGTTGTTTCTTGATAGTTGCTGTATTCAACTGCAGATTGTCTCCAGAAGTCGGTCCAGTTGGCCTTCCAGTTCCTTCGTCCCATCGTTGTAGACGACAAAGTCAGCCCTTTGTATCAGTTCCTCGGTAGGCATCTGTTTGTCAATCCATTCTTGTGCCATCTTCTCTTCGATATGGTCTCTTGCCATGATTCGTTCCACACGCAAGGGGGTGGGGGCAACGACGGCTACCACCTTGTCTACCAGTCTGTCAAAACCGGATTCAAACAGGATGGCACACTCCATCCATGACATACCGCTTTCCTCAAAGTCACGCGCCACGGCTGGATGAACGATGTTGTTGATAGCCTCTGTGTTTCTTTCAGAAGCCAGCAGGAATTTGCTGACGACGGCTTTGTTCGGCCTGCCGTCCTGATATGCCTCTTCACCTATCAGCTGCGTCAGTTGGATGCGTATATCTTCCGATTCGCGCATCAGTCTTTTTGCAGCATCGTCGCAGTCGTAAATGCAGATACCTCGTGCTTGCAGCAGTCGGCACACAAAGCTCTTTCCGCTTCCGATGCCTCCCGTCAGGGCAATCTTGAGGGGCCGCTTGCCGTTCAAGTCCTTATCAGCTCTCCGTTCCGTCATGCTGTTGTCTTCCGTCTGTCCGGTCATGGTTCGGCATCCTCCGTTTCTTCTTCAATCAGATAGTCTACCATCTGCACGCTCAGCTTGGCGTGTGAGATACCCGATGGGAATACCTTCAGGTGGATGGGACATTTATCTGAAGGATTCTTGGAAATTTCGTTATAGTCTACGACGATGGAAAAGTCATTTTTGGACAGCTTCCTGAACAGGTTGACACCGGCAACAAAGCTCACGTCCGCTTTGGAGGGGAAGGTTCTCAGCACCTTACCCTTGGGCAGATGAATGCCTCGGATTGGAATATCGGTGATTTGTTCCTCTGTCAGGATGTCCGTGATGAAGCTGATAGCCAATTTGTTAGGCACAATCTTCGCCCCTCTGATTCTCTCCGTCCTGCTGACGATATGCAGGGTGTCTCTGAAGTTGGTGCAGTTCAGCGGTTCTGTATGTACCTCCGTGATGCTGTCCAACCTCTGTCGGGTAGCATATACATCCACGCTGTCCGGCTGGTATACGACATGCGAGATGAAGCAAGGACTTTCGGGCACCACATTTCCCATCCATCTTACGGGCACTTTCTTATGGAGACCGTAGTTGTAGAAGAACTCCATCCTTTCCGGCTTGACCGATGTAATCTTGGTAGAGGCAGGCAGTTGCTGGTAAACCAGTTTCTGTATGTCTGCGGCAGGTACGGCCCCGTGTCCGTCAGCCTGTGCATATATGCTGAAGCTCACGCTTATCTTGGGCAGGTTTTGTGCATAGTTGAAGTAGAGCAGCTGCAAACCCTTGTCTTTCAGGGTTACTTTGACGGTGTCGTACTCGTCGGATGTCAGCACCACATTCTTTGGTACTCCGGTCAGCCGCACGGCAATCCTGTATTCTTTCTCGTAAGTCTCATTGAGTGTCATCTGCAACCAGAAAATGGCAGAGAGGGCGAGGAAGAACAAAAAAATCAGAAATTCCTTGTTCACGATACTGAACAAGAAATTCCTGATCAGGGAACCTAAACCTCCAGACTTGTTCATTTATTTATTTGGACTGAGCCTGAGAACTCGCCATGTCTTTGAACACGTAGCCACGGTCAACGCGAATCACCACACCTTTGGCTATTTCCACCTCCACGGTATTGGTGTTCAGGTCGATGCGCTTGACGGTACCATAGATGCCGCCGCCCGTCACTACCTGTGCTCCTTCTGTGAGCGCGTTCTGGAACTTCTGTATTTCCTTCTGTTTCTTCTGCTGTGGGCGGATGATGAAAAACCACATGATGGCAAACATGGCTACCAGCATGATAATCATGCTCATTCCTCCGCCTTGGGCTGCCTGTGCAGCCAGGATGATCGTTGTCATAATTCTTATTGTTCTTGTAATTGATGATTCTTGATGGATAGGTCTGCTTTATGCTTCTTCCTGAGAGTCTTCTTCCAGTCCTCTTGACGCTGCAGTTGTCATGTTCTTGAGCAGTTTTCCTCGCTGTACCAAGTGACGGGCGATGGCATCGAGCATACCGTTGATATATCCTCCAGAACGTGGCGTGCTGTAGATTTTGGCAATGTCGACAAACTCGTTGATGGTCACGTTGATGGGGATGGAAGGGAAGGTCATCATCTCGGCGATGGCTATCTGCATGATGATGATGTCCATATATGCCAGACGGCTGAAGTCCCAGTTTCTGGAGGCATCGCTCATGTACCTCTGATACTCGTTGGCGTTGAGTATCGTGGCTCTGAACAGTTTTCTTGCAAAATCCTTGTCCTCCTCGTTGTCATATTCGGGCAGCAGTTCCTGTTTGCCTTGGTTCTTTTCGTCAAAGCGTTTGATGGTCTTCAGTACGAAGGAGTCAACCACCTCCTTGTCGTCGTTCCAGTAGAGACTTTGTTCCTCGAAGATGGTATCAAGGTCGGTGTTGTCCTGAATAAGTGTTCTGTATAACTTTCTCCACAATTCCCTGTCAGCAGCGTAGTTATCCTCGTTGCTGTCCATGTATTCTTTGTAGATTTGACTGTCTGTAATCAGGTTGTACAGTTTTTTGAGGAATTCAGGCTCGTCCTCCCATGTCTTTTTCTGGGTAGACATGAAGTCGTTGAGCATCTTGTTCTCCTCCAACTGTATGGCGAAGCGGTTATAGGCGAATCGGGTTGACGGCTCTGGCGTACCTTCGCGACGAGCTTTAGTCTGAGCCACCTCCAGATGCTTGCGTGCCTCCTTGGTGACGCTGACGATGAGTGCCAGCAGGTAGTTGTACATGTCGTACGATTTGGAAAGGCTGAAGAACAGTTCTTTCTCAGCACTATCAATGTTTTTATTGCCGTTCTGATAGTAAGCGTAAGCCAATTGCACTATCTTAATTCGTATTAGTTCACGATTAATCATATACCTATTTATAGTAGTCTTTCTTTCGTTGTTATTAAAAGTCGACTTGACGTTATCTTTCGTGTGCAAAGGTATGTAAAAAAGCGTGATTCACCAAATAAAGGTGCGAATAATTGTCTTTTTTTATCAATTCCTTGACAAAACATAACATATAGACAGTAAAAAGGCGTTCGAAAACGTAAAATCAGGTTAAATACTTGTGGGGTTCAAAAAAAATGTATACCTTTGCAGCCGCTTTTTCAAGCACCCGATATATTTCGTGTGATGGTGAATTAAGCATTAAGAGACAATCACTTAATTTAGAGTAACACATTTATTTTTTAAACAATGAGAGAAATTAACGTAACAGGTAAGGTGCGCACCGACCTTGGCAAGAAGGCCTCAAAGCTGCTGCGCAAAGAAGGTTTGATTCCCTGCAACATTTACGGTGAGGCTAAGGACGAGAACGGTCTGCCCAAGGCAATGAGCTTCGTCGCTCCTTTCAGCGAGCTCCGCAAGGTTGTATACACTCCTCATGTGTATGTTGTCAATCTGAACATCGACGGCGTAGAGCACAAGGCAGTGATGAGAGAACTGCAGTTCCATCCCGTAACAGATGCCCTTCTTCACATCGATTTCTATGAAATCAGCGAGGAGAAGCCCGTAGTAGTAGGTATTCCCGTGAAGCTGAACGGTCTGGCACAGGGTGTGCGCGATGGTGGTCGTATCAACCTCTCTATCCGTAAGATCAATGTAAAGGCTCCTTACAAGGCTATTCCTGAGGTGCTCGACATCGATGTTACCAATCTGCAGCTCGGCAAGAGCATCAAGGTTGGTCAGCTGAGCTTCGAGGGTCTGGAGATGGTTACCTCTCCTGAGGTTATCGTATGCTCTGTGAAGGCTACACGTGCATCCAGGTCAGCTGCTGCTGCTGAAGCTGCCGGTAAGTAATCAATCCCGTAGTTATCAGTGGATAAGTATTTGATCGTAGGTCTGGGAAATATCGGCGACGAGTACGATATGACCCGCCACAATACAGGATTTATGGTATTGGACGCTTTCGCGAAGGCGTCCAATATTGTTTTTGAGGACAAGCGTTATGGTTTTGTAGCCGAAACCAGCATCAAAGGGCGCAAGGTCTTCCTGCTCAAACCCAGTACCTTCATGAATCTCAGTGGCAATGCCGTCAGATACTGGATGAACAAGGAGAATATCGAGCTGGAGCGTCTGCTCGTCATCGTCGACGACCTCGCCCTGCCCCTTGGTGCCCTGCGCCTGAAGGCTTCGGGCAGCAATGCGGGACACAACGGACTGGGGCATATCCAGCAGATTCTGGGTACCGACCGTTACAGTCGTCTGCGCGTGGGTATCGGCAATGAGTTCGACCGCGGTATGCAGATACAGTGGGTGCTGGGGCGTTTCAATACGGAGGAGATGCAGGAACTGCAGCCCAAGATTGAAACGGCTTGTGACATCATCAAGAGTTTCGTGCTCTGCGGAGTAGACTTTACCATGAACGCCTTTAATAAAAAGAAATGAGTGAGGCAAGGATAGACAAGTGGCTGTGGGCAGCACGTATCTTCAAGACCCGTTCCATTGCTGCTGATGCCTGCAAGAACGGCAGGGTAACCATCAAGGGCATGACGGTCAAGCCCTCACATGCCGTGAAGGAAGGAGAGACCGTCAGTGTGCGCAAGCCTCCTGTCACCTATTCTTTCAAGGTGCTCAAGGCTATTGAGATGAGGGTAGGGGCAAAGTTGCTGCCTGAGATATACGAGAATGTGACCACTCCCGATCAGTATGAGTTGCTCGAGATGAGCCGCATCAGTGGCTTTGTTGACAGAGCCAGAGGTACAGGACGCCCTACCAAGAAGGAGCGTCGCTCTTTAGATGCCTTCATCGGTCCCTCTTTCGAAGAATGGGACGATGACTGGGACGAGGAAGAGTAATCCCCCTTGTGAGGATGAAGATAGTACTTCGGAAACATGAGTCAATGAAGGATGAAATCCAAGAAAAAAATAGATATATGAAACAGATTAAGAACATCATCAAATCAATCGTGCTTTCAGTCCTGTCACTTTTGCTGATGGCATCCTGTCTCGGCAAGGCTGACGGCACTTCGTTCAATGGCTTCTCGCAGGTAGATAAGGAAGTGGTCTATGCCAATCAGGAGAAGAGCTATGTGGCTTTTGTGGCTTACGGCGATGCATGGCAGATTGTCTCAGCGGGTGGCGATAACTGGTGTACCTTTGACAAGACCAGCGGCTTAGGCGGCTACATGTATGCCATCTGGACCACTTGTGAGCCTAATACCACGGGCAAGCAGCGTGTGGCATCCTATAAGTTGCAGTCAACTTCCGACCAGGGCGTTTTCGTCAACTTCAACATCTATCAGTATGCATGCCGTCACGATGGCAGTTATGGTTCCGCACGTCTCGTCAAGAGTATTACGGGTGATGACGGCAGTTCCATCGAACTGCTTTACGACCGTCTGTGTCGTCCTTCTGCTGTCAGTATCTCCAAGGACGGTCAGCTGCTCCGCAAGCTCGACTTCGCCTACAGCGATGTCGATTCGACGCTTACCGTCATCTCCAACACCAGCACCTATCCTCTTCAGGCTAGCTATATAGGTGGCTTCCAACTGAATAACCGACTGGCGTCTACCACCGACACCCTGGCTTTCCAGATACAGTATGACAGCTATGCCTATTCCGCCTTCACGGTCATGGAGAAGCGTGCCAATGGCGAATACAATGCCCAGGCCATGCGTTTCATCAACCAGAAGTTCGGACCCGACGACGACCATTGTGCCGACAGCTTGAGATATCAGCGCAAGTACCCCGATGGCACCGTTACCACCAAAAAACTTCAGCTTGAATACTCTGAGGTGGACAACCGCTACCAGTCGGTGGATGTCAATCAGCTGCTCTTCGGTGTGGAGGAATGTAATCCCTACCATCTTGTTGCCACCTATCGTTACACCCGCAACAGCAAGGTGTACAAGAGTGCCAAGAGCTTACAGGGAGAGTATCTGATGGAGGCAGACCGCAATTCTGACAACAGCGTCCGCACGCTGACCGTCACCGACCCGACGGGAAAGAAAATAACCTATACCTTCGAATATGCTTCTTGATATACTGCTGATCGTTGTCGGCATCGTCTTGGTGCTTACCGGAGCTGACCGCATGACGGAGGGTGCCTCTGCCATTGCGCGCAGGTGGCGCGTACCCGAACTGGTGATAGGACTCACGATAGTGGCGGCAGGAACGTCTGCTCCCGAGCTCTTCGTCAGTCTTGTCTCTGCTCTTCGTGGCACTCCCGACATGGCTGTAGGCAACGTCATAGGCAGTAATATCTTCAACACCTTGCTCATTGTGGGCTGTGCGGCGATGGTCGCTCCGATGACCATCTCCGTCTCCACGGTGCGCAAGGATATTCCAGCTACCGTCATCGCTTCCGTGCTGTTGATAGGATGCTGCGTAGACCGTTTCGACCGTCTCTCGCTCAATGGTAATATGATTAGCCGTATAGACGGCATCGTCTTGGTCGTCTGTTTTGCCCTTTTCATGCGCTATACCCTCCGGCAGGCAACAGCGTCCAAGCAAGATGCGACGGAAACTGTCACCTCTGTGTCTCTTCCCTCCATGTCCCTTTGGGCTGCATGGCTGTGGCTGCTGGCAGGTCTGGCAGCCCTCATCTTCGGCAGTAACCTGTTTGTCGGTTCAGCCTCCTCGGTGGCTGTCTCGTTGGGCATGAGCGAAAGCGTGGTGGGACTTACCATCGTGGCTGGTGGCACCTCCCTTCCTGAGCTCGCAACCAGCGTCGTGGCAGCCCGCAAGGGACAGTCAGCCATCGCCATTGGCAATGTCATTGGCAGCAATGTATTTAATATCCTCGCCATCCTCGGTCTGACCGCTCTCGTATGTCCCATGCGTATCGGCGGTATCACCCTGCTCGACGTAGCTGTCCAGCTGTTCAGCATTCTGCTGCTCTGGTTCTTCTGCTACACCAAGTATACGGTGGCACGTTGGGAAGGAGCCTTGCTCACCCTTCTTTTCCTCGGCTATATGTCGTGGATTCTGGTTTGAAATTTCAACCAAGGAGTCATTGTCTAACCTCCTTTAAAAAACAATTTTATGTCAAAACAAAACACTCATCCATCCCGTGGAGCGTACTCCACGTTGTTCCTTGTCATGGGACAACTCTTCTGTGTTTGCCTGATTCTGGCAAACGTGTTAGAAACCAAGCA
This sequence comes from uncultured Prevotella sp., assembly GCA_945834405.1. Taxonomy (GTDB): domain Bacteria; phylum Bacteroidota; class Bacteroidia; order Bacteroidales; family Bacteroidaceae; genus Prevotella. The sequence goes on along the minus strand of CAMAHD010000108.1, from coordinate 2,076 downwards.
GCTGGCTTTTGGCCCTATCAGCATTACCGGTGGGCTTATCGTCTTCCCTGTCTCTTACATCATCAACGACTGTGTCAGCGAGGTGTGGGGCTATCGCAGGGCACGCACGCTGATCTGGCTGGGTTTCGCCATGAACTTCCTCTTTGTCTTCTTTGCCGCTTTATGCGATGCCCTTCCCGGGGCTCCCTATTGGCATAATGATGAGGGCTTCCATGCTATCTTCGGACTGGCTCCCCGCGTGACGGCTGCCTCTTTCCTTGCCTTTGTGGCAGGTTCGTTTGTCAATGCTTACGTGATGAGCCGCATGAAGCTGCGTTCCCAAGGCCGTCATTTCTCCGCTCGTGCCATACTCAGTACGGTCTATGGCGAGACGGTCGACTCCGTCATCTTCTTCCCTCTGGCTTTCTATGGTGTCATACCCTTGAACGAGTTGCCCGTACTGATGCTCTCGCAGGTGGTGCTCAAGACCTTGTATGAAATCATCGTCCTGCCTGTCACTATCCGAGTGGTACGTTTTGCCAAGCGTCATGAAGATTGTGATGTCTATGACAGCAATATCAGTTATTCTCCCTTTGCCGGATCATAGAAAACCCGTTGACATGTCATGAGATTTGAAGGAGGGAATGAATAGTCCCCTCCTTCTTCAAACGAAGTAAAAAGATGTATATCAGCCTGTTTATTGTTTCTCTATGCTTAGGGGAGTTATATTTCACGCCGTGAAATATAACTTTCTCAGGCAAGGGAAAACATTTTGGTAGAATACAAACTAAAAAAATAAAGATGAATAGAGAAAACGAGGGTCTGCAAGCCTTAGGCTCAAAGACCCAATACCTGAGCGACTATGCGCCGGAAGTGTTGGAAACATTTGCCAACAAACATCCAGAGAATGATTACTGGGTGCAGTTCAATTGCCCTGAGTTTACCTCCCTCTGTCCTATTACGGGACAGCCTGACTTTGCAGAGATACGTATTCTCTACATGCCAGGCGAGAAGATGGTGGAGAGTAAGAGTCTGAAACTGTATCTGTTCAGTTTCCGCAATCATGGCGACTTTCACGAAGACTGCGTGAATGTCATCATGAAGGATTTGATCAGGCTGATGGATCCCAAGTATATCGAGGTGACGGGGCTGTTTACTCCCCGTGGCGGCATCAGTATCTATCCTTACGCCAACTACGGACGTCCAGGAACCAAGTATGAGGAGCTGGCGGCTCGCCGTCTGGCAGCTTATCCTAAGTGGTGATAAGCATCTTACGGTTGTAAGTTGAGCAGAAGCCGACAGTCACCCTATTTCTTTCGGTAGAAAGCCTGTGTCCTGTCGGAGAAACGAAGCACCATGGAATCCTCTTTCAGATATACGAAGTCGGCTGTATCGTTGCGGGTTCCTTGGTGTTTTGCTGTAAAGATGATACGTCCGTTGAACAGCCGCCATTCTTGATAGACAGGCAGTTTGGGGTATTCCACCATGCTTTGGTCCTCTGTCGTTGTCGAATGTGGAACAATGCCGATGGGTCTGATGATATATTCCCTTTTCAGCTGATATCCCACCTCTTTGGGAATCAGCAGGGCCTGTTTTTCTGAATCGGGCATTTCTGCCACCATACGTCTCTGCAGTCGTTTGGGCATCTTCGAGATATCTCTCATCTGTGGCATGACGAGATAACACCAGTTGCCCTTCAGATTGTCCATGTTCACCACCATGAGGGCTTCGTCTGGGTCTTCGGGGTTGCGGATGACGGCCAGCTTGTCTCCTATACGAGGTTTGCCGTAGACCTGTCTGTGCAGGGCTGCGTTGATAATGTCGATGGTGTCGGGATTACCTCCGCTGTTGGGCAGGATCACAATTACGGAGTCAGTACATCCGTCACATGCCAGTCCGTAAAGGGTGGAGTCTCCTGGCATGTTCTTTTCCGTGCTGATGGCGAGTGGCTCGTCATCAACAACGGTCTCTTTCTTGTTTCCTCCGCAGGCAGCCGACAGCAGGATTGCCGCCATCATTGCTGCGCAACTTCTCCAATGTATCTTTTTTCTTATCTTCATATCGCGTCAGTGATTATGTGTGCAAAGATAGTGCAAA
>CAMAHD010000107.1 GCA_945834405.1 uncultured Prevotella sp. | reverse complement strand
AGATGCTTGTAAGCCTGTCCGTTATATGCCATGATGGCAGGCATCTTCTTGGCAGAGAAGAAGTTCTGGTATCGCTGCCAGTTCTCGGCAGCCAAGGAGCGGCTACAGTCGAGTTCGCTTTCCAGTTTGTCGATGTCCATACCTGCCATGTCCAATGCTATCCGGTTGGCGATGCTTTGGAATTGTGGTTCCGTCCACGGCATGATTGCCGTTCTGTCGTGCATTATCTTAGCGTTTGCGAGCAGTATCTGCATAGTTTTCTTTCTTTTTTACTGCAAATATATATATTTTCTGGTTACACATGATATAATTGAATAATAAATTCATTCGCAAGACATTCGTTAGCTGACGTAGCAGAAAGGCTGAGTGAGTGAAAAAATGTATTTATTTTTTGTTATCTCAGCCGTTTAAACTATCTTTGCAACGATTTTATGACATAACAAGATAATATAATCATCCAGAAATGCTGAAAAGAGTTTTATACAAAAAAGCAGCCTTGCTACTGACCATGGCTGCACTGATGACAGCTGTAGCTGCTGACGCTGTTCCCGCATACAACAAGCTGATAATGAAGAAACAGCCCGACGGCACGACCATCCAATACAGAATAGTAGGTGACGAGCACTGCCACTACCTGATATCAGAGGACGGCTACCTGCTCCACGAAGATGAGAATGGTGCGTTCCGCTATGCCACCTGGCAGAACAACGGAATGACTGCGCCCTGTTCACAACTTGCCCACACTTCTGAACTCAGAACCCAACAGGAACTCTCACTGTTGGAGCAATTGGGAAAGCCCGACCTGGACCAGCTTTTCCTACTCAGAAGAAACATCCAGAAGACTCCTTTGGCCCATGCATCACGACCCGACATCACCTTCCCTACCAAGGGAGAATGCAGAGGACTCATCTTTCTGGTTGAATTCAGCGACTGCCAGTTTTCCATGAACGACCCTCTCTCATACTACCAGAACATGATGAATCTGGAAGGGTTTAGCGAAGACGGTGGTACAGGCAGCGCACGCGACTATTTCATCTCACAGTCCAACAGCCAGTTTATACCTACCTTTGATGTGGTTGGTCCTATCCGTCTTCCCAATACCATGAGGTATTACGGAGCTAACGATGCCAACGGGAATGACAAAAATCCCGACCAGATGGTGATACAGGCGTGTCAAGGAGCTCAAGACTCTCTGGGCATTGACTTCAGCCAGTACGACTATGACAACGATGGCTCCGTCGATTTCGTGTTTATCATATATGCCGGTTACGGCGAGAATTACGGAGCTCCGGCATATACCATCTGGCCTCATGCCGGCACGCTGAGTATCTTCGACTCTTCACTTACACTGAACAACAAGGCCATCAACATGTATGCCTGCAGCTGCGAACTGTTAGGCAGAACGGGCAGTCAGACCGACGGCATCGGGGTATTCTGCCATGAGTTCGGTCATGTCCTCGGACTGAAAGATGCCTATAACATCTATAACGCAGGCAGCGAACAGATGGGAGTATGGGACATCATGGACCACGGGTCGTATCTGAACAATTCACGTACGCCACCCAACTACAGCGCCTTCGAGAGGTTTTCGTTAGGATGGCTGGATTTCGTTGAGATTGACACTCCTTCTAACGAGATGGAACTGCCCGAACTGGGCAGCTCGAATAAGGCATACCGTATATCCACAGAGAAAGACAACGAGTATTTTACGCTGGAGAACAGGCAGCAAAAGGGCTGGGATGCCTTCCATCCAGGCAAAGGTCTGATGATTTTCCACATCAACTATGACGAGCAGAGATGGATGAAGAATACCGTAAACAGCGGTTCCAGCCCCTGTTATGATTTGGTAGAAGCAGACAACCTAGGAGGTAACGGCAATATAAATGCTCTCTATCCGACAGAGACCAACAATATGTTTACCGATTATTCTACTCCCAACTCACTCTCTTGGTCGGGAAAAAAGACAGGAAAAGGGGTAACGGACATCCGTGATGACGATGGCATCATCAAATTCCGTTTCATGAAAGACCAGCTCGTCAGACCAGAACTTCTGCCAGCAGACTCCATCACGTCCGAATCGTTTGTCGCTCAGTGGAATGCCGTGGAGGATGCCAACTACTACCGACTGGACGTGCAGGAGATATTGCCCGACTCTTTAGACATGGTCATTACCGACGAGGATTTCAGCGGATTCAAGGAGGGCAGCTACCCCAGCGGCTCCATCGCGGATGTCAGTTCGAGTCTGGACAATTATATGAGCGAGACAGGATGGACAGGTTACAGGGTCTTCCAGAGTGGCGGCTATGCACGCATCGGCAGCTACAAAGCATCGGGATGGTTGCAGACCTACAAAGATGTATCGAAAAACGATGGTCATTTTATGGTTGCTGTCAAAGCCTTAGCTCCCATAGGAAAGAATGTGAACTTTACCGTATCGGCGCAGGCCGAGGAGGCGACAGAAAGCGAGGCATACACACTGACCGCTACTTCGGACGAACAGGATTTCGTCCTGCATTTCCATCATGGAACGAGCCGCACGTCCATCAAGATTCAGTCGGACTTGGAGAGAATCTTCCTCAACGACTTGCGCATCCTGTCCGATTCAGTAAAGACGGACGAAGTATGGAGCGTTGGTGCCAAGAAATGGAGTTTCGACCACATTGAGGGAACATCCTATAAGGTTTCGGGACTGGAACCCGACCGTTCCTATAGCTATGAGGTTACCGCCTTCTCTGATAATGACATTCTTCCATCCATTGCTTCTGTCAGCGGCCACACCACTACGCTCTCTGCTACTTCCGGCATCTCAGGTCTTCCCCTCTCCGACGACATCCAAAGCGTCTGTTATTATGACTTGACGGGAAGGAAGTGCGAAGAGTCGAGCAGAGGCGTGCTGATCAGAAAAACCATCTATAAACGAGGCGAAACAATCACTCAGAAAGTCATCAACAGGTGATAAATAACGGTATCGAGCGTACCAACAAAAGAGTGACGGGTGCGAAGGCATCCGTCACTCTTGTATGTTCTGTATTATGAAAATGCTTGATTAGAAGAAATACGCTGCTGAAATCTGCCAAGAGTTATTACGTGCACTCTTTGTAAAAGGTGAAACTGCGTCAGCAGCGGTTTTCCATGAGGCATCACCTGTCTTACCGCAAGCAATATTATAGGTGAAACCTATTTCGATATGGTTAATCAGAGAAACACCGGCACCAAGGTTGATGCTGAAGTTGCTGTCCTTGAACTTGAAGCCTCCGGCGTTTTCGTCGTTGGTGATGTCGATATTCTTATTACCCACATTGAAACCGAACTGTGGTCCGGCAGCAAGATAAACGCTGGCAAGACTTCCCAATCCAATGCCATAACGTACATTGAGAGGAACATTGATGCTGCGCTGAGAAACGGTTTCGTCGTTCAGCTTGGCATCACGCTGGTCATAGAGAGCCGACAAGTCAACACCGAGACCTACGATAGGGAGTGTGAACTTGACAGTAGGACCTACAAAGAAGCCTTCCTGGTTTGACTGGTCGATGACATCGCTGTCAAAACTCATGTTGGTAACATTCAAACCGCCTTTCAAACCGAACTTAATCTGTGCCTGGGCTGCTGTTGATACCATCAATGCCATAGCGACGAGAAGTGTAGTAAACAATTTTTTCATAAGCAATCTATTGAATTAGTGAATAAAATTTCAAGTATATCAAATTCCATCGACAGAATCCTCTCCTGCTGTAGGAGAGGATTTTTCACCCTTCACAGGGTCAGTGTCTCTGACGTCTGACGGTTACACGCGGTGCAGCACTGGAAGATGAGGAGGACGATGATGTCTTAACGCCTCTGCTCTTAGATACCTTAGCTGCCGAACGTCGGGTCTGTTTAGCTGCTTTTTCCTTGGCTTTCTTCACCTTGGGGTCGGCATTTGCCAGACTGTCTAAGGAGTCTTTCTTGGCGGCATTGCCAAAGATACTCTTCTCGAAAGTGGCGAGCTCTTCCTCAATACGTTTCTGCTCCTTGGTCATGGCAGAATCGGTCTTGCAATACTGCGCGAGGGTTCTGCCCAACATATTCGTGGTCTTATATATCTTACCCTCATACCTGTTGAGCGTGAAATAATCATCCATGCTCATCGTTGCAGCGTTGTTCAGATTGCTGGTCATCACCGTCTGACGGCTCAGGAAGGGTTCCAAATCGCTGTACTTGACCCAGAAGAGTGGATATTTGGAAGCCTCGCCGCCAAAGTCATCTTCACGCATCATCACCGGACAGAGTGCCAGCACCTTTCTGCGGAATGAGGAGTTGGCCTGATTGTAATAGGCTGATTCCTTGAGATAATACATCTTCACTTCGGCAGAAGGAATATCGCTGTTGTCTACACGTACCTTTCCGTCCTTCTCTTCATAGAAGATATGATAATTGTCCAGAATGGTCTTGATCTGAACCTTGGACGAATCATTGAACACCTCGTTACCATCCAGACGATATTCGTAAACAGGCAAATAGTCGTTCAGAGCCAGCTTGAAGATATAGGTAAATAGGTTCATCTGCTTGTCTATTGGTTCTACAGGATAATAAAGACCTGCATTCATATCCTTCTCCAGGTCTATCTCACGATAGATGTCCCTGCGCCATACCACCTCTTCGGGCATCTCAATGGCTGTGGGGAACATGAGCTGCGCTCTTTTCGTGAGCTGCGTTGAAGAGCTCTGCGTACCTTTCTGTGCAGCATTGCTGTTGCGTCGCGCCTTGGGCTGTGCCCATGCAGAGATTCCGGCACAAGCTATCATCATGATTAAAAATAATCTTTTCATATCGTGTCTGTTAAAATTCATCTTTGGGGTTTGTTTCACCGGACGTCCTCCATCCTGTTTATTTGACGATGACCTCCATGGAAGTATTCAGCTTTCGCTGTATGCCATCCGGTCCGACAGCTGTAATGCGCGAAATATAGAAGCGCTTGTTGCGGGTCAGCTTTCGGAAGGTATCCTTCTGGCGTGCCGAGAAGTTGTCGGCCTGACTCACCATCGGAACGGCATTTCCCATATTGTCGAAGAAGACGGTCTCAAACTCCAACACCTTGAAGCCTATATCCAGTATTCCGTCGTCGATGGCTGCACCTATGCCGCCCGCTGCCATCAGGTTAGCCTTCGACAAGGCTCCTCCCTTGTAGCGAGAAGGATTGCCCTGCTCGTCCTTTAAGGCTATATAAGGTGTCGGGTCGGGCAACTTACGTACACGGAAGGTAAACTGGCCCATCTGCTGGGGGCGACCCGTATTGGTTGAAGTAACCGTGATGGTGACATCCTTGCCCACCTGTGTAGGACGGGCTATGTATTTGCCGGGACCTACGGGCTGCAAGGTTCCGCCACCCGACATCGTTGCCTGTATCTTGTTGAGCGGCACTCCGGGAACACTCACGCTGATGGGGTTGTTATATCCGGCATAAAGCATGTTCATCAGGTCGGCAGATACCGTTGCACTGGGATCAACGACCGTATATTTCTGACTGAAATCCCTGCGTATCCGTTCTCCGCTTCCGTTGACAGTCTCGATATATCCTGCCAGAGTAAAGTCGCCAGTCTTGCCGCACACCATCTCGTAGATATTGTCCTTGAGATTCATCTTCCGGTCACCGATAAAGATATCTGGGGTCTGGGTCGTATCGACGGCTGCCATCACAATACGCGCAGAGAACTTGTCTCCTCTCACGATGGTCTGCGAGTTGGGGATGACAAAGGCATTCAGGGCATTGACGCGAATGTCGTTCATGTCGATATTGGCTACCAGCGTATGCAGCACTTCACCCTCGGCATAGCGGACGTCGCTCTGCAGCTTGGACAGCAAAGTGACGGCTGCTGCCACGGGCATTCCCTCAAACATGTACTCCTGCCAGTTTTTTCCCATGGTAACCGCATTCTTGGGTATCTCAGTGGTCAGGTTATTGCGGATAATCTCACGCCGAGTAGAATCGGGTATCATCGAGAGGATACGCTCACGATAGGAGTTGATGGCCTGAAACAGCTGTCCGCCTTTTCCCCTGCCAGGGGCGAGCATCACCTGACTGGAGGCTTCGAGGTTTTCCTTGTTCCTGATGTCTTGAACATCTCCGTCGGCTCCGTCGGCTTCCCTGACAATGGCGAGCTTCAGTTCTGCCGCAAACTGATAGAGGGAGTCGCTCATACGGCGCACCTCCTGGGCTTTGTCAAACCATGCCTTTACCTTGGCAGGATTAGCCTTCATCTGTGCCTCAAAATCGGCATATATCACCTGGTTCTCCTGATGAGACGTGGCAGTCGTTCTGTTCAGACTTTCCTCCACGATAGAGAATCCGTTGAGCACCTCCGTAGAGACGTTCAGCGCGAGCATTGCCATCAGGACGACATACATCAGGTTTATCATCTTCTGGCGCGGAGAAACGGGTCTTTTCTTTATTGCCATTGATATTTCGTACTTGGTTGGTCTAATGTCATTCTTCTGTCTTCACACTGCCCTTGCCCATGTTGGCTGTCATGGCTTCTATCATTCGGGCATAGATGCGGTTGAGTTCTGCTATCTGCTCAGCCATCCTGCGCGACTGCTCATTTATCTGGTCGATGGTTCCTATCTGTGCCGATGCTCCCTTCAACTGCATTTCATATACCTTGCAGATGCCGGTAAGCGTTCGGTTGAGATTCTCCATCTCCTCTGAATCACGTGTGAGACGCTGGCTCTGGTCTGAAACCTTCGACAACATTTCCGTCAGTTTCTTCAGTTCATCCACATAGTTGCTGGTAGCTTCCTCCAGCTCTGGCGATACTTGCTGTTGCTGCTGTACCCAGGCAGGCGAGCCGCCCTGAACGCCACCAAAACTGATGGCTCCGCCCTCTGCATGCCCCATGCCTGACGCTGCTTCGCCTGTGTCGGCATTGACAACAACATTTCCGCTTGCGCCTGCAGGAATGCCACCGATAATCACGGTGCCGCCTCCCACAACGCCTCCGGCCTGCTGTGAGCTTTGAATGCCTTCGGGATATTCCTCTCCGTTCAGCTCCTCGTCTGCATCAGACTCTTCATCCAGATGCGTGGGCAGTTCCTTGCCAATGGCAGTCTTGTCGAAAGGACGGTCGAAAGCCGAGATAAAGAACACGATAACCTCTGTACCCATACCGAGATACAACATGATATTGGCTCCGGGCAAGTGGGTCAACTTGAACAGGGTACCCAGGATAACGATGGATGCACCCCAGCTATAGGCATAGTTCAGAAACGTTTGTCCAGGAACGCTGTCAAGCCATTTCTGTAAACGATAGACGACATTGAATTTGCTGTAGACGGTCATTTCTTCTTCGAATTTTTGGATTTCTCACTGGTTGTATTGGCTAAACTTCTCACACAACGGAAGCCTATGTAGGAACGTGGTTGGTTCTGATATTCATACGAGCGCCACGCCGAACGGATATAGGATTCAGGGTCTTTCCATGAACCTCCTCTTACACTTTTCTTCTTCAGACGGTAGGGGTCTTCGATGGCAGCATTGTATTTCAGCTGAGGGTTGATGTCGTTCATCGCCTCTACTCCGGCTTCGGTATATACCGTACTGGTCCACTCTGCCACATTACCTGCCATATCAAACAAGCCGTTGCTGTTGGCAGCATAGATACCCGTCTTGCTGGTTATCAGGTTTCCGTCTTTGGTGTAATTACCATTGTCGGGCTTGAAATTGGCAAAGAAACAGCCCCTGCCACTTGCCACGTCCGCATTCTCCCACGGAAACTCGTTCTGGTCCTTGCCACGGGCGGCATACTCCCACTCTGCCTCGGTGGGCAATCGGTAACGCTGCACATAACGCGCGGCAGCTCCCAAACCCTTCAGGAGATACTCTGTTCGCCAGGCACAGAAAGCATTGGCCTGTTCCCAGGTCACACCAACCACCGGATAGGCATTATAGGCTGGATTGCTGAAATAGTTGCGCAGGTATGTCTCGTTGTCTGCATTGGGAAAATCATTCACCCAACAGGTGGTATCAGGATAAACATTAATGATGTAAGTATTCAGGAAATCCCATGGACCACTGCGCGGACGATTGATGGTCTGCCTGACGATGCGTCCCTCGTCATCCACGTATGCCGTATCTTTGGATATCCATATCTGCTCATTGGGATTCTCCTGAATATCCGTATTCAGATTCCTCTCCCTTGGATTCTCCCGATATTTTCTCAGCGCAGCCTCGGCATAGTCGTAAACCTCATAACGATAGTTCATCTGACTGGCATCCAGCATCTTCTCGCCGGTAACGGGATTCGTTATATAGACACTCTCGATGGCACGCAACTCGTCTTCGTTCGGTTTGCGTGGCAAGGGTTTCTTCCAATTCAGATGGGGAGTAACGGGGTCTCCGTTCTTATCCTCCTCTATCTTATAGGTCTCATCACCGCCATAAGCCGGGTCTGCCAGACGTTCACGGATGATAGAGTCACGGACGTAATTCACGAACTGTCTGTATTGAGAATTCGTAATCTCGGTCTCGTCCATCCAGAAACCTTCTACTGAGATATCCTTCACGGGGGTTGTCTTGCCCCACAGGCTGTCTGGTTTCTCCAGTCCCATCTTCAAATGACCTCTTTTGATGAGGGTCATACCGTATGGAGTAGGTTCAGTGAAAGCCCTTCCTCCGGAACCTGTCACCTCGCCGCCTGTAGATGAAGCCATCTTACCGCCAAAACAACCAGAGAGTGTCATGACGATAAGCATGCAAAGCGCTATTGTACCATTTCTCATATTCATGTTTTTTGTTCTTGTTCACATTCTTGTTGTCGTTCAGAGTATTCTCACACTCTGATGTCTGTTCCTGCCTCTTTTCTTCAGGTTCATGTCCGTCTGATAGCCGATGAAAATCTCATGACTTCCATTGCCGAAACTGATGGCAGAGGTATATATCTCATAACTGTAGCCCAGCCGCACTCCGTGGAAATCGCCACCTATCAGGACAGTTACCGAGTTGGTGGGACTGTAGGAGAGACCGGCATACATACACTTGGTCTCGTGCTTGTACATCAGTCTGCCTGACAAATCTACACGATAAGCCGTTCCATCTGTCCGGGCAAGAACAGTGGGATGTATAGTTAAGAACGGATTTCTCAGCTTTATATTGTATCCGCCAGTCAAATAATACGTTCTGTCTATCTGAAAATTTTGTCTTTCGCCTAATTCCACCTGCGGTGCATTGGCGTGCAAGACGGAGAAACCGGCATACCAGGGACCATGCTGGTAATAGAGTCCGGCACCCAAATCCAGTCCCGTACCTGTTACCTCTGAGCTTGGGAAGGCAGGATCGTCGGGAGTTTCCAAATCCACTCCTGAGCCATCAAAAGCCTCGCTCACCAAACCCAGCTGTATGCCCACAGCCAACGAGCCTCCGAAAAGTTTATGCCTGAAGGCATATTGCAGAGCAAAGCGTTTATGGGAAAAAAGACCTATTTCGTCATTCAAGAACTGTGCCCCAACCCCATGATAGGTTTTGATGAAATAAAAGGGGATGTCGGCTCCTGCATACATGGTCTTTGGATTGTTTTCGAATCCTGTCAGCGTGTTATTATAGGCTGCTGCCACATTGATTTTCATTTCTTTACCTACAGCAGCAGGATTAAAAGATGGTTCCATCGCCCAGTAATGGGAGAAGGAAACATCATACTGTCCGTTTGCCCCTAAGACACCTACAAACAGCGTTACATATATCAACAATATACGCTTCAGCACATTATTCTAACGTTATTTTTCCTGTTTTATTGTAAAAAAACAATTTTTAAAGCAGAAACCTGCAATATCTCTGCCATTTTAGCCCTCTGCATTCTTCTGTTTTTTGTTCTTTGCTTTTCGGTACTCATATGGATAAGTGAAATATCCAACATGGTTTGTGTCGTACGGAATTCATTGTACCCACGATTTGTTTATTTGGTATTGCGTAGTAAAACAACTGAAAAAAACTACAAAAAAGTTCTCTCCTGCCTATGATAGTTATATTTCACGGTGTGAAATATAGATTGCCTAAGCAAAAAGAAACATCTGACAGGAATACTATAAAAACAAATCAAATATAAATGCTTGTCAATAAAAGAGATACGGCCCTGTCAAGCTGCATCGCCTAAATACCCCTCATGGATATATATGTCCTCTATTCATTTGCATTGTTAATCGTTCATCAACTCTTTTCAAATGACAAGGAAGAACGCTTATGCTGTCTGCCGACCGGTCCTACCGTATGTTCTCGTTATTATATCTATTTCCGATACATTCATTTATATGAAAAGAAAAGCAAAGGCAATGCAAATCGAGAACAAACTTGCCAAGCCTAAACAATTCTGACGAGATGCAACTTCGCCTATGCAAAGGTAATAAATCAATCTGAAGCAGCAAACTTTC
>CAMAHD010000106.1 GCA_945834405.1 uncultured Prevotella sp. | reverse complement strand
GGATGGTGTTCATCCGATGATAGTGGCAGCCCGATTCCATGGCTATTTTGAGTATTTGCATCCTTTCCGCGACGGAAATGGCAGGACGGGAAGGTTGATGTCAAACTTCATACTCATGAGGGCGGGCCATCCGATAGTCATTATCCGCAAGTCCGATCGCCAGGATTATATTATGTCCCTGAAGCAGATACGCGAGGAAGGAACCGACGAATATCTCATTGCCTTCTTTTTCCGTGTGGCTATCAACCGCATGAATGACGAACTGTTGCAGAAAGAGCGCAACAGCCGACATACATTTCTGTTCTGATACTAAAGTTCTGAATTATCCCACCCTTAATAATCTCCTTACGGTACAGGGGACAGTCCCCTGTACCGCACAAGAACCGATTATAGTCAAGAAAAATCATATTTTTAACATGATTTAATGCATGTAAATTGTCAAGAAACTGATATTTTTATTAAATTTGCAACAATTTAAGAAAACAAACCTTTATTCAAGCAGAATGACTTAGTTGTTTCACCCCATGTGGAAAATAGAGGCAGGAAACAAAATGGAATACAAACAGTACGATTAGGGGTGAGTCGGACAAAACAAAAAAGTTATGAAGAAATTATTTATGATGTTGGCTCTTTGCTGCGGCGTTATGACAGCAAATGCTCAGAGAGAAGTAGGTACTTTGACACTCCAGCCTAAAGTCGGTGTGACAGCAGCAACATTGACTGATTGTGAGGTTCCTGACGCTGATGAAATAGACTCTAAACTCTTGTTTGGTGCAGTTGCAGGAGTTGAGGCAGAGTATCAGCTTACTCCTATGATTAGTCTTGCTGCAGGTGTCAACTATGCCATGCAGGGAATTGGTTTTGATGATTTTGAGTATAGTGAAAGTGGTTTCAAAGCTGGCATCAAAGATGCAAAGGTTTCAATGAACTACATCAATGTACCCATTACCGCTAATTTCTATCTTTTCAAAGGCTTCGCCCTCAAGGCCGGTATTCAGCTCGGATTTGTTGCAGATGCCAAGATGAAATATACGACATATGGAAATATCCCAGATACGGATTTTGATGGCGAGACAGAGCATGAGCAGGACATCAAAGACACCAAGATGGACATCTCCATACCTCTTGGACTTTCATACGAATACGACAACTTTGTCTTCGATGCAAGATACAATTTGGGTATATCCAAGGTGGCTGATGGCGTTGACTACAAGAACCGTGTTCTCCAGCTGACTGTCGGCTACAAGTTTGACATGTAATCATCATCTAAAATAAAATGGGGTTGTGTACGAATGAACCGTACGCAACCCCTTTTTTATTGGTACAGGGGACAGTCCCCTGTACCACTGGGACAACTGATAACAACTTAACTCTTGTCTTTGTTGTCTTTGTTGTCGTTTTTTATTTATTGACGACAACAGGGACAACTGATAACAACTTCGAGGACAGGGGACAGTCCCTTGTCCTTTGAAGCTGGACTTGCCGTTCTGACCTGCCAAGCCTGTCAGGTGTGACAGATGACACTTGTGACAGATAATATATATAAATTTCGCGTGTAATTAATTAAAGGCTTACTATTATAGTAGGGGCTTAATAGAAATTATAATAAATGTTACTATATTTTCTGTCACATCTGTCATCTGTCACATCTGTAACGAAACTACTGCATTCACTTTCCGAGTGATTGCCCCGTTCACTCGCCAACTGATTGCCCCATTCACTCGCCAACTGATTGCCCCATTCACTCGCCAACTGATTACCCCATTCACTCGCCGACTGAAACGAGTATTCAGTTACCAACAGAATCGGGCATCCAATCCTCCTTCATCAATAATCAATAATCAGCAATAATCAATCATCTTGAGCCAAAATGAGCCAAAATGAGCCATAGCCAACTTCAAAAGCGGTACCTTTGCAAAGGAAATCAGAAGAAAACGATAACGAAAACGAAAACTGATTTCAAAGCGTTCTTTGACTTACTGCGGTACAGTGCGGTACATAGGGGACAGTCCCCAGTACCGCTTTCTTCACGTTCCTTTCATTCTTCTGTAACGGTTTTGTAACATGCCGTTGCTACCTTTGCAGGCAAGAAAAGGAAACGAAAAAAACAATGAAAAGAATCCCCGTGTATGTGGTATTGCTTGCCAGCATGATGTATGGCAGCGTTTCGGCTCAGGATTATCGTCCGGAAATACATGGCACGCTGCGTGCCAAATATGAGAATATGCCCCAGGAAGGTGTAGGCCGTTTTGAAGTGAGAAATGCCCGTTTCAGTATCACGGGTCAGTTGATGGAGGAGGTGAGCTATAAGGCAGAAATAGATTTTTCAGACGAGGGAAATATCAAGATGCTGGATGCCTATACCCGCATCGCCCCTTGGAAGTTTGTGCGCTTTACCATCGGACAGTTTCGTGTGCCCTTCACCATCGATGCCCACCGCTCGCCCCATCAGCAGTATTTTGCCAATCGCTCTTTTATCGCCAAACAGGTAGGTAACATCCGCGACGTAGGTGCTACGGTAGGCTTTACCGTACAGGGGGTCTTGCCCATGCAGATAGAAGGAGGGGTTTTCAATGGTTCGGGGCTTACGGGACAAAAGGACTATTGGACCAAGGATATCAACTTCTCGGCAAAGGCTCAGATTTTTTTCCCAAAAGGGTTCAACCTGACGCTGAGCGCCCAGAAGATTCACCCGGGCAGACACTCCATCATGATGTATGACGTCGGAACATTCTGGCATGCAAAGGGGTGGCATGTAGAGGCAGAGTATCTGCTGAAGCATTATTGCAAGGAGACCTTCGGCGACGTACACGCTTTCGACGGCTTCATCGCTTATGACATTCCGCTCAAGGGGAAAAAGAAACTGGTGAAGAAGGTGTCGCCGCTGCTGCGCTACGATTTTATGAGCGACCACAGCAGTGGCGTGGCTGGCGAAGACGGACGGCTGTTTGTGGAGGACTATAAGCGCCACCGTATTACGGGCGGCGTCACACTCAGTCTTTCCAAACCTTTTATTTCTGATATCCGACTCAATTACGAAAGCTATTTCTATCGTGACGGAGCCGTGCCCAAGGTTTCAGAGAAGGATAAGATTGTACTGGAAGTGATGACTCGATTCTGATGAGATTTGCACATTTTTGACGGATTCGTGTAATAAATTGTAAGAAAATCGGCATAAAAGTAAACAAAACGAAAGTCAGAGGAGGATTATTTGCTCGATTTTGTTGGTTATTCATATTTTATTTGTAACTTTGCACGCGAAGCATAGAATATAAATATACATAAAATATGAAACATCAGTTGAGAAGTGCGGTCTGTACTGAAGGCCGCAGAATGGCAGGAGCCAGAGCCCTCTGGGTGGCTACAGGCATGAAACGTGAACAGTTTGGCAAGCCCATCATAGCAGTGGTCAATTCGTTCACTCAGTTCGTTCCGGGTCATACCCATTTGCACGAGATAGGGCAGATAGTAAAACAGGAGATAGAGGCCATGGGCTGCTATGCGGCAGAGTTTAATACCATCGCCATCGATGATGGTATCGCCATGGGGCACGACGGTATGCTTTATTCTCTTCCCTCGCGCGATATCATCGCCGACTCGGTAGAATATATGGTCAATGCCCATAAGGCTGATGCCATGATCTGCATCTCCAACTGCGACAAGGTGACACCCGGCATGCTTATGGCTGCCATGCGACTGAATATTCCGGCGGTTTTCTGTTCGGGAGGTCCGATGGAGGCTGGACGATGGCGTGGCGAGAATGCCGACCTGATTACAGCGATGGTCAAGGGTGCCGATTCTTCCGTTTCTGACGATGAGATGGCTGAGATAGAGGGGTGCGCTTGTCCCGGATGTGGCAGCTGTTCGGGCATGTTTACCGCCAACTCCATGAACTCGCTGACTGAAGCCATCGGACTTTCGCTTCCGGGCAACGGTACCATCCTCGCCACGCACGAAAACCGCATCCGTCTGTTCAAGGATGCCGCCAGACAGATTGTGAAGAATGCCTTGGCTTATTACGAAGACGGCGACGAGAGCGTGCTGCCCAGAAATATCGCTACGCGCAAGGCTTTCCTCAATGCCATGGCGCTGGATATTGCCATGGGAGGAAGTACCAATACCGTGCTGCATCTTCTCGCAGTAGCTCAGGAGGCTGGCGCTGATTTCAAGATGAGCGATATCGATGCGCTCAGCAGAAAGGTGCCATGTCTTTGTAAACTGGCTCCCAACACCCAGAAGTACAGCGTACAGGAATGTGGACGTGCAGGGGGTATCTTGGGTATACTCAATGAGTTGAACAAGGGTGGACTGATTGACGGTTCAACCATACGTGTGGACGGCAAGACGCTGGCGGAGCAGATGGACAGATATGACATCACCAAGGAACAGGTGGACGAGGAGGCTAACCGTATCTATCAGTCGGCTCCCGGAAGGCTGTTCTCTACCCGCATGGGTAGTCAGAATGCGCAGTGGGGAGAGCTGGACACAGACCGTGCCAATGGCTGTATACGCGACCTTGAACATGCGTATACGAGGGATGGAGGACTGGCTGTACTCTTTGGAAACATCGCACAGGACGGATGTGTCGTGAAGACGGCTGGCGTGGACGAGAGCCTGTGGCATTTCTCCGGTCCTGCCAAGGTGTTCGATTCGCAGGAGGATGCCTGCGAGGGTATTCTTGGAGGGCAGGTTCAGGCTGGCGACTGCGTGGTGATAACCCATGAGGGACCGAAGGGTGGACCCGGAATGCAAGAGATGCTTTACCCCACCTCTTATATCAAGAGTATGCACTTGGGCAAGGAATGCGCCCTCATCACCGACGGACGCTTCTCCGGCGGTACCAGCGGTCTGAGCATCGGACATATCTCACCCGAGGCGGCTTCGGGAGGTAATATCGGAAAAATAAAGGATGGCGACATCATCGAGATTGATATTCCTGCGCGTTCCATCAATGTGCTTCTTTCTGAAGACGAACTGGCAGCCAGACCACAACAGCCCCTCAAGAGAAAACGTGTGGTCAGCAAGGCGCTCAGGGCTTATGCCCAGAGTGTGACGAGTGCTGACAAGGGGGGAGTGAGGGCGATATAAAAAGCCTCACCCCCGACCCCTCTCCAAGAGAGAGGGGAGCAAATATGTTTTGTCACTTATCTCCTTTTATTTTCCTTTATCTCCTTTTACTACTTGTAAAAGTTGAATATATTATAATATAGAATAAACATGAATACAACAATAAATGACAATCAGGGCAAAAGCATTTCATCTCCCCTCTCTCTTGGAGAGGGGCAGGGGGATGAGGCTTTTATTACCGGAGCGGAAGCGCTGATGAAAGCCCTTCAGGAAGAAGGGGTAAAGACCATCTTCGGCTATCCCGGCGGTTCCATCATGCCCGTCTTTGATGCACTTTACGATTATACAAGAGGTGAAAAGAAGGCCTTTGACCACATCCTTGTACGTCATGAACAGGCTGCCGCACACGCCGCACAGGGATATGCCCGAGTCAGTGGTGAGGTGGGAGTATGCCTGGTGACCAGCGGTCCAGGGGCTACCAATACCATGACGGGTGTGGCTGATGCCATGATGGACTCTACTCCCATTGTCGTCATTGCAGGACAGGTGGGAACCAGTGTGCTGGGTACGGATGCCTTTCAGGAAGTAGACCTGGTAGGTCTGGCTCAGCCGATATCTAAGTGGAGCTATCAGATAAGACGTCCGGAAGACGTCGCATGGGCTGTCAGCAAGGCTTTCTATATAGCACGCACTGGACGTCCCGGACCCGTCGTTCTCGACTTCCCCAAGAATGCACAGACGCATACCACAGCGTGGAAACCCGCTCGTGTGGATTTCGTAAGAAGTTATGTGCCCTATCCCAAACTGGATGACAGCTGTGTCGCTGCTGCTGCCGAACTGATTAACAAGGCAGAGAAACCGCTCGCACTGATCGGCCAGGGGGTTGAACTGGCTGGCGCGCAGAATGAACTGATAGAGTTTTTGGAAAAGGCTGATATTCCGGCCGCAAGAACACTGCTCGGACTGTCCGCTCTCCCCTCCAACCATCCCCTCAACATGGGTATGCTGGGTATGCACGGCAATTATGGTCCTAATATCAAGGAGCAGGAATGCGATGTGCTGATTGCTGTCGGCATGAGGTTCAGCGACCGTGTGACGGGGCTTCCCTCTACATACGCCAAACAGGCTAAAGTGATACATCTGGATATAGATTTGGCTGAAATCAACAAGTGTGTCAGAGCTGATGTGCCCGTAGTGGGCGACTGCAAAGTGTCTCTTCCTGCCATCACCCGACTGCTCAAGAAGAATACGCACAAGGAGTGGAAAGAGAGTTTCGCTCACTATGAAGAGCAAGAACAGGAGAACGTGATTGTTCCTGCCATCCATCCTTCAGAAGGACCCCTGCTGATGGGAGAGGTGGTGCATGCAGTGGCTGAAGCCACCAAGGGAGAGGCTGTACTCGTTACCGACGTAGGACAGAACCAGATGTTTGCTGCACGCTATTTCCAGTATCACAGGAAACGCTCTGTCGTGACCAGCGGAGGGTTGGGAACGATGGGGTTTGCACTGCCTGCAGCAGTGGGTGCCACTTTCGGCGCGCCCGAACGTACCGTCTGCATGTTTTGCGGTGACGGAGGTTTCCAGATGAGCATACAGGAACTGGGCACCATCATGGAACAGCAGGCTCCCGTGAAGATGATCCTGCTGAATAATAACTATCTGGGTAATGTGCGCCAATGGCAGGATATGTTCTTCAACCACCGAAAGTCGTTTACCAAGATGCTCAACCCCTGCTATGAACAGATTGCCCTTGCATACGGCATTCCTTATGTCGCCGTCACGGAGCGTGGACTGTTGCAGGAAGCCATCAATAAAATGCTGACGACCGACGGACCCTTCCTGATGGAATGCGCCATCAAGGAGGATGACAATGTGTTGCCGATGACTCCTCCGGGAAAGAGTGTCAATGAGATGCTCCTGCATATTGATTGTTAAGGTGTAGGGTCCCTGCAATCCTACCAATAAGAGAAAAAAAACTGACTTATGGAAGAAAAGACACTATATACTTTGCTGGTCTATTCTGAGAATATCGCCGGCATCCTGAATCAGATTACTGCTGTCTTCACCCGTCGACAGGTGAATATCGAGAGTCTGAACGTTTCTGCGTCAAGTATCAAGGGCGTACATAAATATACCATCACCGCATGGAGCAATGAGGACCAAATTATCAAGATTACCAAGCAGATAGAGAAAAAGATTGACGTGGTGAAAGCCATGTACTATACTGACAAGGAACTCTTTATCCGCGAGACAGGACTCTTCAAACTGGCTACTGACAAGGTGTTGGAGAATCCGGAGATTTCGCGTGTCATACGTAATCAGGAAGCCACCATCACCGAGGTGAATCCTACTTACGTCATCGTGATGAAAAACGGCAAGACTCAAGACATCCTCAACCTGTTTCATGCTTTGGACGATTTTGAATGCGTGTTGCAGTATACTCGTTCGGGACGCATCGCCGTGACTCGCAGCAAGCAGGAGGAAGTGAGCGACTTTCTGGAGCAACGGGAGGCTGGAAGATAAATAATGGCAGTTATGATGGAAAAGACAGGACGCTATCTGTTTCAGGCTGAACCCTTTCATTGCGACTTCAGCCACCGCCTGTTTCTGGGACATTTAGGCAATCATCTGCTCAATGCAGCGGATTTCCATTCGCATGACCGCGGATTTGGCATGAACTATCTCAACCCCATCCACAAGACATGGGTGCTCTCGCGATTGGCTATCGAAATGGAGGAGATGCCCGAACAGTATTCCTCTTTTTATGTAGAGACATGGGTGGAGAGTGCCATGCGATTTTTTACCAACCGAAATTTCCGTATCGTGGGGGAGGAGCAGCGTGACGAACAAGGGAAGGTGATTGCTGACGGACGTGTCTATGGCTATGGAAGAAGTGTCTGGGCGATGATTGATACCGACAGCAGGCAGCCTTGCGACATCTTCAAGATACGTGAAGGGGACATCCTCAACTGGATAGAAAGTGACAAGGATTGTCCTATCGACAAGGGGTCGCGGGTGAAGATGAAGGATGAGGCTCCCGTCGTGCGTACGATAGACACCTATTATAATGATGTGGACGTCAACGGACATATCAACTCGGTGAAGTATATCGAGCATGTGCTTGACCTGTTCTCGCTTGATTGGTATCGCAAGTACGCCATCCGACGGTTTGAAATAGCATACGTGGCGGAAAGTCATTTCGGTGACCGACTGTCATTCAGTATCGAAAAAGCGGACGGTACTCCCCTCTGCTGCATACCAAACGATGCCGATGAAGACCGATTAGAATATCATATACGTATATCTAACGGTATCGAAGTGTGCAGAAGTAGTGTTGTTTTTGTAAAAAGATGACAGAAAATTTGGCGATTTAATTTTAATTTGTTACTTTTGCACACCGAAAAAGAAATCAATAACAGTCCCAGCCCACACTTCGGGTAAGTGCAGGATGGATTCACAAGACGACGGCCTTCGTGTCAAGGCAGGCAGAATTCATAGGGATTTATATTAACTTTTAAAAAACTACAAACAATTATGGCAGAAATGAATTTTGGTGGCGTTATCGAAACTGTTGTCACCAGTAAGGAATTTTCTTTGGAGAAAGCACATGAAGTATTGAAAAACGAAACCATCGCCGTCATCGGTTACGGTATTCAGGGTCCCGGACAGGCGTGCAACCTGAGAGACAACGGATTCAACGTGATTGTAGGACAGCGTGAGGGAAAGACCTATGAAAAGGCGAAGGCAGATGGATGGGTTCCAGGCAAAACTTTGTTCTCCATAGAAGAGGCTGCCGAGAAGGGTACCATCATCTGTATGCTTCTCTCTGATGCCGGCCAGATTCAGGCTTGGCCCAAAATCAAGAAATATCTTACTCCCGGTAAGACCTTATACTACTCTCATGGTTTTGCCATCAACTGGAGCGACCGTACCGGCGTTGTTCCTCCTGCTGACATCGATGTTATCATGGTAGCACCTAAGGGCTCTGGTACCAGTCTCCGTACGATGTTCTGCGAGGGTCGCGGACTCAACTGCTCCTATGCTGTCTATCAGGATGCTTCGGGCAAGGCCGAGGAGAAGACCATCGCCTTCGGTATCGGTATCGGTGCCGGATATATGTTCAAGACCACCTTCCAGCGCGAGGCTACCTCTGACCTCACCGGTGAGCGTGGATCGCTGATGGGAGCCATCGAGGGTCTGCTCGAAGCCCAGTATGAGGTGCTCCGCGAAAACGGACACTCGCCTTCCGAAGCCTTCAACGAGACCGTGGAAGAGCTCACCCAGAGCCTGATGCCCCTCTTCGCACAGAAGGGTATGGACTGGATGTATGCCAACTGTTCTACCACTGCCCAGCGTGGTGCGCTCGATTGGGCTCCCCGCTTCCGCGAGGCTATCAAGCCCGTGATGCAGTGGCTCTACTACTCGGTGAAGACCGGTAATGAGGCTCAGATTTCCATCGACAGCAACTCAAAGCCCGACTACCGTGAGGGATTGAACAAAGAATTGGAGGCTATGCGTAATATGGAAATGTGGCGTGCTGCAGAAACAGTTCGCAAGTTGCGTCCGGAAAACAATGAAGAATAATTCTTTCAGACGTCGGTCGACGTCGTCGTGCTAACATCAAGGAAGTCAAGGATATTTTTTATCCCTTGGCTTCCTTTGCTTGTAAAACAAGATGATTTTTTCTATCCTACTGAGAACTAAAACTATCAATAATTACGAAAATGAAAAGCAATCCTCAAGAGTGTCTGTATTGCCAAAGCAATGAGACCTTGCACAGTTTAATGATTGAAATTGCTCAATTGAGTGTTTCAAGAGTGTTTATTTTCAAGGAACAAACCTACAAAGGTCGCTGCTTAGTGGCTTACAAAGACCATGTAGACGACTTGAATCTGCTGAGTGATGAAGACAGAAATGCCTTCATGGCGGATGTTGCCAAGGTCACGAGAGCCATGCAAAAAGTGTTCAATCCAGACAAAATCAATTATGGCGCATACGCCGATACGCTGGAACATCTCCATTTCCATCTGATTCCCAAGTATGTAGGAGGTCCTGATTTCGGTGGCGTGTTCAGAATGAATCCTCAAGAAGTTTATCTGACTGACGCTGAATATCAGGATATGGCAGACAAACTGCTGGCTGCTATGAACGACTGACCATCTTCTATGATGGTGCATAAATATTATGTTTTTTAATATTTATGTATCTTATCCGGTGCCAAAGCTGATGCTGAAATGACAGAAATATATTTTCTTTCTGCATTCATATAAGCACCCAAGCAGGAGGTCAAAAAGCACCTGACTGAGCTCCAAAAATTTCCCAGTTGGAAATAAATAAATAATTTTCTAACTGGGAAATTTTATTTTTCCAACTGGGCATTTGTCTTTACATTTTTTGCGTATAAACCGACTGATTTCAGACAACAGAACGGAGTCTGTCTTCAGGAAG
>CAMAHD010000105.1 GCA_945834405.1 uncultured Prevotella sp. | reverse complement strand
AAACAAGCACTAAGTATCAAGAATTAAGCATTATAATCACCATCCCCCTTCTCCGCCCACAGAGTAACTACTCCCCTCTCTTTTGGAGAGGGGTTGGGGGTGAGGCTTTTATTTTTCAATTATGAACATCTTACTATTAGGAAGCGGCGGCCGCGAGCACGCCCTGGCATGGAAAATTGCCCAAAGCGAGAGAGTGAAGAAACTGTATATCGCCCCCGGTAATGCCGGCACCTCCAACTGTGGCGAGAATGTAGACCTGAAGGCCGATGACTTCGAGTCCATCAAGTGTTTCTGTGTGGAGCATTCGGTAGACATGATTGTCGTAGGTCCCGAAGACCCGCTGGTGAAGGGCATTTACAACGAGATGAAGATGGACGCGCGCACCGCTGACATCCCCGTCATAGGTCCGTCCAAGGAGGGTGCCGTGCTGGAAGGGTCGAAAGACTTTGCCAAGGCTTTCATGGAGAGACACCATATTCCTACCGCCAGATACAAGACCTTCGACGGCAATACCCTGGACGAAGGCATCGCCTTCCTGGAAACCCTGCAGGCACCCTACGTGCTCAAAGCCGACGGACTGTGTGCCGGAAAGGGCGTGCTGATTATCGACAACCTGGAAGAGGCGAAGAAAGAGCTCAGAGAGATGCTCGGAGGTATGTTTGGCAACGCCTCTGCAAGGGTCGTCATCGAGGAGTTCCTCAGCGGCATAGAGTGCTCCGTCTTCGTACTCACCGATGGCAAGAACTACAAGATTCTGCCCGAAGCCAAAGACTACAAGCGCATCGGAGAGCATGACACGGGACTGAACACCGGAGGTATGGGCAGTGTCTCGCCTGTACCCTTCGCCGACAAGGAATGGATGGACAAGGTAGAACAGCGCATCATCAAGCCTACCGTTGACGGACTGGCAGAGGAAGGTATCGACTACAAGGGATTTATCTTCTTCGGACTGATTAACGTGAAGGGCGAACCCATGGTGATAGAGTACAACTGCCGCATGGGTGACCCCGAGACAGAGAGCGTGATGCTCCGACTGAAGAGCGACCTCGTCGACCTGCTCGAAGGGGTGGCGGCTGGCGACCTGGACAAGCGCGTGATAGCCTTCGACGAGCGTGCTGCCGTCTGTGTGATGCTCGTCAGCGGAGGCTACCCACAGGAGTACCGCAAGGGATATGCCATCACGGGTATCGACAGCGTGGAGGGCAGCATCGTCTTCCATGCAGGTACAGCCGAGAAGGAGGGACAGACAGTGACCAATGGCGGTCGCGTCATCGCCGTCAGCTCTTACGGCAAGGACAAGGCTGAGGCTCTGCAGAAATCGTTCGAGGAAGCCCAGAAGATACAGTTTACCGACAGATACTTCAGAAGAGACATCGGCATGGACCTCTGAGGCAGGAAGGACAGCTGAAACAGGAGAAACATGATCAAGCGACTGCAAAACAGAATATCCGAAAGCCGACTGGCACTACCCGTCACCGCCATCTATGCCGCCTGTGTATGGATGGCGGCAGGACTCATCCACCAGCAGTGGTGGATGCAGTTTGGATGTTTCGTCCTCTCTACCTATCTGATGGTAGAGCTGAACAACAGCAACGCACTGATACGCATCTATAGCCGCATGGTGTCTTGTTCGTTCCTCGTGGTGAGTGCCAGTGCCGTCTTCCTCTTCGGTTCCTTGCAGGGAGCCGTCATTCAGCTGACTTGTATCGGTACCCTCTCCTTCCTCTTCAAGTGTTACCAGGACAGGAAGGCGAGCGGACTGACCTTCGGCGCATTCTTCTGCATGGGACTGGCTTCGATGATGGACATACAGGTGCTCTGCTACCTGCCTTTCGTATGGCTGCTGATGGCACTGTATATACAGTCGCTCAGCTGGCGGACCTTTGGCGCTTCCATCATCGGCGTGCTGGTACCCTACTGGTTTATGCTGCCTTTCGCCCTGTTCAGACAGCAGCAGGAACGCTATCTCGACCACTTCGCTGGACTGTTCCGCTACGGGCCGTGCTGCCACTTCGGAGACATCAGCGAGCAGCAGTGGCTCACGCTGGCATTTGTACTGCTGATAGGAGGGATTGGCGCGGCACACTACCTGCGGTCGAGCTACAAGGACAAGATACGCATACGTCAGCTCTACGGGTGTTTCATCATCCTCGGTGGCGTCACCCTCTTCTTCTTCATCCTGCAGCCGCAGAAATATGAGCTGCTTATCCACATGCTCATCATCAATGCCACGCCGCTCATCGCGCATTATATCGCCCTCACCAATACCCGTCTGACCAACATCGTGTTCATGGTCATCACGGCAATGGCACTCTTGCTCACGGGCTACAACCTCCTCACGCCCTTCCTCGCAGCAGGAAATGAAACTTTCTTCTGACTCTCGTGAACCTGCATGGCGCGGTGAACAGATGAATTCATTAAAAGATTAAATTCAACGATTGCAAGTATCATGGAATGGATTGTCGACATGCTCGTCAACTACGGGTACTGGGGCATGCTCCTTGCCGCCTTCTTGGCTGGCAGCTTCTTCCCCTTCAGCAGTGAGGCCGTCATGGTGGGTCTGATTGCCGCAGGACTGCGTCCCGGAGAACTCTGCGTCTATGCCACCGTGGGGAACGTGCTGGGAGGTATGTTCAACTACGGCGTGGGACGGATGGGACGGTTGGAATGGATAGAGAAATATCTGCACGTGAAGAAAAAAGACCTCGACAAGGCTGAACAATTCATGGCAGGAAGGGGAGCATGGATGGGATTCTTCGGTTTTCTGCCCCTCCTCGGCAGTGCCATCACTATCATGCTCGGACTGATGAGGGCCAACCTGCTCATATCCTTTGTCAGCATCACCATCGGAAAGGCGCTGCGCTACGTGGTACTCGCCTTCGGCATGGGACTGCTCACATCGTGCGCTTCCGCACCCCATACGGACAAACCCTTGGTGACGGTAAGCATCGAACCCCTGCGCTATCTGGTGGAACAGGTGGCAGGAGACAGGGTAGAGGTGAACACCCTGGTGCCCAAGGGAAGCAGTCCCGAAACCTACGAACCCACCAGCAGACAACTGGCTGAGCTGAACGGTAGTCAGCTCTACATAGAGGTAGGCAATCTCGGCTTTGAGCGTACCTGGCAGAAGAGACTGCAGGCGAGTGCGCCCCACCTGATGACCGTGGATGCCTCGCAAGGCATCGAACCCATCTATACCGACGCTGGAACACCCGACCCCCACACATGGACGTCGCCCGACAACGCACTCGTCATCGCACAGAACATCTACCGGGCACTGAGCGACATGAGCAGCAAGGACTCTACCTACTTCCGCACCAACCTGATGAAGTTCAGCCGACAGCTGCACGAACTCGACAGGCTGACGGGACTGCGCATCGACTCCTGTGCCGCCAAAAGGGGAGGAAAACGACCCTGCTTCATCATCTACCACCCCTCGCTCACCTACTACGCAAGGCGATACGGACTGCACCAGCTCGCCTTGGAGGAAAACGAGAGAGAACCCTCGCCACAGACCATCAGAGTGGTCATCGACGAGGCACTGAGATGCAGGGCGAACGTCTTCTTCGTACAGAAGGAGTTCTCTAACCGCAACACCGCCTCCGTCTGTCACGACACCGGGGCAAGAGCCGTGGAAATCAATCCCCTGAGCTATGACTGGATGGACGAAATGAAACATATTACTGACGAACTATGCAAACCCTGATACAACTGGACAACCTGACAGCTGGATATGACGGACGACCCCAAATCAAGGATGTCTGTCTGCATATCTGCCGCAACGACTTTGTGGGTATCATCGGACCCAACGGCGGAGGAAAAACAACCCTCCTGAGGGTCATCATGGGACTGCTCGAACCCATGGAGGGAAGCGTGCGCTATTTTGACGAACAGGGAAGGGAAACCGCCTGTCCGCGTATCGGCTATCTGCCACAGTACAACGACATTGACAGAGACTTCCCCATCACCGTGCGCGAGGTGGTGAACACGGGACTGCTGAAGAACCCGGGATTCTGGAGAAAGAACAGCGAAGAAGACGAAAGGCTGACAGACGAGGTGATACAGACCCTCCGATTAGAAAGACTGCAGGACAGGGCGATAGGCGAACTCAGCGGCGGAGAACTGCAGCGCACACTCATGGCAAGAGCTCTCGTCGCACAGCCACAGATTATCGTGCTCGACGAACCCAATACCTACATCGACTGCAGGACGGAACTGCAGATGCACCGACTGCTCGAAGAGATGGACGGAAAGAGAACCATCATCATGGTGAGTCATAACCGCCATTATATCGAAGAACATGCCAAAACCGTCGTCAGAATGGAGGTAACGGCCACGGTAGAGAAGAATGAACGCTGTTACGGGAGTTAAAAAAATCGAAATGTTCGTACACTTCACCTATTTATTGTAACTTTGCACGTTCCACTCGGCTTCCTGACAATGCCCGCAGGCAGGAACGGCTGGCATTCAGAAGGCAGGAAAGAGACCTGACGGCCACTGAATATAACAAGTAAGAGACAATCAAATCATTCAAAAAAATAACAAGCTCAAAAGTATGAAACAATTTAAACTGGCAGACAATATTCTCGGTTGGGTGGTTTTTGCCATCGCTGCCGTAGTCTATTGCTCCACAATCGAACCGACAGCCAGCTTCTGGGACTGTCCGGAGTTCATTACTACAGGGTATAAACTGGAGATAGGACACCCGCCCGGCGCACCTTTCTTCATGCTCACTGCCAATCTCTTCTCGCAGCTGGTCAGTGACCCGTCACAGGTGGCACGCATGGTCAACATGATGAGCGCACTGCTTTCCGCCACCACCATTCTCTTTCTTTTCTGGACTATTTCACACCTCGTCAGGAGGCTGCTCATCGACGACTGGGCTGAGATGAACCTGGCGAAGGCTATCGCCATCGAGGCCTCGGCACTCGTCGGTGCGCTTATCTACACGTTCAGCGACACCTTCTGGTTCAGTGCCGTCGAGGGTGAGGTATATGCCTATTCCTCGGCTTTCACTGCCGTCGTCTTCTGGCTGATACTCAAATGGGAAGACCATGCCGATGAGCCCCACAGCGACAGATGGCTGGTGCTTATCATGTACATGACGGGACTCTCCATCGGTGTACACTTGCTCAACCTGCTCTGTGTGCCTGCCATCGTGCTCGTCTATTACTATCGCAAATATCCCCATCAGAACGGCAATGCCGACCTGAAAGGCTCGCTCGGAGCGCTCTTCATCTCAGTGCTCATACTGGCTGCCGTGCTCTATGGTGTCGTGCCCGGCATCGTACGTGTAGGCGGATGGTTCGAACTGCTCTTCGTCAACGTCCTCGGATGTCCCTTCAATACGGGAGAAATCATCTATATCTTCCTGCTGATTGCCAACATCATCTGGGCTATCTGGGAAACCTACAAGGAGAACAGCAAGAGGGGCAACATCGCCTTCCTCTGTGCGCTTGCCATGCTCGGCATTCCCTTCTACGGACATGGAGTCAGCTCGGTTATCATCGGCATCGTGGTGCTCGCCGTGCTCTGGTTCGTACTCCAGAGAAAGGCTGAAGGAAAACCGCTGGTCAGCGCGCGCGTGAAGAACACCTCGCTGCTCTGCATGCTCATGCTGATGATTGGCTATTCTACCTATGCAGTCATTGTCATCCGTTCGTCAGCCAACCCCCCGATGGACCAGAACTCGCCCGAAGACATCTTCACCCTGGGCGAATACCTCGGACGTGAGCAGTACGGTCAGAGACCGCTCTTCTACGGACAGGCTTACACCTCACAGGTGGCACTTGAAAGAGAAGGCGGCATGTGCAGACCCATGATGAAGAAGGGCGCACCCGTCTATCAGCGCAAGGAAAAGAGCAGCGCAGACGAGAAAGACTCTTACTTCGTTGTGCGCACCAAGGACGAATACAAATATGCACAGAACATGCTCTTCCCACGTATGTACAGCAGTGACCATACCAGGGCATACGAAAGCTGGATGGGCGGTGTCGACGGCAACATGGTGCCTTACGACAGATGTGGTGAGAACATAAGCGTCAAGGTGCCTACACAGCTGGAAAACCTGAGATTCTTCCTCTCTTATCAGTGCAACTTCATGTACTGGCGCTATTTCATGTGGAACTTTGCAGGAAGACAGAACGACCTGCAGGGTAACGGTGAGACGGAGCATGGCAACTGGATTACGGGCTTCGACTGGTTCGACAACTGGCGACTCGGCGACCAGAGCAAACTGCCCGACGAGCTGAAGGCAAACAAGGGACACAACGTCTTCTATTGTCTGCCGCTGCTGCTCGGACTTATCGGACTCTTCTGGCAGGCCATGAAGCGCGGACAGAAGGGTATCAGACAGTTCTGGGTTGTCTTCTTCCTCTTCTTCATGACCGGACTCGCCATCGTCATCTACCTCAACCAGACACCGATGCAGCCACGTGAGCGTGACTATGCCTACGCCGGCTCTTTCTATGCCTTCGCTATCTGGTGCGGTATGGGTGTGGCTGCCATCGCTGACATGCTCTGGAACAAACTCAAGGGCAAGGAAACCTTGGTGGCTGCCGTGGCAGGCATCGCCGCACTGGCTGTGCCCATACAGATGGCATCGCAGACATGGGACGACCATGACAGAAGCGGACGCTACACCTGCCGAGACTTCGGACAAAACTACCTGATGTCACTGCAGGCTGAGGGTAACCCCATCATCTTCACCAACGGTGATAACGATACCTTCCCACTCTGGTACAACCAAGATACAGAGGGAGTGCGCACGGATGCACGCGTCTGCAACCTCAGCTATCTGCAGACCGACTGGTATATCGACCAGATGAGGCGACCCGCTTACGACTCGCCTTCGGTACCCATCACCTGGAGCCGACTGGAATACTGCTCGGGTACGCATGAGTATGTGCGCGTGATGCCACAGCTGAAGGAGGCCATCGCACAGCTCTATACCCAATATCCCGACGAAGCCGTCAAGCTGTTTGGTGAGAACCCCTACGAACTGAAGAACGTGCTCAAGGTATGGGTGCGCAACCAGCTCACTGACGAACAGCGCGAAATCATGAAGATACTCGTCGGAGACGTTGCGGACGGTCTTTCCGTCATTCCTACCGATACCCTCTACATGGATATCGACAAGGAGGCGGTGAAGAAGAGCGGCATGTTGCTGGCATCTGACTCCATACCCGACAGGATGGTCATCTCGCTCAGCGGAAAGACGGCACTCTACAAGGGTGACCTGATGATGCTGGAGATGATTGCGCAGTGTAACTGGACAAGACCCATCTATGTGGCGATGACCGTGAGCGAAAGCAATTACATGAACCTCGGCGACAACTTCATCCAGGAGGGTCTCGTGAACCGAATCACTCCTTTCACCACCAATATCGACAATGTGCCCGTAGACGGCATGAAGACCATCGACACCCAGAGAACCTACGACTGTCTGATGAACAAGTTTAAGTTTGGCGGACTGGAAACCAAGGGACTCTATATCGACGAAACGGTCATGAGAATGTGCTACACCCACAGACGCATCTTCATGCAGCTCGCACTTGCACTCCTGCAGGAGGGAGACCGCGACAAGGCCGCCAAGGTGCTGGCTTATGCCGACAAGCATATACCTTATTATAATGTGCCTGTTGACTACTTCGGCACATTGGACGAGGCAAGGGCGTACTACCAGTTGGGCAAGAACGATAAGGCCATGACGTTGCTGAAGGCATTGTGGAAGAAGTCTGAACAGTATGTCAACTGGTATCTCAGCCTTGAAGGAGGTCGCTTCCTCGGCTCGCAGACCGACTGCATACGCCACTTCTACATCATGCAGCAGGTGAACATCCTCGGAGCGGCGATAGACCAGACATGGGCTACGAAGAACATTGACCGTCTTTCTTCGCTTACGACGACATACGTCACCAAGGGTGGACAATTCCCCAACGACTGATTGAACATACGCTGACGGGGGAGGGGATGGCTCCTCTCCCGTCCAGCGACCATGAAAGGCCTGTGACGTTTTGATATACCGACGTGAAAAATTTCTGTGGATGTGCAGCATCCGCGTTTATTCTACAAACTGTTAACCAATGATTATCGAGCAACCTGCAATATGGCTGCGGTGGCTTTATCCCAAAGCACTGTGGCGTATGGATAAGCACGAAAAGGCGGTTTACCTGACCTTTGATGACGGGCCTATTCCAGAAGCAACACCTTTTATCCTGAAGACCTTGGCTGAACATGACGTGAAGGCCACCTTCTTCATGGTGGGAGACAATGTGCGCAAACATCCGGAACTGTATCAGCAGGTGGTGGATGAAGGGCACCGTATCGGCAATCATACTTTCAACCACATCGGTGGATTCAAGCATTCCATCCACCATTACTGTGAGAATGCGGACAGGGCTAACGAATATCTGAACACCAACCTTTTCAGACCGCCTCACGGATGGATGCGATTTGACCAGTATATCTGGCTGAGCAGAAGATACAGAATCGTGATGTGGGACCTCGTGACACGTGACTACTCGAAGTGGATGACACCACAAGGGGTGCTCAACAACGTGAGACGATTTGCACGCAACGGCTCCATCATCACCTTCCACGACTCGCTCAAAAGCATCGACAAACTGCATTTCGCCCTCCCAGAAGCCATCAAGTGGCTGAAGAAACAGGGCTATACCTTTAAGGTCTTTGACTGAATGGATGATTCTTCCATCTGAAAACGCCAAACGAAGCAAGCAGACTTTCTGATGATTCAGACTTTCCGATGATTCAGACTTTCCGATGATTCAGACTTTTCGATGATTTATACTTTCCGGTATTTTTCCGACATTTTACTGTTTGAACCAAGCTTTACGAACTATGAACACGCTACGCATTATCCGACAGATTCGTACCTATTTCAACATCATGCCCGACAAGCAGGATGAAAAAGAGATCATTGACGGCATCAGCAAGGGTGTCAGCTTTCGAGGTGTCAACCTATGGGTGCTTATCTTCGCCATCTTTACTGCATCGCTCGGACTGAACGTCAACTCTACGGCGGTGATTATCGGAGCCATGCTTATCTCCCCACTCATGGGACCTATCATCGGCATGGGACTTGCCGTGGGCATCAACGACCTGGAACTGTTGAAGCGTGCAGCCAAGAACTTCGGCGTGGCTACACTTATCAGTGTGCTCACTGCCATGTTCTACTTCCTCGTAACACCTCTCGGCGAGGCGCAGTCGGAACTGCTGGCGCGTACCTCACCCACCATCTACGACGTGCTGATAGCTACCTGTGGTGGTGCGGCAGGCATATTGGCGCTCTGTACCAAGGGTAATGCCAACGTGATTCCGGGAGTGGCAATAGCTACGGCACTGATGCCGCCTCTCTGTACCGCCGGCTATGGACTGGCCACGGGACACCTGCTCTATTTCCTCGGGGCTTTTTATCTCTTTTTCATCAATACCGTCTTCATCAGTCTGGCTACCTATGTCGGAGTGAGGCTCATGCACTTCCACCGTCAGGAGTCTCTTTCGCCCGAAAAAGCACAGCGAACCCGACGTATCGTCATGGGACTCGCGGTGCTGACGATGATTCCGGCTGCTTTGATGACCGTGGGTATCGTGAAAAGGAGCATCTTTGAGAACAATCTCAGCAAGTTTATCAAACTGGAACTCTCGCAGGCGGGTACGCAGGTCATCTCCAATCAGGTGGATGAAAAAACGGCTACACTCGAAATCGTTGCCGTAGGAAAGGAGATATCTGCCGCCAAGCAGGCTGAGGCGGTCAGGAGGATGGAAGAGTACGGACTGAAGAAATATCAGCTGAACATCATACAGGGAGAGCAGTCGGACAGTGTGCTCCGGCTGAACTACCGCCTGAATCAAATCAACAGCAGCCGCGAAAATGACCGAAAGCAGATGGTAGAACTGTCGATGGAGAATGCACGGCTGAAGGAACAACTCGCCGCCTATACCAGGCTGGAAGACACTCCAGCCAATATCCGAGAGGAGCTGAAGGCTCTCTTCCCACAACTCAAAACCCTGAGTATGGCGCGTGTAGGAGAGGCAAGCACCGACACGACAGCCGTGAGACGCTTCGCCATTGCCGTGGTTTCCACTGAAGCCAAGGCTCCCCTTTCGTCAGCCGAACGCCAGCGACTGCGTGACTTCCTCAAAGCACGTACCAAGGTGGACAGTCTGGTAGTTTGTATCAAATGACGTTTGATGGCAAATGACAGATAGAAAGCGCATCGTGTTTGTAAAAATTTGTAAATACGATGCGCTTTTTTATTTAATTTTCATAAATATTTTAAGACTTTTCATGTGCAGATAAGGAATTAAACGTACCTTTGTTCCTAATTTTGTGGCTTTAGTGTAAGTTGACAAAACATTCAGTCCGATTTAATATTTAAAAACTATCCTATAATTTAATACTAATCATTTAAAAAAGTATGTCTGGTTATTTGAATAACATTCGAATGGCGCTGCTGTCCCTATTCATGCTCGTGGCATCAGGGAC
This sequence comes from uncultured Prevotella sp., assembly GCA_945834405.1. Taxonomy (GTDB): domain Bacteria; phylum Bacteroidota; class Bacteroidia; order Bacteroidales; family Bacteroidaceae; genus Prevotella. The sequence continues at coordinate 44 of CAMAHD010000105.1, read as the reverse complement.
GCTGACGGCGCAGACCATTACTGGTTCAGTAAAAGACAATACCG
>CAMAHD010000104.1 GCA_945834405.1 uncultured Prevotella sp. | reverse complement strand
AATTATGGATTGGCTATTAACAACTGATAAATATATGAAAGGATTCAAACTCGTCATGCTGGCTGCCGTATGTTTTATGGCAGCCTGTTCGGTTCTGGTATCTTGTGGACACAATGGGCAAGAAAATAATTCAACACTCAAGGACAGTATTTACAATGTCGAGAACATCAAGGCCACTGTCATGACCGACCCTGCCAAGGCGCTGAATATGCTCGATACTGCCGAAAACAAGAAACTGATTCCACGATATGATATCTATGGATTGAAATCCATCATATATAATAATGTGTTTAATCAGCGAAACGTTGCTCTCAACTATATGCGCAAGACTTACGAATGCCCTGAATGCGCAACGGACACGACGCTGCTGATCAAGACGCTCAAAGCCCTCGGAATGCTCTGCTGTCAACTCGGTTATTACACCGATGCCGCGAAATATCTGAAGGAAGGCATGGAAGTTTCAAGAAAGGTTGGCGACGTCGACGGAGAGGCGTATTTCACCATGAACATGGGATTCGTCAAGTCTGAACTCGGCACAACGGACGAAGCAGTAGAGGACCTCAACGAGAGCATCGCACTCTTCAAAAAGACAGGATTGGCGGAGACAGACTTTTATGTTGCCGACAACCTGCTGATGGCATGCCTGAAGAAGATGGACCTGTTGTGTTCGAAAAAAGAGCTGAAAAAAGCTGAAGAAGCCATGACGGAATGTCAGGAGGCTTATGACAGATTATCAAAAATCGACGATGTCCCCCACAATCAACTCGACATCCGACTGGCAGAAATGTCAACCATGAAAGGTATGATATACCATGACTTGGGCAACAAGGAACAGGCAGAGAGGTGTTTTGATATTGTAGTTCATACAGAATATGCCAAAACTCCTGCCGGTACGACAACCGTGATACCATGTTTCATACGCATGGGGAAATACAAGGCTGCACTGGAGAGTCTGAAACAACAGGAAATATTCTACATCAAGACCCAAGACACCATCAGCAGAGGATATGTAGACAATGTGCTATATAATCAGATGGTGGCATACGACAAATTGGGCATGTACAAGGAAGCCTCATCCACAGGACTGCGTCTGAAAGCTCTCAACGACAGCCTCAGTACGCAGGAACGTAACGGAAGGGTGATGGAGATGATGACCATCTACGAAACAGACACCAAAGAGGCGATGCTCAGGGAAAACGCTCTGAAGATGTCGCGAATGAGACTCTTCATCTATGCCGTTGGCATCGCTTGCATCTTGCTGATGGTCGTCATCGGCATCGTGCTCTATTACAACAAGCACATTCGCCGACGCAACCTGGCTACGGTCAAGACTATTGAGGAACTGATGGAACAAAAGGATGATCTGCTTGATTTCCATATCAATCATGCTGAGGATGTGGAACAAACAACGCATAAGACGAAGAATCTCAAGGAATATTTTTCTGATGTACACATGCGCAATGCAGTGAAGATGCTCAAGAGCGACACCACTCACACAATAGCAGAAATAGCCAGTGCCTGTGGCTTTGCAAGTGAGAATGAATTCTGCCACTTTTTTGAAAAAAAATATGGCATATCCCCCTCTGACTACAGGAAATGGAGTAACTATCTTCGCGAAAAGGAACAGCAGGGAGTGGACAACGAGGAGTTCAAGCGCAACCTGCTTCGCAACATCAGCCATGAGATACGCACACCGCTCAATCAGATTTCCGGTTACGTGCAGCTGCTGACCAGTCCGAAGTACAACATCGACCAAAGCGACAAGGAACAGTTCAAGGATATCATCCTAAGCCAAGCCAACCACATGACACTCATGCTGAACGACTTTGTTGAAATCACGGAATATGAAAGCGACAAGAAAGAGCTGAAGGGCGAAGACATCACCATGCAGGATCTGCTCGACAGGATGTGCGCTTCGGCAGGAGAGCCACAGAATGGAGTAAAGCTCAATGTATGCCAGCTGTCCTCTCCCCTCCGTGTCATCAACATCCCTGTGAAGGCAATGGTGAGAATAGCAGAGTGTCTTCTCAACAATGCCTTCAAGTTCACGGCGAAGGGGCATATCGATGTTGAATTCATGGCAGATGATGACAAGGGAATGCTGAGGTTGTCGGTTGCCGACACGGGCAAGGGCGTATCGCCAGAAAACGCGGAGCAGATATTTGAACGATTCTACAAGGAAGATGAATTTGTGCCAGGTGTCGGGCTCGGTCTTCCACTGGTCAGGATCATTGCCACCCGCATGGGCGGAACTGTCTGTCTCGACACTTCATACAAGGGTCCCGGTGCCCGATTTGTCGTAGAAATACCTATGTAGGAGACGGTTTACACTGTCTTTTCCTTAGTCTGAATGAATTATACTCATTCCTACTGCAAGGCCTAAATGACATCAACGTTAGTGATGGTGTTAAGTGATGGTGCGAAAAACAAACAACTTGAATCCGCTCTGAGATCATTTAGCATCTAACGGAATATCATCTACGCTTTTCGTTCAGCCAAGGCTGAACGGTCAGGGAAGGCGACTTCATCAGTCATCCATGTCAACATCAAGAACCGTTCAGCCTTGGCTGAACGAAAAAGCAAGTGTAATGCGCAGACATGAAAGCCCAACTGACAAGCGGGACTTCAACGCCTTTGGTACGGGCAATAATTGAAATACACCAAATTTCCACATAGGTGATGAAAAACCTTATTCATGATTATTCAAAATAAAAAACATACCAAAAGAAGGCTTTCGTCCAAAAAATATTTGGTAATATTATATTAAATGCTTAACTTTGCACTAAGATAATTAATGGATTAAAAACAATTTTTTAAAACTTCTTAGTTATGAAACGATTTACAAAACATCTGACATGGACTGCTGTATTGTTGTCTGGATTGCTATGTCTGAATGCTTGCGGTGATGATGACAAGGACGATGAACCTAATGCAGGTCCAGACCCCGTAGTGCCGGTAGAACCGGGAGATGGCAATGCCATGTCACCTACCCAGCAGAAAGCATATATGGAAACGGTTGCCACAGAGTTTATGAATCTGACTCCCGCGTCTGACTTCAAAGACCTGACCGTCCTTGGCCGTTATGTAGCTGATACTTATTTCGATGGCTATGACTGGTCGGAAGCAGAAAAGTGGGGTAAAGAAATCATAGACGGTCTGAAAGAGTATGTTGGCGTGTTGCCAGATGAAGTTGAAACCTATTATGGTACGTACTACACCTATTATTATATCAACAAAATAACAGCCTACAAGGCAGTTGTTCAAGCATCCAACTTCAAAGGACATTTCACGGCTACCCAAGGGCGTTGGGTACTTTCCAAGGCCGACGACCTTCAGTTCATCTTCAAAGACAAATACGGAGACCCATGTGTGCTTAAACTGGAAACAAGCGGGAATGTCAAAAAAGTCTATCTGTTAAACACGGATGAGTGGATAGATTACGAGTGGAAAGAAGAAGGGAATGATTATTATTCATACGATTACTATGACCGTACACAATGGACCATCGGCGTGCCTGAAAAGGTAGTGCTAACCCTCACTCAGGGTGGAAGAGAGGTCATGAGGACCACGGTCAACATAGACTTGAGCAGTATCACCAACGAAGAGTTTGACCTAAGCAAAAGCAGCCTGAACGTGAGCACTCTTGTTGAGTTTAACAATGGCTATAAAATAAATGTGTCTCAGGCATCATATACTGCCAATTCGAAAGCCTATGTACAGGCTTCCATGAGCAAGAAAGGAAAAGACCTCATCGTCCTGGCTTTGGCTTCGGACCTCAGCGGCATTCCTTCATGCAATGTGAGCGCATTCACAAAGTCTGACTTCGACCCCGATGATTACGATACGGACAAGATAAACGCTAAGAATGCCTTTGTCAAACTTGATGTTATCGGCAAGATACAGATACAAGGTACCATTTCCGACATCAGAAAATATGCCGATTATATGGAACAAGCCTATGACAACGAAGAAAAGGAAAGCAGTTTCAAATCCTATCTTAACCAAGCCAATTCACTGACAGACCTTTATTTATTCTACGATGGGAATGGCACCAAACAGGCTTCAGTTGTCATGGAACCTTTTGAGGAGAAAGAATGGAATTACAGTTATTGGACAGCAGAGCCTGTGCTGAAGTTCTACGACGGTTCTTCCTACAGCACTTTTGAGGCATTCTTCAACGACCGTGACTTCAAGACAACCATTGATGCCTTCAAGACCTTTGCAAACAAGTATGCTGACCTTTTAGACGAGCGGATTGACTGGTAAGACTGGTAAACAGATACATATACTCATGAGGATTCTGTCCCTGAGGTTTTCATTTCTCACACTCTCCATTTCCACCTCTTTTGCCCTTATGGCGCAAAACGACTCAGTGGAAGTGTGGAGTGTGAATTTGGATAGTACCGTCGTCTCGTCACATCGATACACTTCGGGCATCAAGGTGGATGCACATGGTGATTTCAGATGGCGTATGCAGATGATGGATGAGCTGCCCAAGTTATTGGGCAATGCCGACCCCATTCATTATGCTCAGATGCTGCCAGGCATTCAGACGAATGCCGAATGTACAAGCGGCATTCATATACAAGGTTGTGAAAGTAGCCATAATACGGTCAACATCAATGGAGTTGGCATTCACAATGTAAACCATCTGCTTGGCTTTTTCTCCGTGTTCAATGCACCCCATTTCTCAACCATGCATATCTCCAAGACTATCGACAACGGAGAGGCGGCAAACCAGCTGGGAGGTACACTCGCCATGGAGACAGACACCATCGTACCAGATACGATACATGGAGAGGCCTCAGCAGGTCTCATTGCTTCACAGGCTACCGTTCATGCACCGATAGGAAAAAAGACGGCATTGCATCTCTCTTTCCGAACCTCCTATATTAATATGCTCTATGGCGCTTGGCTAAAGATGGATGATTCTCAACTGAAATACGGATTCTATGACGCTAATGCTACCATAGTCTATAGGCACAATGATAAAAACCTATGGATGATTGACTGGTATATGGGGAAGGATGACGGAGAGTTTGGCGACAGAAACTTCATGGCTAATCTAAAAGCCAAATGGTCTAATGTGATGGGGGCGCTCCATTGGCAATGCAGATGGAACGGATTGAATGTCAGACAGACCGCATATGTCAGTTCCTATCGCAATCGTTTTGGATTGGATATGGACAAGCTGAGTTTCTTTCTGCCTTCATACCGAACGGATGCCGGATGGAAAATTGCGACGGAGAAAGGACGGTGGAAGCTGGGAGGAGAGATATGCAGGCATTTCGTGCAACCGCAACAACTCAATGCAGATGCCAGTTTCGTTGAAACCACCAAACAAGCAACGGAACAACGCGCATGGGAGGGAGGTCTGTTTGCCGACTATCAAATACCCCTGAACAGCACTCTTACTTTGTCGGCAGGAGCCAGAATCCCTTTCTATTTCATTCATGGATATAAGCAGCCATTTGCTGTAGACCCTCACGTAGTATTGATGCGGGAGAGCGAACAATACCAATTCTCGCTTTCTATGTTCAGAAGACACCAGTATCTTTTCCAGACAGGTTTCTCTGATGCAGGATTACCCACTGAGTTCTGGCTCATGGCAGACAATGATTACCGACCTCAGTCTGCCACAGGTGTTCAGATGACGGTTTCTTCTTTTGTCATGAAACGACGCTACAGACTGACCGCAGACATCTTTTATAAGCGTTTGACCAAACAAATGGAGTATACCGGAACCCTCCTTGACTTTATCAACAAAGAATACGATTTAAACCAATGGATAGAACAGGGGAAGGGTGAGAATTATGGCTTTTCGCTGATGGTAAACAAATGTTCGGGAAAACTGACGGGATGGATTGACCTTTCTTATACCCATGCAAGAAGAACCTATCAACAGAATGGCGGCAAACTTAATGGCTCTTTTCCTGCCAACCATGAAAGACCATACGAAATGAATGCTGTTGCCACCTACGCATACAGCAAGAAATGGAGTTTCAGTACCTCTGCCGTGTATGCCTCTGGCACTCCTTTTACTGCCCCCAAGTCAATAGCATTGGTCAATGGGTATGTAGTTACACAATATGGCAGCCATAATGGTGCCAGGCTTAAACCATATTTCAGACTGGACCTCTCGGTCAATTACCGATGGAAGGGAAAGCGATTAAGAGAGCAGGGCATCAATTTTTCTCTTTATAATGCCACATGCCATGCTAACAATCTCTTCTATCATATTAAGACGACCAAAGATGGGAAAATCGGCTTCAAGGAAGTGTCATTTGTCATGTTTGCTCTACCTTCCGTCAGCTATTTCTGTAAATTTTAATCACACGGCGCTTTTGCCAATTAACAAATATGTGTCTATGACTTATCAAGAACGCACCGTTTCTTTCCTCAACAACTTGACTCAGTGGTTCAGGATGGCTGTCCTCTTGCTTTCTGCCACGACATTAGCTGCTTGCGACAATGACGTATTCAAAGAATCGCAATCTCAGATGGTCGTAGAGGGATGGATTGAAGATGGTGGATTTCCTGTAGTCATTCTCACTCGGTCACTTCCGATAAGCAGTGATTATGTACCAATGAACGACCTGAGTGATTATATCGTCAAGTGGGCTAAAGTAACGGTCAGCAACGGAGTAGATTCTGTAGTTCTTACCGGCAAATACGATGACCGATATTTTCCTCCTTATATCTATACGACAGGAAATATGAGAGGAAAGGCTGGTTCTACATATTATCTCACCATCGAGGAAGACGATTTGATTGCTTCTGGCGTAACCACGATACCCGACAATGCGCCTCAAGTTGATTTCAAGCTTGGGCTTCAGTCTTCCAGTGACTCCCTCTGTCAGATAACCGCTTGTCTCACTGACACTCATGACCAAATCAATTATTATCAATTATTCAGCAGAGTGGGCAGTCGGATTTCTCAATATTCGGCTGCTTTCTTAGGAAGTTTGTGTAACGTAACGTTTGGGGACTATGCCGAGATACCGGTCTATAGAGGAAGGGCTCTTACCGACAGCATTCAGTATACTCCGTATTTTCACATAGGTGATTCTGTATCAGTAAAGGTGGCATCCATAGATGAAAGAGCCTTTGAGTTCTGGAGCGATTTCACCAAGAACATCTCACTATCCTCCAACTTCTTTCTATCGCCTTCTGTCAATATATTTTCCAATATACAAGGAGCATTTGGATGCTGGTATGGTATGAATTCTGTAGAACAGCATTTTGTCATTTCCAAGGAATAAAATTACCAGACACCATGAATAACAAGGTGTCTGGTAATTGTGCCTTTCTTATTATAATCCTTTGGGAAATACAAACAAGGCGGAGAAACATCCCCGCCTTGCTATCTTTTATTTTACTATTACTTTATTCACTTGACCATTGCTCATGCGAACAATATTCAATCCGCTCTGCGGAGCCTTCTGACGAGTGCCGTCAAGCCGATAGACAGCCATCGGCATGGCAGATTCGCCAGCTGTTTGGCTGATGCTCGTATTCACGTTGACACCAGCCTTCAAGCTCAATCCGCCAAACTCATTGACAGCCTGCACCTGCCAGTTGTCACCATCAGTATAGCCCTCGAAGGAGGTCTCTGTGGTAAATCCGGCTACCTCGCCGTTGCGTGTCACCACATAGCAGATGGCATACGGAACAGCCGACCAAGAGAGCGTTGAACCCTGACCGCTGACTACCGGAGGCTCACAGGCCTCGCAGAGCATATCTGGCTGCCAGTTGTCATCGCCACCCATCACATTCTTCACTGTATACTGGGCAGCCTCTTCGGCTGTGAGATAGTTCTTGGCCTGACCATAAACCTTCTCGCCGTTCTCTTCCTTCCAATACGTGTCGCGGCGCTGGGAGAGGTCTACAGGATTTCCGTTGGCATCAACCGTGTTGTAGTCTGCCCAGAGCACAGGCAGTCCACCCATATGGTCGAACCATCCCGCTGCCGGGATATTCACAAATGTCTGGGTATTGATGAATACCGTCTTGGGCGAGTTGTGCCAAGGACGACCCAGCCATACATCGCTCACCTCGACACCCTGGCGCGGACGGATGACATTGTTCATGAACACATAACCCCACTTCACGTCGGCCGCATGGCTGGGAGCAACGATATAGCCGCCCGAAGGACGGTTGATTTCAATGGTGTCGCCATCCAGATAGACGTTGCCCGAATTGTAGATGAAGTCTACGGCACCCTCGATGACAGAGTTCTTGATATAGTGTCTATTGTTGGAGGTGGATGTAGTAATCCACGTATCCTGATAAGAGAGCAGAGCCACATTGTTCAGTGCCACCCTGTCGGCCTTGGTATTGAGGGCAAGAGCCTGCGGACCTGCTTGCTTCTCGTGACCATAGCTGTTTTCGAGGGTAATGTTCTCGAAGAAGGTGTTGGCAGCCTTGACCACCACTGTCGCACCGAGGTCTACATGATAGGCATTGTCGCCACCCGCCAGACGGTTGTCAAGGATGACGGTCTTGTCTCTGTCCTGACCAATGATATGCAGGTAGGTCTTTGTTTCGGCAATATCGATATGCTCATTATAATTGCCGTTCTTCACGAAAATCAGCCAAGGTTTGGCACGACCTGCAGGAGCGGCATCGATGGCAGCCTGCAACGACGTGTAGTCACCCGAACCGTCTTGTGCCACAACGGCATCATAGAGACGAGGCTCTGGCTGGATGCGTTCCATGGTAGTGAAGGTAAGCTCAGCGGCGGCTACAGGTTTGCCGCTGCGCGAGGTCAGTACGCCCTCAGGCATGGTAAAGGTGTAGCTTGTGTTATATTTCAGTCCGCTGTATCTGAAGATGGCAGTCTTGCCACTGATAACCGGCATGATCTGCTCACCATCGAGGGTTGCAGCACCAGAGCCAGCCTTAATCTTATTGTCGAAGGTGAGGATGACGGAGCCACTGGCACTCACTCCGGCAGCACCATTGGCTGGATTGCTGGATTGCAATACGGGCAACACGTCAGACGTGCCCATCGGTTCAGCAAGCACAAAGACATCGGTGAGCATGGTGCCGTCGTTGGCACTCTCCACGCCTACCTTGGGCGATTCATAGTCGGGCATGAAACGGATATACACACGTTCCTGGTTGCTGGCCTCTGCCGGAAGCTCAAACTCTCCGTCAGTCCAGCCTCTGTTGGGCAACTCGTAAGTTCCAAACGAGGTGTAGTTGATTCCATCAATACTGTATTCGGGATGGATGATGCTGTAGGCATTATAGTCATCGCCCATAGCAGCAGAGAGCTTCAAGTTCTGATAGCCCTTGGAAGAGAAGGAAATCTCGAAATACCAGTTGTCGGCAATGGGGCGCCATACGCGGATGCCATAGCGACCTTGCACTTTGCCTGTTGCCACTCCATTGGCAAGCCAGCTGGTGGTCTCGCCTTCGGCATTGCGCAGCGACAGCATACCCGTATTTTCCGAATCGGAGGCATAGTCAGCCGAACGGTCATTCTTAGGTGCATCTAAGTAGAGATCCCAGCCTACGATATAGTCGGCAGCGGCAAAGGTAGCGGTCAGATTCTTCTCTCCATCCATCTTCACGTCGCGCTCAGTCAGTGTAGAGTTGTCTTCCCAATTGGTAAAGGTGAGGATGCGGTTGTTCAAAGTGGTTAGTTTCACATCTGTTCCCTCTTCGTAATAATGCACACCCTCCACAACATTGCCTGTCGGAGCGAACTGAACCAGATTGGGGTTGGCACCACCCTCCAACTTCAGATGCAGGGCATATACAGGAGTCTTTGTATATTGTGCCACCAATACAGTATTGGCATGAATCTCAAAGGTATAGGGATTGTCGGTCGACACACGGTTTCCCTCTGCATCTGACCATTCTACAAAGTGGCAACCAAAGTTCTCAGTGGCTTTGACGGTGAGTTGGGTACCATCGTCAAACTCAGCTCCTGCGGGATTGCACGACACGCTACCTGCACCTTCCATTCCCAGCTGTACACTCATGGTATAGGTGGGAACAGCCTCGGGGGTTCCGCTCACATCACCCGTAACCACCACGTGGCCGAAACCATACTCCTTGTTAGAAGCCAAGCCATAGACATAGATTTTCAGAACCAGTCCGTCATCGCCTACGGTCACCTGCGACAGGTTGTAGGACAGCGCATCAAACTCGTTGTTTCGGGCAGGAGAGATACCTGTGGCAAGCACCGTGCGCTGCCCACCACTGATAGCCACCACGTCGAATTTGCCACCATTGGTTCCCCAACGGCTGGACTCGAAGCTGAAGCTGGAGGGAGTAAACGTCAGACCTTTCTTGGGTTTGATGGTAAAGGTCAGGGCATCGTCTTCATTGGCAGAACCTGCATTATTGTTAAGGGGTTTATAGAGTGTCTGCTGGGACGCTCCCGCAGCGCGCTGCGTAGAGACGGTCATCTTTCCATAGTCAAACTCAGCCACGCTGAACAGACCTTCCGTCTTCACCTCGGCAGACGTGGCATCGTCGGTGCCCTGACCGAGCGGCCAACTAAGGGTAAAGCCCTTTTCGTCGACGGGACGGCTGTCTCCCA
>CAMAHD010000103.1 GCA_945834405.1 uncultured Prevotella sp. | reverse complement strand
AAGGTGCCTTCGATGACTGATGAAGCCGCCTTCGTAAGGCAATGAAGCCGCCTTCATTTTTTGGGGCTTTTTTCTGTCTGTTGACAAGGCTGTTGTCACGGTCGTACCACACCCTTTGTCACAGTCAATAAAATGGGTATGTGTCCGGAAATGCATCGGGAAGGTAAAGCGGTGAAGACTTATAATGAATAAGGGGGTGCATCAGAAATCTGGCGCACCCCCTTGTTATGATGGGATTATGTTAGCTTATTCTACGATGATGGGCTTGTACTTGGGAACAAGTGCCTTCATGATAACCCAACCTACGAGGTATGCTACGGCACAGATGCAGAAGATAATCATGTAGCCGGCAGGTTTGCCGTCAAAGCCAAAGAAGGTGAATGCCTCGCCTTGGTTCTCTGCATAAGTAAAGAGCGCACCGGCTCCCTTGTTGATAAGGAATGAACCGACACCACCAGCCATACCGCCGATACCGGTGATGGTTGCAATGGTTGACTTGGGGAACATGTCACCGATGGTAGAGAAGATGTTGGCTGACCATGACTGGTGGGCAGCACCCAAGATACCAATCAGAATGATGGGGAACCAAGGTGTGTTGAACGCGCCGCCAAGAGGCTGGGCAACCAGACCCAGGAGGGGGAAGAATGCAAAGATAAGCATGGCACGCATACGGCCTGCATAAGGATTCATGCCGTGGTTGATGAAGTAGGTAGGCAACTTTCCGCCCAGGATGCTCAGCATGGTGATGAGATAGAGCACGAAGATAAGAACCATACCCTCTACGTCGGTGGGGTTGATGTCGAACTGAGACTTCAGATAGGCAGGTGTCCAGAAGAGGAAGAACCACCATACGCCGTCGGTCATGAACTTACCTACGATGAACGACCATGTCTGACGGTAGGTGAAGCACTGCAGGAAGCCGATGGAAGGACCTTCGTCGTTGGCATCCTTGGGGTCGGCTGTCGTGTCGATGTCCTGGTTGATGTAGGTCAGCTCTGCCTCATTCACCTTGGGGTTCTGGTTAGGCTTCTTATAGAGGAAAATCCAGAAACCCATCCAGATGTAACCCAGTGCACCGATAACGATGAACGCCATCTCCCAGCCGAAGAACTTGGCCAGCACGGGAATGGTGAAGGGAGCAATGAGGGCACCTACAGAAGCTCCGCTGTTGAAGATGGCGGTAGCATAGGCACGGTCTTTCTTGGGGAAGTACTCGGCTGTAACCTTGATGGCAGCAGGGAAGTTGCCGGCTTCACCCAAGGCGAGAATACAGCGAGCTCCGAGGAAGAGATAGACGCTGACGGTAGAGATGGTCAGCATGGCATCGGCAGCTCCTGAGGCTGAGAATTCGCGAAGCACCTCCTTGGCTCCTTCGAAGCCTACCAGCCAGTCGCCTGCAACGATACCGCTGGTGGCAATACCGCAGAAAGCATGAAGAACAGCACCTGTTGACCATACAAAGATTGCCCAAAGATAACCTTTGCTGGTGCCCATCCAGTCGACAAACTTACCGGCAAAGAGCATGCACAGGGCATAGATAATAGAGAAATAGGCGGTGATGGTACCGTAGTTTTCGTCACTCCATCCAAACTCTTGCTGGATGCCACCTTCGCCCGGATAGGTCAGGGAGAGTACCTGACGGTCCATGTAATTCACTGTTGTTGCCAAGAACAACATTGCGCAAATGACCCAACGATAGTTGGTCATCTTGGTTGTTTTAATAGCATTCATTCGTTTATAATAATAGTATTTGTTAGGTTTTCAGCATGTTAGTAGGGTAATTTGTTTGTGCAAAGATACGATTAATTATTTATATCGCAACGCTTTCCAGTCATTTTTTTTGCATTCTCATGGAAATACACCCTTTTTTATGGCATTATCATTTAAATATGTTGTGTTTTTGCCATGTCATGGATGTATTCCTTTGTTGATGCCAGGTGATGGTCTGTGATGTCATCACATTCGCTTTGAAATGACTTAATCTTGGAAATAAACCTTTTTCACACGCCCAGATACGCCTGTAAGCACTTCGTAGGGAATGGTCTGCAGCACGTCGGAGAGGACGGTGACGGGCAGATGCTCGCCGAAGATTTCCACGCTGTCTCCCTCGTGACAGGGAATGTCGGTCACGTCTATCATCGCCACGTCCATACATATATTGCCTACGTAGGGCGCTTTCTTGCCGTTCACCAGACAGTAGCAGGCTCCCCTGCCTAAATGGCGGTTCAGTCCGTCGGCATAGCCAATGGGGATGGCGGCAATGATACTGTCGCGCTGGAGGATGCCCTTGCGGCTATAACCTACCGTTTCTTCACGGGGGACATGGCGCAGCTGGAGAATGGTGGTCTTCAGGGTGCTGACCGTATTCAGTATGTGGTTGTCGCGGCTGTCTATGCCGTAGAGACCCAGGCCCAGACGGCAGGCATCCAACTGGCGCTCGGGGAAGTGCTCGATGCCGGCACTGTTGCAGATGTGTCGCAGAATCTTGTGTGGGAAGGCTGCCTGCAACTGACGGCTGGCAGTATCGAAGCGTTCGAACTGAAGGGCAGAGAAGTGGTCGAAATCATCACTGTCGCTCCCTACGAAATGGGAGAAGACCGAACGGGGGATGATGGCATCCTGATGCTTCAGACGACGGATGACTTCCTGAATGTCGTTTACGGGGTCGAAGCCCAGGCGATGCATGCCTGTATCCAGTTTGATGTGTACGGGCCAGCTGGTGATACCTTCTTTCTCGGCTGCCTTGATGAGGGCATCCATCAGTCGGAAGCTGTAAACCTCTGGTTCCAAATCGTAGTCAAACATGGTCTTGAACGCCGTCATCTCGGGATTCATGACGATGATATTGCCCGTGATGCCATTCTTACGCAGGGTGACACCTTCGTCGGCAACGGCAACGGCCAGATAGTCTACCCGATGTTCCTGCAAGGTCTTTGCCACTTCAACGGCACCTGCGCCGTAAGCATCGGCCTTGACCATGCAGATAATCTTCGTCTCGGGTTTCATCATGGAACGATAGTGGTTCAGATTGGCTACTACGGCATTGAGGTTGACTTCGAGGATGGTTTCATGAACCTTCTTTTCCAGCAGTTCCGTGATATGGTCGAAGCCGAAGCAGCGGGCTCCCTTGATGAGTATCATCTCATGATGGAGGGAGCGGTACACCTCGGAGTGGATGAACTGAGTGACATCGCTGAAGAAGAACTTTTCGCTGATATGGATACTGTCGGCATGTTGCTTCAGGTGGGGACCGATGCCGATGAACTTTTCTACTCCTCTCTTCTCTGCCAATTCTGAAACCATGGGGTAGAGTTGGGCGGGAGTCATGCCGCTCTGTTGAATGTCACTGAGTATCAGGGTGCGTTTCAGACTCTTGGCATCGGTGCGTCGGCTCATGAAGTCGAGGGCGATGTCTAAGGAGCTGACGTCGCTGTTGTAGGAGTCGTTGATAAGCGTGCAGTCGTGCTGTCCCTCTTTCACCTCCAGACGCATGGCGACGGGTTCGAGCGCTTGCATCCTTTGTTCCAGCTGCTCAGGAGTGAGCCCTAAATGAAGGGCAGTGCAGGCACATGCCAGAGAACACTCCACCGATGCCTCGTCGATGAACGGCAAGCGGTAGACACCCTCCGTCTCCTGTCGGAAAACGTAATGTATCAGTGTGCTGTTCTGCTCGGTTGCAATCTTTCTGATAAAGAAGGCAGAGCGAGGGTTTTCGCGACTCCATGACAGTTTCTCTGCCTTGAAGCCTGCTCGGCGGATGCCACGGCTGACTATCTCGTCGTCAGCATTGTAGATGATGATTTTGGCATCATGGAAAAGAGCCATCTTCTCCTGACATTTCTCGTCCATCGAGCGGAAGTTTTCCTGATGGGCATGCCCCATGGAGGTCAGTATGCCGATGGTTGGCTGTATGATGTCGCGCAGAGCCTGCATCTCGCCTGGCTGACTGATGCCTGCCTCGAAGAGAGCCACCTGGGTTGTTTCGTCGAGCAGCCAAACCGAAAGTGGAACACCTATCTGAGAGTTGTAGCTTTTCGGAGAGCGTGTCACTACCATCTGGGGTGACAGCAGCTGATAGAGCCACTCCTTGACCATCGTCTTTCCGTTGCTGCCCGTTATGCCCACAACGGGAATATTGAACTCGTCCCTATGGCGTTCTGCCAGTCGCTGCAAGGCTTCCAGCGAGCTGACCACCTTCAGGAAATTGGCATCAGCAAAGCCTTCCCCCCTGTCAGCCGGCAACTGTTCGACCACAAAGTTGCGAACACCGCGTCGGTAGAGTTCTGGTATGTAATCATGACCGTTGCCCCGTGCTGTGCGTAGGGCAAAGAAGAGGGTTTCTTCCGGAAAACAGAGAGAGCGGCTGTCGGTAAGAATCCAGCCGATATTGGCATCGGTTTCGCCAATGCGTCTTGCACCCAGCAGGGTCGCAATCTTTTCGATGGTATATTTCATGTACGTGTGCTACTTGTTCGGTAGTGCAAAGTTCGGATATTTTTCTGAAAGAACCGCTATTTTTAACATAGTTTTATCCAAGAACTGCCGATATTCCTCCGATTCGGGGTGTAAGGGGCGGTGAGCAAGGGCAGCTCTCAGCGGTCGCCACTCTCTCAGGAAGGCGTGGGTAGCATCGCTGAAGTAGGTTTCGGCAAATCGTTCGTAGATATACGTGACAGCCTGAGGGGAAGGATGGAGCATGTCTTCGGCATAGAAACGGTAGTCGCGCAGTTCGTCCTGGACAATCTCGTAGGCGGGGAAATAACTGATGTTGCCCCCTGCCACACACTCTGCCGCCAGCAGCAGTGTTGCCTTTGACAGCTGGCTGCCATGATAACCGTATTTGGCATATCTGATAGGGCTTACCGTCAGAAGGATGTTTACCCGGGGATTGCGCTCTGTCAGCAAGGCGGCTGTCTGCCGGAGACAGTGAACACATTCGCCTATGCCCAGAGCCTCCTCCCGGAAGAGTGCGGCAGGTCGTTTCTGACAGTTGTCTACTATCTCGCCGTTTTCCTTGAGTCGATAGACATGGTTGGTGCCCATGGTGAGCAGTACGGTGTCGGGACATAGCTGGGGTTGTTCCTGCAGAACCCTTCGTACGGTGTGCAGGATGCTGGCGGGATTGTACATCACGCCGTAGGGGTTGACCGTGGTGAGGAAGGCATCGTCGTGAAGCAGACTCCCCATACGGTCAGCAAAACAAGAGCCCACACAAAGCATACGCTCTTGGGGCTCCAGTTGAAATAAGGGATGTGGAATATCCACTGGTGTTCTGAATTCCATTCTCGCAAATTAAGGAGGTTGAAGAAGTCTGGAGGTCAAGAAAGCTATCTTTTTACCATCACTAAAACCCTATGTCTCAGCCTTGGAAACTTCCTTGACACAAGCAAAAGACGCTTGTCAGAAGGCAGCACCGATACCGATGCTGACGGCGCTCTTGCCTACAAAGTCGTCTAACTGTGACTTCAGAGCCCAACGATACTGGTAAGACAGTCGGATGGAAAAATAGCTGTACTTGGCACATAATGCTGAAATATGATAAAAACCTTAGCTTCTGCTGACTTGCAATCCATGTGTACTGAGCCTCATGTCGACGAATCGGGCGTTGGGGTAGGGAGGATTGGGCCCAAGAATCTGACGGATGCGTGCCGCAGCTTCGGGGTCTTTAGCAACCATGTACAGGTAGCCGCCGCCACCGGCTCCGGGCAGCTTGTACCCCAGGCACAGGTCGTCAATCTGGTTGGTGATGGCTTTTACGGCATCGGGGTTGGTGCCGCTGTCGAGCCGTTGGTTCTGTTCCCATGTCTTCTTGACCAATGCGCCCATGAGCTTGAAGTCCTGTCGCTGGATGGCCTCGTACATATCCATCGTATGATTCTTCATCTGTCGGAGCAGGCGTAGCTGGTCATGCTGGTTGAGGAACATCCTTCTGACGATTTCGGCGAGTATGGTCTTGGCAGTGCGGGTGATGCCCGTATAGTAAAGCAGGTGACACTGTGCATAGTCAGGTTGGGTATAGATGCCGTCGGGCAGCCATCTCAGCAGTGGTGTCTGTTCAAATCCTTTCTGCGACTGCAGCAGCTTGACTCCTCCGTAGATGCCTCCGAACTGGTCTTGCCAACCGCCTCCCGTTGTCAGCAGCTGTTCCAATACCAGTGTTCGTTTGCCAATCTCGCTCTTGTCCCATGCCAGCGAACAAAAGTCGCTGACCGCAGCCAGGACGGTTGCAGCCAGTATGGAGCTGGTGCCCAAACCGCTGCCTGCAGGAATGGCAGAAAGCAGTGTCAGTTCGATGCCGCATCCGAAGTGTTCCAGCTGAGCCTTGAGGGTAGGGAACGCTTCGTCGCAGTAGTCAGGCAGGAAACCCGCGAGAGCCAGTGCTGCCTTGGGTATGGAAAAAGGACTCCCCACGTGGTTGAAGTCTGCCAGCTGTTCATAGGTCTCGATATGTTCGACAGCTCCCAGGTCGATGCTTCGGCATACGATATGAGGTTCCTTGCAGGGTTTGATATAGGTTTGCAGCGGTGGCTGGCCATTCAGTTCGATGGCGAGGTTCACCACGTCGCCGCCTTCCATGAGGCAGAAGGGTGGGGTGTCTGTCCATCCTCCCGCGATATCGATGCGTACGGGGCTTCGTGCCCATACAATCTGGTCGTCATATACCGACTTGACGGGATGCTGTCGGCGGCTGAGCACCGTTGCCGTCAGTCCTTCGCGCAGCAGCGAGAATGCTTTGTTTGCCTGCTGCTCGTCATGATTGAGTGAAGCCCTGAACATTGCGTCGTGAATACGTGTCATCAGGGGTGCCGTGTCGGGCAGTGGCTTGGGCGTGTCGATGCCAGTCTCGCGGAATGCCCGGGCAGCATCCTCCAGGTCCAGCTGGTAGAAGACGCTGTGGCGATAGTTGTCAGCCAGCTGTCTCCAGTTTTCGTTGCGCATCTGTCTTCTTTGAGCCACTAAACGTCGGAGGTTGGCGGTATTCGAAATCTCCTCTGCGCTGATATACTTGTCGGCAGGGGCACCGTTGAGGATGGCCTCTATGGTATCGATGCCCTTGACCAAGGGGAACAGGTCTTCCTGTTGCTCGGTTCCTGCAAAACGGTCATCTACATGATATTGTCTGACGGCATATTCGTCCTCTCTGATGGGTACGATGTCGATACAGTAACCGGATTCCAGTTCTATGTTCCAGTTGTTTTTTGGAACGCCCGTGATGATATGTGTGTCGGAGAGTTTCCATCCCTCACCAATCCAGCTGTTTTCTATCCATACATGGGTGTTGCTTTCATTGAAGCAGATGTCTGTATGCGCGTTTTGCACGAAGATAGAGGGGTGTGGTTTGCGTCCGTGATGCATGATTTCACGCTGGTCGTTGACGAGGTTCTGCACCGCCAGTGTTGAGGCAATCATCTCTCTGCTGGTACCGTAATGATAGAACTCGCCTCCGGGCAGGGGAATCACAGCCACCGTCAGCTGTTTCAGTTCTTCGTCCACGACGAGCGGGTCTGTGCCGAGGGCACATCCGAACTCTCCGTACAGGTCATATTCAACCCTTGCCCCCGCTTTCCTGGAGTGTTTGCGCAGACACTCTACAGCCCTGTCGCTGAGCATCCACACGCCGATGTCGGTCAGATAGAAGTCTGTTTGCTGGAGTTCGTTGAGCGTCTTGACAGAGGGTTTCTGCAACATCCGTTTCATGATGTTGGGTGTACGTCGGTCGCTGACGAATACTCCGTGATTCTTGGCGATGGACGAGTTGAGCCAAAGCCCAAAGCAAACGACGTCGGCATCGGGAATCTCCGGCACTTGTCCGTTGGAGCGTATGAACACGTCTCCGCTGACCACCATGGTGTGGATATTGTCCGGAGTCGCCTTCATCAGTTCCTCGTAGAGAGGCAGTTGCAGGTCGAGCAAGGTCTGTGACAGCTGCTGTCCCCTTTCCCATCTGAACACGGGTATGGGCGTCAGTATTTTACCCGAAGGCGCATAGGCGGGCAGTCGTCGGCTTTGTCCTCCGGCATGCAGCAGTATGCGTTTTTCGCGTGCGAGCCATTTTCCGAAAGCCTTGTCGTCAGGGTCTTCCATGCTGTTCAGCCAGTCGTCTTCCGCATCTTTCTGCCTGCTGATGCCGGCATCTTCGTTCAGGAAGCACTGTTCGAGCAGCCAGGTGGTTCCTCCGCCGGAACCCAGTTTATGTCCGATAGGGTCATGGGTGCAGAAGAAATTCCTGCTGTCCAAACCCGTGATGTCATGAAAACACCCCACGAGGTTAGGGGGTAGAGAGAGCAACTTTTTCATGTCAGGAATGGTAAAATCGTTTAGTAGTAACTATTATGTATAGACTTGCTGTTGAAATCCTTCTTAGTGGTAGGATTAACAGCTGCAAAATTAGCAAATCTTTTCCATAAAAGGTATCAGAAGCCTGAAAAAAGACGCAGGAAGCGTGGGAAATGTAAAAATAAATGGAGAAGAAGGTGGATGAATGGAAATAAATTTGTACTTTTGCAAGCATGAACAAATCAGAATCATGGTCTATTGGAAAATCAGAATCATGAGCAACGATCAAATCTGAATAATCATCAACTATCTAATCAAATCAGAATAGCATGGAATCAAACTCTACCGACGGATTGCTGCGCAAGAATGGCGTCAGTCTCCTTGTACCCTTTATACTTATCACGTCCTGTTTTGCCCTTTGGGGTTTTGCCAATGATGTGACTACTCCGATGGTGAAAGCCTTTTCTAAGATATTCAGGATGAGTGTCACGGAGGGCGCATTGGTTCAGGTAGCCTTTTATCTGGGTTATTTCGTGATGGCATTCCCTGCCGCCATGTTCATTCAGAAATACTCGTTCAAGGCTGGCGTGATGATGGGGTTGGGTTTATATGCTGTCGGCGCGTTGCTGTTCTTCCCCGCCAAGTCGCTCGGCATTTATCCTCCCTTCCTGCTGGCATATTTTGTGATGACCTGCGGCCTTTCTTTCTTGGAAACGAGTTGCAATCCCTATATCTATTGCATGGGCAGTGAGGAGACAGCCACTCAGCGTCTTAACCTTGCTCAGGCATTCAACCCCATCGGTGCCCTGACGGGCATGTTTGTAGCCATGCACTTTGTTCAGGCGCGTATGAGTCCTTTGGATTCCGATGGTCGCATGGATCTGACGGAAGCTCAGTTTGAGATTGTGAAGAACCACGACCTTCAGGTACTTATCCAGCCCTATCTCTTTATCGGTATCATCATCCTGATGCTGCTGGTTGTCATCCGTATCTTGAAGATGCCGATGGATGCCGATACCCATTCTGACAAGAGTATGTTGGAAACGCTCCGCAAGCTGCTTCACGTGAAGAACTACCGTGAGGGAGTCATTGCCCAGTTCTTCTATGTCGGAGCGCAGGTAACCTGTTGGACCTTTATTATACAATATGGTACGCGCGTGTTTATGGAAGAAGGATTAGACGAGCGCGGAGCTGAGATATTGTCACAGAAATACAATATTGTGGCGTTGGTACTCTTTACCTTCAGCCGTTTCATCTGCACCTGGTTTCTCAAGTATATCCAACCCGGCCGACTTCTCTCCATCCTCGCTATCATTGCTTCGGCAGCAGTGGTGGGTGTCATCTTCTTCACGGGTCGCAACGGTCTTTACTGCCTCGTGGCGGTCAGCGGTTGCATGTCCTTGATGTTCCCTACCATCTATGGTATCGCCTTGCGCGGTCTTGGCGAGGGCGTCAAGGTGGCAGGTGCCGGTTTGATTATGGCCATCTTGGGTGGTTCGGTCTTTCCTCCCATCCAGGCAGCCATCATCGACTCAGACATCCATTTGCTGGGACTTCCTTCCACCCATCTCTCCTTCATCGTTCCGCTGGTCTGCTTCTTGGTGATAGCCTTGTATGGCCACCATGCGTATGTGCGCCACAATATCACCCACAACTATGAAGACTGACAAAGGCTTTCGATGAAGTCGCGCAGCAGGTTGGCGGTAGCGTCGATGCCCAGCCGTGACGAGTTGACGCAGAGGTCGTAGCTCTCGCTGTGCCCCCATTTCTTTCCCGTATAGAAGTTGTAATAGGAAGCTCTTTTGCTCTCTCCGTGTGCAATCAGTTTGCGTGCGGTGTCGGTGTCACATCCGCTTCGTTGGCATACCAGCTGTATGCGTTCCTCCAGGTCGGCAGTGATGAAGATGTTGATGGTGTTCTTCAGGTCCCTCAAGACGTAGTCGGCACATCTGCCGACAAAAACGCATGGCCCCTCTTCAGCAGCCTTTTTGATGGCATCGCTCTGCCATTTGAACAGCGACTCCTGCGAGATGCTGTCGGCATAGAAGCTGTTGTCGCCTACGTGAGGAGCGTGGATATGGAAAATGGAGCGGAAGAACCCGCACTGCTCGTCATTCTGTTCAAAGAACTTCTTGTTGAATCCGCTTTCGCGGGCAGCCAGTTGCAGCAGTTCCTTATCATAGAACTTGCAGTTGAAGTCGCTGGCAAGCTGTCGGGCAATGATGTGTCCTCCGCTGCCTATCTGTCTTCCGATGTTGATGATGATATGGTTCTTGTTCATAATCGTTTGTTTGAGCTATCTTCGTTTGTTTGGGCCATCT
>CAMAHD010000102.1 GCA_945834405.1 uncultured Prevotella sp. | reverse complement strand
AAGAGAGAGGGGAGTGATTTGCTGATAGGGAGTCTGGATGACGATGCTATCAAATGATCCAATGTGGTAATTACTCCCCTCTCTTTTGGAGAGGGGTTGGGGGTGAGGCTTTTCTTTTTAAACAAATAATTATGAGCAATATCAGTGAAAGGGCTTGTGTAAGCCCAAAAGCGAAGATTGGAAACAATGTGACCATCTATCCCTTCGCATATATAGAAGACGATGTGGTTATAGGTGACAACTGTGTCATCTATCCCTATGTCAGCGTGATGAACGGAACACGTATGGGCAGTGGCAACACCGTATTCCAGAATACCGTATTGGGCGCATTGCCTCAGGACTTCAACTTTACGGGAGAACCTTCACAGCTTGTGATTGGCGATAACAACATCTTCCGTGAGAATGTTGTCATCAACCGTGCTACCCACAGCGACGGACAGACGCTTATCGGCAACCGCAACTTCCTGATGGAGGGTGTGCATGTGTCTCATGATGTGAAGATAGGAGTGATGAACGTCCTTGGATATGGAACGAAGATTGCTGGTGACTGTATCATTGGCGACCGTGTCATCTTCTCATCCGGTGTCATTGCCAACCCGGGTTCGCGTGTAGGTGATGCCGTGATGATTCAGAGCGGAACCCGTTTCAGCAAGGACATACCTCCCTTCATTGTTGCTACGGACAATCCAGTGCGTTATGGAGGAGTGAACAGTACCATACTGCGCAACTATGGAGTAGACGAGAAAATCATTGCCCACATCGCCAATGCCTACCGTCTGATTTTCCATGGCCAGACCAGTGTGTTTGATGCAGTCAATCAGGTGGTCGATCAGGTGCCTGATGGTCCTCAGATACAGAATATCGTGAACTTTATCCGTGCAACGAAGTTGGGAATCATCAGTAAACTGTAAATAATTCAACTTTCAAGTTCAAATTGATTGTGTATCAGAAGTGGTGCTACGCCCCAAAGGGGCAAAAGTCCATAGCCCAGGGCAACGCCCTGGGTGGGTTCAACCAACGATGTTCGCCCTGTAAGGGCAAAAGTGTTTTTCTTCATCGCCTGTATATTTATACTTTTGCCCTTACAGGGCGTAGATACTATACATCAAGTTACCCAGGGCGTTGCCCTGGGCTATGAACTTTTGCCCCTTCGGGGCGTGCTCAAAAAGTTACCCAGGGCGTTGCCCTGGGCTATGGACTGATGCCCTTGCAGGGCGTGCTCAAAAGCTCATTCACAACTAAATTGAAGCGAATGAGTAAGATTTAGTGATGTTCAGAAAAATACATTCTGTGTTTTTTTTGAACATTACTTACTCGAAGTAATAGAGGAAAGTGGCAACACCTTCCAGTGCATTCTTCTTTTGGTCTTTGATTTCGATAGCGAATTTGATTTCAGCCTTTACGGTACCGCGGAGATTGGCTATCGACTGTAGGTCGGTAACCAGACGGATAGATTCGCCCGATTTGACAGCCTGTCCGAATTTCATCTTGTCCATGCCGTAGTTCACCATCATCTTCAGGTTGTTTACCTCAATGATTTGGTTCCACAGGTGGGGCAGCATGGAAAGAGTGAGGTAGCCATGAGCTATGGTCGACTTAAAGGGACTCTCGACGGCAGCCTTTTCGGGATTCACGTGAATCCACTGGTGGTCGAGGGTAGCATCAGCAAAAAGGTTGATTCTGTCTTGTGTCAGTTCTACGTAGTCTGATACGCCTAAGCGCTTGCCGAGCATAGCGGCAAAATCGTCATAATTATTAATTACTAATTTCTCCATGATTGTTGTGTAAAAATGTTCGCAAAGTTGTTGGGAAAGAGATTTTTTGAGTGGGCTTGTTGTAAGTAGTCCACGTCTAATAGGATGCCGTGCAGGGAATGCCGGCTGCTATCACCATGTTTTTGATGCGGTCCAGTTCTTCGGGCGTGGCTTTCTGCAAGGAAGGGGTAGGGGTTTCTCGGTCTATGGTGTATACCATAACCTCTGCGGGTGCTATCTCCTTGACCTTTTCCAGCCATGGCAATACATACTCATCCGCAGTATTGTCTACATTCTCTCCTTCGTCCGAAGTGCCTTTCATGAAAAGAGTCTGTATAATCAGATGTCCTTCAAAAGCCTTCATCCCTTCGATGATGCTGTTCACGTCGTAATGTCCTGCCGGTTTGTCCACCTTTTTAATATAGGCAGGGTCTACGGTGTCGAGTTTCAGGATGTTGTTATCCACTTTCATCAGAGCGTTCCTCACTTCCTCCCGATGTATAAACGTAGAATTGCTCAGCACGCTGACTTTTGCTTCCGGACAATAACGGTTTCTCAGCCAGATAGCATCTTCAATGATGCCGGCGAAGTCGGGATGGCTGGTAGGCTCACCGTTACCGGCAAATGTCAGCACGTCGGGCAGGATACCCTTTGTTTTCATCTCTTCCAGTTTCTCCTTCAGTGCCAGTCCCACTTCGGTACGTGTAGGACGGGGCAGGGTAGGGATGTGGTTGTGGTTGAAACCACATTCGCAATATATGCAGTCAAACGTACAAACCTTTCCGTCGGCTGGTTGCAGATTGATGCCCAACGAGATACCCAGCCTTCTGCTGTGTACAGGGCCAAAAATAGGTGATGGATAAATCACTGTACTCATGTTGTTTCGCAATTTGGGTTCAAAGGTAAGAAAAAAATGGGGATTATGGCGGTTAATACTTGTTAAATACGTTGCATGTTCGCACTTTTTTTTGTTCCTTTGCAGGAAATTAGGTGGATTATATCCGAAAACCAATGGGAAAGAAACGAAAAAATACCCGTAGCCGCTACGGCTTACAGGCTGTAACATTGTGCATCAGCACTACTTTGGTGCTTGTTCTATTAGGTATGGTGGTCTTCTCTGTGCTCACGGCTCAGAACCTGTCGGCATACGTCAAGGAGAACCTGACGGTAACTGTCATGCTCAGTGATGATGTGAGTGTCAATCAGGCTCATAGACTCTGCCGAGACCTCTATCACCGTCCCTATTCGCATAATATTGACTATATCAGCAAGGAGCAGGCAAAGAAAGAACAGTCGGCAGCCATGGGTGCAGACCCGTCAGAATTTTTGGGCTTCAATCCGTTTGTAGCTACATTGGAGATACAGATGAAGGCAGCCTATGTCAACCGCGATTCGCTGAAGTGGATTATTCCGGAGTTGCGCAAGCATCAGGAAGTGATTGATGTGGCATATCAGGAGGATTTGATGGACAGGGTCAATGACAATCTGAAAAAAATCAACATGGTACTGCTGGTATTGGCAGTGCTGCTCACCTGCGTGTCGTTCTCGCTCATCAGCAGTATGGTCAAGCTGGATGTCTACTCGCGCCGCTTTGTCATACATACCATGAAGTTAGTAGGAGCCTCGTGGGGATTTATCCGGAAGCCCTTCCTGCGCAATGCCGTCTGGATAGGAGTGGTGGCAGCCATCTTTGCTTGTGCCATCCTGTCGGGCTTGGGCTACGGACTCTATCGTTATGAGCCTTCCGTCCTGCTTGTCATTACTTGGCAGGACGTGGCAGTGGTAGGAGCCTCCGTCTTCCTTTTCGGTTTGGTCATCACCATCCTCTGTGCCTATTTCTCCGTCAACCGTTTCCTGAAGATGACGGCAGGACAGTTGTATAAGATATAAAGACAGAACGAAGATAATCATTAATGTTATATAGCTATATGAATAAGAAAAATTTTGCTTTTGACCGTGTCAACTACATCCTGCTGGCTGTCAGCATGGTGATTGTTGTACTTGGATTTCTTTTGATGAGCGGTGCCGGCTCGACGGAAACAGCCTATAATCCCGACATCTTCAGTGCCCGCCGTATCAAGGTGGCTCCTGTGGTATGTCTTCTGGGATTCGTGTCTATGATATATGCCGTTATCCGTAAACCCAAAAACTGACAGTATAGATGGATTGGATTCAAGCTCTTATACTCGGACTCCTTCAGGGATTGACCGAGTATCTGCCCGTGAGCAGCAGCGGACATCTGGCAATAGGCTCCTACCTCTTTGGTATTGAGGGAGAAGAGAATCTTGCCTTCACCGTGGCAGTACATGTGGCAACCGTTTTAAGTACCTTTGTCATTCTGTGGAGTGAGATAGAGTGGCTCATCCGTGGCATCTTCAAAGGCAAGATGAACGCAGAGACCCGATACATGCTCAATATCATCGTTTCCATGATACCCGTGGGTGTTGTCGGAGTCTTCTTCAAGGACCAGGTGGAGGCTGTGTTTGGTTCCGGTTTGTTCATTGTGGGCATCATGCTGCTGGTGACAGCCGCCCTGCTGACCTTCTCTTATTATGCCAAACCCCGTCAGAAAGAGCATATCAGCATGCTGGATGCCTTCATCATCGGATTGGCACAGGCTTGTGCCGTCATGCCAGGTCTGTCACGTTCGGGCAGTACCATTGCTACCGGTCTGCTTCTGGGCAACAAGAAAGAAAGTCTTGCCCAGTTCTCCTTCCTGATGGTGATACCGCCCATCCTTGGTGAGGCATTGCTCGACGTAGTCAAGGGACTGAAGGGAGAGGAGACCTTCGGAGGTATTGATGCACTGCCTTTGACCGTCGGTTTTCTGGCAGCTTTCCTCTCGGGCTGTCTGGCTTGCAAGTGGATGATCAATATCGTCAAGAAGGGAAAGCTAATTTATTTCGGAATCTATTGCGCCATCGTTGCAGTCATCATCCTTGTCTGCAACCAGTTAGGCTAACAGCTCCCCATCTCTCAGAAACGCTGTCCAACGCTTATGAATTTTATAGAAGGAGAATTTATATATCTGAACAAACCCTACAACATGTCCAGCTTTGGGGCTTTGGCTCGTGTGCGCTATCTCATATCCAAGAAGGTAGGCGTCAAGAGGGTCAAGACGGGACATGCCGGAACGCTCGACCCTTTGGCTACAGGAGTGCTGATACTCTGTACGGGAAAGAAGACCAAGCAGATAGAAAGCCTGCAGTATCATACCAAGGAGTACATAGCCACCCTCCAGCTGGGAGCCACTACCGCCAGTTTCGACCGTGAACATACGGTAGACCATACCTATCCGACAGCCCATGTCACCCGCGAGCTGATCTTGCAGACCCTCCGTCAGTTTATCGGAGAAATCAAGCAGGTGCCTCCCGCCTATTCGGCGTGCAAGGTGAATGGCGACCGTGCCTACAAGCTCGTCCGTAAAGGCAAGGACGTAGAGCTGCAGGCCAAGACGCTGCAGATAGATGCCATCGAGCTGCTTTGGTTCGACCCGCAGAAGATGCAGATGTCCATCCGTGTGGAATGCGGAAAGGGAACCTATATACGTGCCCTCGCCCGTGACATCGGTTATGCTTTGGGGAGTGGGGCTTTCCTTACCTCTCTCTGCCGCACGCGCCTTGGAGATGTGCGGATAGAAGATTGTGTCACTATGGAAGACTTCCCACAGTGGCTTCAAGAAAATTGTTGAAAACCATAAAGCTATCAATATGAAATTATCACAGTTCAAGTTTAAGTTGCCCGAAAACCAAGTAGCACTGGAGCCCGTCTTCCGTGCCTTTGACAATCCTGACGGAACCGTAGAGAAGGTCTACAGCCGTGATGCCTGTCGCTTGATGGTCATCCATCGCAAGAGTCAGACGATAGATATGTATAAGCAGGATGCCGACGGCAATGAGTTGAAGGATGCCGACGGCAATCCGCAATACCTTGGCTTTCGCGATATAGTCAATTATTTTGACGAGGGAGACGTCTTCGTATTTAATGATACGCGAGTTTTTCCTGCCCGTCTCTATGGAACCAAGGAGAAGACGGATGCCAAGATAGAAGTGTTTCTCCTGCGCGAGCTGAACGAAGAGCTCCGTCTGTGGGATGTACTGGTTGAGCCTGCCAGAAAGATACGTATCGGCAACAAGCTCTTCTTTGAGGAGGACGGACCGATGGTGGCAGAGGTGATCGACAATACCACCAGCCGAGGCAGAACGCTCCGTTTCCTCTACGATTGCGAGCATGAGGAGTTCAAGCGCGAGTTGTACTCTCTCGGCGAGGCTCCGCTGCCCCGGTACATCGTAGACAAACGACATGCCACCGAGGATGACATGGAAAACTTCCAGACCATTTATGCCCGTCATGAAGGAGCTGTTACAGCCCCCTCTACCGGTTTGCATTTCAGCCGTGAGCTGATGAAGCTGATGGAGATACGGGGCATAGAGTTTGCTTATGTCACCGTCCATTGCGGTTTGGGCAATTTCGAAGCCATCGAAGTGGAAGACCTGACCAAGCATAAGATGAACTCCGAACAGATGCACGTTGACGATGAGGCTTGCCGCATTGTCAACACAGCCAAGGCTGACGGTCATCGCGTATGTGCCGTAGGTGTGAGCACCATGCGTGCCACGGAGACGGCGGTAGGTACCGACGGATTCCTGAAGGCGTATGAGGGATGGACCAATAAGTTCATCTTCCCACCCTATGATTTCGGCATGGCAAACAGTATGGTGGCCAACTTCTATCATCCCGAATCAGTGATGCTGATGACCACGGCGGCATTCGGCGGCTACGATATCGTGATGGAGGCATATAACCGTGCGGTAGAGCATGGCTATCGTTTCGGCTGCTATGGCGATGCGCTGCTCATCGTTGACGATTGAGCGAGCTGACCTATCTCTCCCTGGGCACCAATCTCGGTGACAGGGAGGCAAACATTCGCCGTGCAGTAGAACTGATCAAGCAGAGGGTAGGCGAGGTGGTGCGATGTTCGTCGCTCCACGTCACTGAACCTTGGGGCTTTAGCTCCTCCAACCTCTTTGTCAATGCTGCCATAGCCGTGCAGACAGAACTGTCTCCGTGGCAGCTTCTGGAGACAACCCAGCAGATAGAGCGAGAAATGGGGCGACAGCAGAAGTCGTCAGACGGTATTTATCACGACCGTATCATCGACATAGACATCCTTCTTTATGGAGACCTGACACTCTCTACCCCCACACTCGTCATCCCCCATCCCCACATGCAGGAGCGTGAGTTCGTTCAGAAGCCCTTGCAGGAAATCCTTGACACCAAATCATCAATTACCTAACTAAAATACCAAAACAATGAGAAAAATGACAATGTTTCTGCTTGCTGTCATGGCGGTATTGACAGCCTATGCAGACAATCCTTACAGGCAGTACACCGCCAATCTGCCTTTCAAGATGGCAGAAGTTTCAGCCCCCGTGTTTCCCGACAATCAGGTAAAGGTCAGCGACTTTGGAGCCAAAGGCGACGGCCAGACCCTCTGTACCGAAGCCTTTGCCAAGGCCGTCGATGCCCTTGTCAAGAAAGGTGGCGGCAAACTGATTGTGCCCCGAGGCGTATGGCATACCGGCCCCATCGTACTCAAGAGCAATATCAATCTCCATATTGAGAAAGGTGGCGTCATCCTTTTTGCAGCCGACGAGACCCTCTATCCCCTTATTTCCACCTCGTTTGAAGGCTTGGACACGCGCCGTTGCCAGTCACCTCTGAGTGCTCTCAATGCAGAGAACATCGCCATTACGGGCGAGGGCGTGATAGACGGAAACGGTCAGTACTGGCGCCCGTTGAAGAAGGACAAGGTGACAGAAGGTCAGTGGAAGGCGTTTACTTCAAAGCCTGGTGGTGTCTTCAAGAACCCCAAACTCTGGTACCCCTCAGAGGGATATGCCAAGGGCGATGCCATGGCAGATATGAATGTGCCTCGCAACATGCAGAGCGAAGACGACTGGAACAGCATACGTCGTTTTCTGCGTCCCGTCATGGTAGGCTTGGTAGGCTGTAAGAATGTCCTGCTCCAGGGAGTCATCTTCCAGAACTCTCCGGCATGGAACCTCCATCCCCTCATGTGCGAGAACATCATCATCGACGATGTGCTGGTGCGCAATCCTGCTTATGCCCAGAACGGAGATGCGCTCGATCTGGAGTCCTGCAAGAATGCTCTGATTGTCAACTCCCGTTTTGATGCCGGCGATGACGGTATCTGTATCAAGAGCGGAAAGGATGCCGACGGACGCCGTCGTGGTCGTCCGTGCGAGAATGTGGTTGTCGACGGCTGTACGGTCTTTGCCGGACACGGCGGTTTTGTTGTAGGCTCAGAGATGAGCGGAGGCGTACGCAACATCAAGGTAGCCAACTGCCAGTTTATGGGTACAGATGTAGGTCTGCGTTTCAAGAGCACTCGCGGCCGTGGCGGTATTGTAGAAAACATCTTCATTGATGGCATTTCCATGAATGATATCAAGAACGATGCCCTGATTTTCAACATGTATTATGGAGGCAAGTCTGTGGCTGAAGCAGTAGCCGACGGTGACAATCCGAACAACAAGGACATGAAGCCTGTTGACGAGACCACCCCCATCTTCCGTAACATCAACATCCGTAATATTGTATGTTATGGTGCCGGAAGAGCCATGCTGTTCAACGGACTTCCCGAAATGCCTATCGACGGCATCACCCTTCAGAACATCGATATTGTGGCAAAAGAGGGAGCCGAGTTCAACAATGCCAAGAACATTACCAAGAACAATGTCAATATCAAGGTGAAGAAATAGTCATTCCTTCCCCAGACAAAACGACAGGAGCATTTCCCAGATGGAAAATGCTCCTGTTGTTTTGTTTGTATCAACCGCTGAATTATTTGCGGAGACCCAAAGCCTTGATGATGGCACGATAGCGATTGATGTCGCGGTCGTACAGATAGTCAAGGAGAGCGCGGCGCTTACCTACCAGCTGGGTCAGGGCGCGAGCGGTTCTGAAATCCTTGTGGTTCTTCTTCAGGTGCTCAGTCAGGTGAGAGATGCGATAAGAGAAGAGAGCAATCTGGCTTTCTGCAGAACCGGTATCGGTAGTGCTCTTGCCATACTGACCAAAGATTTCCTGTTTTTTTGTCTGATTTAAATACATTTTTGTTTTTGATTAATGGGTTTTATATTACATCCTTTCCACGTTGGCAGCCTTAATCACAACTGTTGACGTAGTCGAATGCATCGGATTTTCCGAAATTCGGCTGCAAAGGTAGTAATAATTTTTCATATATCCCACCTTTTCCTCTGATTTTCTTCTTCTTTTCGTCTGTTTTTTTAAAAAGTGGTAATGGATCGTACCCGCCTAAAAACATTACAGACTCCATTCATCCTGCCATTGAATGACCGGAATACCTTTTTCAAAGCTGATGGGCAGCCAGATATATCGGGCGTCACTGGGGTGTTTGGGTCTCCATATATCCGCCATGAAGATATGTTTCTTGCCGACGGTCAGGATGTAAGTACTCTGTCCGCCAAAAGTCTTGTCGGCTTGCGGACCGCGGCATGGGTTGGGGTGCTGCTTCCAGGGTCCCCAGATGCTGGGAGCAGAGAACATGCGAGCCTCGTTGGGGTCCCAGCCCGTACAGCCGCTGGTAATCATCCAGTAGGTGTTGCCCTCTCTGAAGATGGCAGGAGCCTCGTTCTGTCCGCCGGGAGCCACACGGATAAACCGGCCGGTATGGGCGGTGTAGTCGTCCGTCAGTTCAGCGATGTGCAGGGTCAGGTTGTCTTCTGACGAGAAGATATGATAAGCTCTGCCGTCCGTGTCCACGTACAGGGTCTGGTCGCGTGCCATCTGTCCCGGCAGAACCACGGGGTTTTTGTGCTCCTTGCCTGTCATGTCTCTCTTCAGGAACAGTCCCTTCTTGATAGCTTCTCGCCAGGTGGGAGTCCACCATTCCTTGAAGTCATTGCTGTTCAGACCATCCATGGTGGCAATGTCCTGCTGGTCAAAGTCCAAGGGATAGATGTTCGGATTGGCTCTTCCTGAGCGCAGATATTTGAAGGGACCAGTAGGTTTGTCGCTCAC
Source organism: uncultured Prevotella sp. (assembly GCA_945834405.1). Classification (GTDB taxonomy): domain Bacteria; phylum Bacteroidota; class Bacteroidia; order Bacteroidales; family Bacteroidaceae; genus Prevotella. Next base: position 903 of record CAMAHD010000102.1, on the reverse strand, counting down.
AGCCACGGCATATCTGGCAGCGCTGTAACCATGCCCCTTCAGCTCCAGATGCAGCCACATGACAAACTGTTTGGTCTTGGCGCAGTAAATCACCTTTGGGCGTTCCATGATACAGCCCTTTTCCAAGTCGTGCCCCTGTTCTTCCACTACGGGCAGAGCCACGCCGCAGTATTTCCATTCGCTCAGGTTCTTCGATTTGTAGCAGGTGATGCCCACCAAGGCAGCGCTGGTATCATCCGATTTGTGTTCTCCATACCAGTAGTAAGTACCTTTGTATTCCATCACACCTCCGCCGTGGGCGTTGATGTGAATACCTCTGTCGTCAGGCCAAATCTCGCCCGACCTGATGCCCCCTTTGGCAGCTGCGTAGAGTGACAGCATAAGGACTGTTGCCAGCCAGAAAAATCTATTCATAAGTAGTTAATAATAGGTTATTTAAATAAAAAGTAATGATTCAGTGTCGTTTTCTTCAGCTAAGTGTGCGTCGTGATAGCCGATTTCGCTTACAAAGATACATATTTTTCTTGAATTGTCCTAATCAACGGTGTCCTTTTTGTTCATTCCCGTTCAAAAACCGTTCAGAAACCATGGTGTTTTTGCCCTGTTTCGTTCATTCCCGTTCACGCTCGTTCAAAGGTTCTCTGGACGTACGTCCTGGCACCCTTAGGACGTACGTCCTTACCCCCTAACGCCGTACGTCCAGAGACCCTTTGAACGTACGTCCAGACAACCTCATGTCGTACGTCCATAAAATTCCTGTAAAAATCCTATTGGGATGAGGACAGGGGACAGTCCCTTGTTCTTCTTGTCTTTGTTGTCTTTGTTGTCTTTGTTGTCGTTTTTTTATTTATTGACGACAACAGGGACAACTGATAACAACTTAACTCTTGTCTATGTTGTCTT
>CAMAHD010000101.1 GCA_945834405.1 uncultured Prevotella sp. | reverse complement strand
TTAATAGTTGTTTACTGTAGGACGCAGACACCAGTGGTTGAGTGTCATGCTGGTCTGTTCGTTCCAGTTGTCAGCCTCTATACGGAAGACAACACGTACGGCGGAATTGTCACCCTTGACATCGGGAATCACAACCTCGTCGATGATGGGACCACCGTCGGTGTCGTAGTTGCCTGCCTTGCTTGATCCGCCCATGGCTGTCACGACGGAGGGGTCGTAACCTTCAGGATAGCGGTCGGGCAGGGTGGCTCCACGGTCATAGTGATAGGTAGTGGCTGAACCGAGGATGATGTCATTGGATGTGGCAACGGCATCAGCAACTCCGTCAACAAATACCTTCACGCGGATGGTCATGTTCTGGTTCTGCTTGAATCCCATGGCCAGACGGTAAGCGCCGGGAGGTATGTTGAATACTTCCACCTTGTTGACTCCGTCTTCATTGTTCAGTCGGATGGGCGTGAAGTCGAGCTGCAAGCTGCTTTGTGTGCCGTCATCACCGGTCTTCAGTATCAGTACACGGTCTTCGATGTTTGGCCACACTCCTGGCAGTGGTGACCAGGCAGCCACGTCAGTATTGCACTTGCTGAATGCCATATTGGTCATCTTGAAATATTCTGCCTTCTGCTCGTCCGTACAGTTCTCGTAGTAGTAGAACCAGTCTTTCAGACGGTACATCAGGAGGTTGTTGGGCAGGTGGAGCGACTTCACTTCATAGACAATACCGTTCGACAGCTCGATAGGAGCAGCCTTGTCTACTTCCTGAACATTGGTGCGCCACTGCTTGCCGAAGATACTCTTCAGGTCGTTAGGCTCCTTGTTGGTCAGCTCGTCACCCGTGTATCGTTTATTAAAGAACGCTACATCGAGAATCCATTGCTTGATGATGGAGTCTTCGCGTTGCAGACCCCATTTCTCCAGTCTTGCATGTGCATCAGCCATCGCCTTGTTGATGACTTCGTCGCTGAACAGCAGCATAGTGGCTGTAAGAGACTCGGAGTTCATGTCGAAACCGACATTGTCAAAGTGTTCGTTGGTATAAATCCATACGGTATCATAGATGGTGTTACCCTCGTCGTTGACACCGATAGCCTTACTGTTCACACGGTCGAATTCCTTTCCACCGCTGCTCAATACCATCTCCTTGAACATGGAGTAGTTCTCATCCAGGTTGTTGATGAAGTCAGACAGTGAAGTGGGAGTATTGATCATGTCAGAGATGACATAGATATAACCGTTGTTGGTCTGCACCACCTCTTTGACGGCAGCGTTGTTGAAGAGTATATGGTCTACAATCTGTCCGCTTTGTCCCAGAGAGTCGATGGTAATGTTCACGTACTTCCCGTGCCACATCATGATACGGTCTCCATTGTGCAGGTTGGCTGGCGAGATGGAAACGTCGCTCAGGTGAGAACGGGTGATGAAATCCTGCTCCTCTTCGGTACCCTCAGGGTCGGAATAGAGGTCGTCGGTTACAACGAGCATGGTGCTCAGCTGTCCCTTGACGTTCAGCTCGTCATAGATGCCATGGTCAGTGAAAAGCTTGTTCATCTTGGAAAGGTCAGCTCTGTTTTTCAGGTATTCCTGACTGCTCGTGTTGACAATCTTCAACTCGCTGTTGTTGATGGTAGTAGAGGAATCGCCATAATGGTCCTTGTCCTCCAATTCGGAACATGCAGTCACGGCGAGAGCCAGCGCTCCCAAGACACAGGTCTTGGAAGCCAGCTTGATGAGCCATTTATTATAGTTGTTCATAATCATTCAGTTTATCGTTTATGGAATGGGAGTAAAGGTGATGCAGTCGAACTGCAGAGAGAATTTGTTGTTTGAACTTGCGGCAGGGTCAAGTACCGTCATGGTGAAGGTGTGGGATGCTGTCTCGGCAAATTCCACCTCCTCGAAGATGATGGATTTGTAGATACCGGGAAGTGCACTGGGCACCTTCGTGTAGGGAGATACGAAGACCTGCTTGTCGGGTGAGGGTGCTGCTCCGGTTTCGGGGTCAGCATCGAAAGCCAGTTTCACCAGACCGCCGTTGCCGTCTGTCTGCTGGCGCATGAAGCTCTGGGTAGAGGTGTAGACAATGCTCAGTTCCAAACGATATTTTCCTTTGACCAAGGTAGGAGTGTTCATCTGAACGGTTCCCATGTAACCCAGGTTGAAGACGATACGGTCGTTGTTATTGGCAGTCAATGTCTCACCATTCACCTTATAAGCCTTGGTTGTCATGTAGTCGATGTCACTATAGGACGAGTTCTTGGTGCCAGCCTCGCCCATTTCGTAAACGAAGCAGGGGGCACTTGCTACACGGTATCTTGTTTCTGTGGTAGGTGCCTCGGTCAGCTGATAGTCGCTGGCAGGTACCAGATTCTTGATTTCCGTATAGTCAGCGAAGTCCCATACAACGGTGGCCTGTTCGGGCTCCCATACGGGAAGCCAGCTGTTCAGCTCATGAACGTATCCGTTCTTGGCAAGTACGTCTGACGAAGCAGCTACGAACTGTGCACTTTCTCCGGCTGCATTCAGGGTATAACGGGCATCTTCGGATGTAGCGAGTGTGTCCTCATTGACCGTGAATACCTGGTTCTTTGCCAGTGAACTCCAGATGCGGGTCGTTCCATTGGCACCTACAAGGTCTGCACGCTTGTACATGTTACCCATGATGTGGTAAGACACGTATTCGCGAAGCAAGCTGTCTTCAGAGAGGCTTCTGTCATCCTTGTTCTTCAGCTCACTCTTGAGGTCTGCCAGACTGTTGATGTTTGCCTTGGCGAAGACGTCGTTAGTGACATTGAAAAGGGTATAGTAGCGCTTGGTGATGATTTTCCTGCCTTCCTCGATCAGGGTATCTTGGATGACAGATATCTGCTTGTCCCAACCCGTTTCCTTCAATGCTTCCACCATGATAGAAGACTTGCCATCCTCCACCACGCGGTCGAGAACCGTCTCTACCAGTGGGGTCATTGCTTTGGACAGTACGTATACCTTGCCGTTGTAGGCACTGATACCCATTTCTGTCACCTGGCCTTCACTGTTCAATGTTGCCTGTCCGGCATTCACAGAGTCGATGACGATGCTGATGACATCGCCCGTAAGGTTGGTAACGGAGGTCTTCGTGATGAAGGATTCCGTGGTGATGGAGTCGGGCAGTGTGTGGTAAAGCACGAAAGAGCGGACATAACTTTCGGGCAGTTCTTCCAATGCAGATACTCCGCGACGGCTGTAAAACTCGCTCATCGCCTCGTTGGTAGGTGCGAAGGACGTGAAGCTGATGCCTGAAGTTGACTGGTTCAGTGCGTTGTAGGTATCAGAATAGCGTAAAGCCTTCACGTATTCGCTGAAATCCTCTTCGCCGTCAAGATAGGTGGAGATGGGCGAATTGTTCATATTGATATAGGTCTTACCCTTGAATGGGTCGGCATTGATGTCGAAGACATCTTTCTCGCAAGCCGAAAATGCGAGTGCACAGACGGCTGCCATCATGATATTCTTGATATGATTCTTTTTCATGTCGCTCCCTCCTTATTTTGTTGATGAATAATATGGGTTCTGTTCGAGCAGACGGTTATGTTCTATGTCTGACTGTGGCAGAGGCATGTACCAGGCGTTGACATCAATGAGTACGGAACGTATCCATGACTTGTTGGTTGTCTGGTTGCCCTCAATAACCATGTTGATGAACTTCTCCTTATATTTATAGTTGCTGACACGACCAAACCACAGCAGGTCATACCAGCGCTTGCCTTCTCCGACAAACTCCATTTCCTTCTGCTTGAGGATTTCCTCCAGGAGGCTCTGTTCGTCCAGTTGCTGAATCAGCATGTCTGCGTCATCGCTTTCAGGGTCAATGTCTTGATAGTTGTTCAGTCCGGCCCTGTTCCTGATACGGTTGATGAGGCGCACGGCTTCCTTGTAGTTGCCGTTCATGACCTGTGCCTGTGCCTTCATCAGGATGATTTCTGCCACGCGGTAGATGATGAAGTTGGCATCGTTGTGTACACGCTTGCCGCCTTCAAAGTCCTGTATGTCCGTTCCGGCATATTTCCACAGATAGTAGGTTCCTGCAGTAGAGTAACCCGATGCCAGACCACTGTTGGGGACGTAGGTGGCAAAGGTCATACGTCCGGAACGTCCTTCGACAAACTCGCCGTTGGCAACCAGTTCGTCTGTCTCCTCGCGCATCTGTTCTACTGCTCTTAGGGTGAAGTTCAGAGTAGATGAGGTAGAAAGAGACCACAGAGAAGTGAAGTTGTTGTTGGCATTCTCGGTATTGTAGTCCCAGTTCAGCTCGAAGATACTTTCGTTGGAGTTGCCAGGATAGAAGATGGTATACCAGTCTCTCGTATTAGCAAGGAAAACGGGACGGAAACTGTCTGTAGCATTGAGAATCAGGTCGCTGTATTTGATACAGTTGTCATAGTCGCCGCTCCAGAGGCAGACATCTGCCATCAGGGCATAGAGTGCCCATTTGGTGGCGCGACCCTTGGTCTGCCAGTCGGTTTCATAAACACCCTTGGCTGCATTCAGGTCAAGGGCTGTTTCCACATCCTTCTTGATTTGTGCAGTTATTTCTTCTTCAGTCGACTTGGCGATGTCGAAGCTCTGGGTGTCATCCACGTATGGCTGTGTGATGAGGGGTACACTGCCAAAGTTTTTCAGGAGAATCAGGTAGGCATAGGCTCTCTGGAAATATGCTTCGCAGAGATGTGCGTTCATCACAGCTTCGTAGTAAGTGTCATCCAAGTTACGCACGGAAGGAGCGTAGTTGATGACTGAGTTGGCCATGTTGATAACCTGATAAACCGTTGTGTAGTTGCAGATAGACACGCTGGGTGTCATGTTGAAGTCCTGCAGCTTGGCATCTGCAGTAGAAGTGGTATAGAAGGTGCCGCCACGCAGCTCGCCCCATTTGATGAAGGTGGGCACGCAGCTTCGCATATAGTAATAACCGGAAGCGAGAACCGACTCTACATCTTCCTTCGACTGCCAGTATTCTTCGGTCACCTGTTCGTTATTGGGCTTCAGGTCGAGCCAGTCGTTGCACGAGGTGGTGACGGTGAGCAGTGCCAGTCCTAAAAGTGCATATTGAATCTTCTTCATTGTCGTTTAGAAATTAAGGGTTAGACCGAAAGCATAACGCTTGGAAACGGGGGTTGTAGAGTTGTCTTGAACCAGTGAGGTTGCCGATGGCATGCTCACCTCAGGATCCTGTCCCTTATAGTCAGTCCAGGTAAAGAGGTCGTAACCGGTTACGAAGATGTTGGCGCGGGTAACACCCCAGTTCAGTTTCTGAAGCCACTTCTTGGGAACATTCCAGCTCAGTGAGAGGGTCTTCAGACGGATGAAGGTGGCATCTTCCACAAAGCGGTCGGAACCCAGATAGTTGTAACCCATGCCATAGAGTGCGCGTGGGATGTCTGTATCGTCACCCTCTGCTCTCCAGCGGTTGAGTACGGCAGTACTCTGGTTGCCTGTTCCGTACATGCTCTCCAGGTTCATACGTGCCTTGTTGATAATCTTCTGTCCGAAACGTCCGTAGAAGAAGGTCGTCAGTGTCAGGTCTTTGTATTTCAGCTGGAAACCACCACCACCAATCAGTTTGGGGTTGGCATTGCCGAGATAGACGATGTCGTTCTCGTTGATGACACCGTCGTGGTTGATATCTTCGTACTTGGCGTCACCGGGATAGGTTCTGACTGTTCCGTTTCTCATGATGATAGGATTGCCGGAGTAATCACGCATCACGTTGCCGTCGGCATCCAGTGCGTAAGTCTCTTCCGTGTTCTGGTAAACACCCTTGTAGCGGTAGCCGTAGAAAGCACCGATAGGAGCTCCTTCGAGGATGCGGAGGGCATAGTTGCCATTGCCGAAGGTGTAGTTTTCGTAGTTGTAGGTGGCGGGCAGTTCCTCAACCGTGTTGATGTTGCGGCTCACGTTGGCATTCACGGAGAAAGTCCAGTTCTTGTTCTTGATAGCCATGTAGTCGAAGCGGAGCTCGGCACCCTTGTTAGAGAGCACACCCGAGTTGATCCATGCAATCTTGCTGTAACCAGTGGTTACGGGCAGTGCAGTGTTGGAGAGCAACAAGTCGGAAGTCTTCTTGTCATAGTAGTCGAAGGTGATGTTCAGACGGTCAAAGAGACGGAGGTCGATACCCAAGTCCCATTCGCGTGTGGTCTGCCACTTCAGCTTGTCTAACTGCATACGGGTAGGATAGATAGCCTGCATGTCCATATATTCGCCGAGTGAAGAGTAAGCACCATAGTATTTGGCAGTACCAGAAGGTGCTTTACCTGACCAACCGAGGCTGACACGAATCTTACCTTCAGTAACCACTTTCTTGAAGCCTTCACCCCAGAAATGTTCCTTGTTAAAGTTCCAAGCCACACCGAAGGCGGGATAGGTACCGAAGCGGTTGTTGCGTCCCATGGCAGAGTTTCCTTCATAGTTGACGGATGCCTTGAAGACATAACGGCTGTCGAAAGAGTAAACGAGCTGTCCGATGAATGCCACGCTGCGGCTTTCTGAGTTGCCGGAGCCTGAAGCTGCCACAACGCTTCCTACAACAGGGTCGGAGAGGTTGGTTGAGGCATTGCCGTAAGTCTCGCTGGTGTCGCTGAAGCTCTGGCTCTGCTTGGTGCGATAGATACCTGTTGCGGTAATGGAGTGCTTGTCGGCAAAGGTATTGGTGTAAATCAGTTTGGCTTCCGACTGCAGGGAGAAGGCATCAGAGGTAGCATCGGTAGAACGGTTGGCATTTACGTTGTTCCACAGCACGCCTGTAGCTTCCTGTGGGAGGAATTTCTTGTTCTTGTTGGTACGCATGTTCAGTGACACCCATCCCGAGAAGCGCAGGTGGAAGGGGAAGTCGTATTCCAGGGTGACCGTCATCTTCTCCTCGCGGATGGTGGTCTTGTTGTAACCCAGGTCCACCATGGCTACGGGGTTGAAGTTGCCTTGTCCCTTGTTGCTGCTGACACCGGTAAAGCCACCTTGGAAGTCGCTTTCCTGCATGAAATATCTGTCAGAGGCGGTACCTGTTGCATCGTCAATCCAGTAGGGGCTGAGGTTAGGCATCTTCTGCATCGCCATGGAGCGTGCGTTTTCAACGACGTTGGCATCCTTCTTGGTGTTGGTGAAGTTGAAGTCGGTGTGAACGCGCAGACGGTCAGAGAAGTTGTAGGTGATTTTCAATTGTGAAGAGAGTCGGTTGAGACCTGTTCCCTTGGTTGTACCCTGCTCATCGTAGTAGCCGAGGGCAAAACGATAGGTAGCCTTTTCACCACCACCGCTCATAGAGAAGTTGTTGTCGGTGATGTAGGCATCCTGCTTCACTGCATCCAGCCAGTCGGTGTCGCAATTGTACTCGTCGTAATACTTATAGCTGGGGTTGTAGTTGATTTCCTGGCTGTTGAAGAGCTTGTCCATTTCGTTGGCAGAGGAGGAGATACCTTTTGAGTTAGCTGCATTCCAGAAAGCATCCTGCATCAGTGAGGTATACTGTCCGCCGTTGAGCAGAGGTATGGATTCGGGCTCGCTCTTGACGGTAAACTTGGTAGAGAAAGAGAACTGGGTCTTTCCTCTTGCACCGCGTTTGGTGTTGATAAGGAGTACACCGTTGGCACCCTTTGAACCATAGATGGCAGTAGCTGAAGCATCCTTCAGTACGTCGATGCTCTCGATGTTGGAGGGGGCAATGTTCAGCAAGGCGCCGAAGTCTTCCTCGTTGGCTGTCTGGAAGCTGAAACCCTCTGATATTTCAGTGTCGTAAGGCACTCCGTCGACAACGATAAGCGGTTCGGCATCACCGTCGAGCGTACTGGTACCACGGATGCGGATAGAGCTGCGGGCACCGGGGTCACCGCCCAGGTTGATATCCAGACCGGAGATTTGTCCTTGCAGGGCTTCTTCGATAGAGCCTACGGGGCTTTGTTCTACGATTTCTGCCACCTGCAGTGTCTGCAGAGATGAAGTCTGCTCCAGTTTGGAAACACCCATACGGTCGCTGCGTCGGGAGGTGACAGTAACCTCTTTCAGGGTTCGGCTGTCGTCACTTTCCAAGACAAAGTTCTGGTGGCTCTGTCCTGTGAAATTCACTGTTTGTGTTTTCATGCCGATATAGGAGGCACGTATCTTCAGTTTGCCAGCATTGGCAGGAACCTGCAGTGTGTAGTTACCGTCCATATCGGTCACGGCTCCCTTGACATAACGGTTCTGGGAGTTTACCAGCACCACGTTGGCGCCGAGGATGGGTTCACGGCTTTTTCCGAGCATCTCGCTCACCGTACCCGTTATCACTTGCTGTTGAGCCGCGGCATCCAAGCCCATCAAGCTGAGAAGTATCACCAGCAGCCCAACTTTTGTTGTTTTAGCTATGTTATTAATCTTTTTCATAGTCGGTCTTATTTATCATTGCAGGATACCGTCAATCAGATGGAAGCCTCCGTCATTGAAAGCAAAAGGCAGACAATCGTAGGTCAGGTTGACGGGTGCGGACTCATTGCTGTCCTCGAAGTTGACGAGGAGAGTGGTTCCATTGTCTGCCACCTGTAGTTTATGGGCACCGGTAGTATTGAATACACCCTTGCATGAAGAGCCCAAATAGGGATATTCCGTGAAGGAATTGAGGGTGGAACCAAAGAAATAGGAACGCAGATAGTTAGCGAGGGCTGACTTCTGTGTGCTGGTAGGTGTTCCGCTGAGGGTTCCGTCGGTGATGGTCAGCTTATCAGAACCGGGAATTTCCGAGAGATGAGCTGTGATAGCCTCATTGGTAGGTATGAATACGAAGAAACGGTCACCGGGGAAGATAATGCTGGATGACAGGTTGGTACCTTCCACCAATCCGGCTTTCTGCAGCAACTGTGCGAACATATAATAAGGATAGTTCTTGTCGTTGCAGATGCTCAGGCGGTGACCTAATCCGTCGCCTGATGCAGCTTCAAAGATGGCTGGAGCATCATAGCTGTACGATGAACCGTTGCTCCATTCAGAGCCATTGTTGGTCAGCTTATGCAAGGAGACGAAAGGTGTGCCAGTATACGTAGGCTCCAACTGCTCATTGAAGAGGGCGTTGGTGGTTATCTGTCCATCCTTCACATACCAATAGTTATAGGCGATGTTGGTGGGGACAACCTTGGTGCCCGTAGCGGGCAACTCTTTGATGTTCTGTGCGTAATGAATGCTGACGATATTGGAAAGAGCCGATGAACCCATTGCCACGAAGGTACCTGCATCACTGCTGTATTGCTGCAGCTCCTTACCCGATGTGGTTGAATAGAGACGAATGGCAGGGTCAGTGTTGGCAAACTGTTTGTTGTCAGGAATCAGAGTGACAAATTCCGACTTGTTGGATGCCAGCGAGAGCAGGACGGCAGAGTTGTCGAGCGCGTAAAGGAAGCACTGGTAGGTGGTGTCCTTGAAAGCTGGACCTACAACAGACGAGAAGATAGCTGGTGCATCCATCTTGTCCATACCGTAGAGCACACCGTTGTTGCAAACCTTGCGGTCGGTCACGTCATCCGGGTTCAGGGTGATAGGTGTATTATAAGGTGTCATCACCGAACCATTCTTGATTTCCTCGGGGAAGACAGGCAATACGTCGCTTGCAAACGACTGGTAGAGGAAGTATCGGGTGATGAGTGGGTCAAGCTCTTCGAGCGAGCGGTAGCCGCCTTCTTCAGTCCAGTAGGTCTTGAAGAAATTGTCCATAGCCGTATTCGAGGGTGCGAAGACATTGTAGCCATACATGTCGTTCAGCTCCAATGCCATCCATGAACTCATGAACCATTCCCGTGCAATGGAAGGCAGGTCTCCGTGCTTGTGCTCATAGACGATGTAACCTAATGAGGTGTTGATGTCTTCAGCAGCAGGAGTGTAGGTGGAATAGCTGTCATAGAGGGAGAGGAACTGGGAGTACTTGGGGTCCTTCTTCAGCTCGTCGTAGATGGTACCCAGAGGGTCGAGAACCTGGCTGACATGATAAAGATAGCCGTTGTCCGTCACCACATTGTCCTGATCAAGTACCTCTGCACCCGCTACATTGAAGCCGCCCTCGCCGCCAGTGATACCGTTCCACTTGGTTTCGGGGAAGAAATAGTTGTAGTTGTAGGCTGCGTCAATGCCCTTGGTTTCGAACAGCTTGTTCGAGAAGACTGGCAGATAGCGCTCGTAGTGATAGACCTGGATGAGGGTGTCGCTGGTGGCATTAGGCGTCAGCTTGACACGCTGCTCCTCGATGGGACTGATACTACGTGTACGGTGCTTGTAGTAGTAGCCGGCACCCACTTCCTTCTGCTCGTCTGTGGCGGCATCTCCTTCATTCGGGCGGAAGTTGACCATTTTTGCCCAGTCATAGGCATAGTACATCAGATGGTAACCGACCAGTTCGTTCAAATACTGTGGGTTTTTGCTGTAAAGGTCGTCAATGCTGGTGTATCCCTTGTTGGCGAGATACGTCTTAAAGGCATCGTCGTTGGGTGCCATCACCGTGACAATACTCTTTCCAGCAACAATAGACTTGTAGTCAGACAAGTCCACCGCACGGAGGAAACTGGTATAGTTCCCCTCCTTTTGCAGCACTTCATAAGCATTTCCCTTCAACCAGCTTGGCGCTTTGTAGTGGTCATTCTCAGAGAGGTCATCCTGACATGACATGACACCTCCGGAAAGACATAGCAGCGAAGCTAATGAAATAAATAGATTCTTATTGCTACTCATGTTTTATATAGATTGTTTTTAATGTTATA
>CAMAHD010000100.1 GCA_945834405.1 uncultured Prevotella sp. | reverse complement strand
ACCCCAAGAAGCACTACTATCGTCCTATTCCCCAGTCGTTCCTCGACGGTATCACGGATAAGGCAGGCAATGCTCTCAGTAACGAGCAGAAGGAACAGATGCAGAATCCTGGTTATTAATCCAGATTCATACAAGTCTAAAAAAAGTAGAGGGTGCGATGCATCCTCTACTTTTTTATCTATACCTTATTATATATATACTCCTGTATCAGAAGGAAGGTAGAATACTTATCAGAATTGCAAGTTCATGACAATACGAGCACGATATTGTTTGCCGCCCTTTGTATAAACCAGTACGGGACGTATGGTATACAACTTTCCTTTTTTGCTGAATCCCGGTTTGTGACCATAGCTGAAGGTGTAAGCATTTCTGTCATATTCTACCCATATCGGGTCATTATTTCCCCAGCTGCCTACATTGCCGTCAGCCTTGCAATAGAAGCCTCCATTGGCAGTATAGTTGTAATTCAGCTTTCCAGATGGCGACTCCAGTGCGAGCACTATCCTACCCTCAGAAGGCTGTGCAGTAACTCCATTTGAAATGGGATCTGTGATGGATGCGATGGAGAAAGGCTGCAAAGCAAAAGCTTTTCCAATCTTGGTGAGAGCTCCGTCAGCCGTCAGATGCACGGTACCTTGAACATAATCGGCAGAGCTGCTGTTGCAGGCAAGGTCATAGACGATCGTTGTATCTACAGGCTGGGCATCAGCATCAATGGTAATATATCCGGAGATATCTGTTCCCTCCACCTGCACCCTATAGGGCAATTGGTCATCATTGCTTTCCTTATTGTCCCAGGGACACTGCTGATAGATTTTGGGAGCACCCTGTACTACCAACCACAAACGATGTACGCCATCAGGCACGGTAAAGACAGTTTCCGCCTGCCCGTCATTGACATCCATTTGCAAAGGATGAGCATCGCCGTACACACGAGTACCGTCATCTTTCAATGCGACGAAGCCAAACATCCATCCCTCATTTCCCTTGACACCATGATTGGTGTAATGGTCAAGCGTTACGTTTGTTCCATCATCATTTGCCGTTCCTTGGTCACCGGCAACCAACGGGCTTCCTGCCGCAAGACCCTGCAGCCGCGCCACCACCTTCGTTTCTGAGGGGGGAGTGACCAAAGGAATCACATTAAATCCCGTAGGAGCAGGACAACGGCTGAAAGCCACCTGCCACCAATTGTTATCTACTGGCACAAAGTCGGTTCGATAACTGTCATACTGGTTAGTCACATACTGTCTGACTTGCTCAAAATCAAAGGTAACAGCTCGCTGGGCATACTCAAAGAGCTGCTTTTTTACCAACTCATAGTCGTCATCACAGAACAATCGCGAATAAGCCATCAACGCATCTTCCGGATATTTACTCTCATTCCAGATACGTCCAATCGTATTCAGTCCATTCAGTTCTGTCAGATAGTAGTGCAGCCAGTAGCTGGCATAACGCTGAGCCTGATGTTCAAAGTGACGGTGATGATTGGCTATCCACGTAGAGAAGTGGTGTGTTGACAATGCCTCTGAAGGATAGTCCTGATAACTCTGCCATTGGGCACACTGCTCCCAGAAACCATTGTTACCATTAGACTCGGGCAGACCATATCTGAAACCCGACTGGTGGTCGTTAGGTCTTCCACGCAAGACATTGTCGCAATAGGTCTGATACTGAAACGAATGACCTATCTCGTGACCAATGGTAGAGGCGACAGGCTGACAGGTTGTGGGATTCACCCAAAGAGCACCTATCCTGTCGTCGTAACCAGAGCCCGTAGCCAACCATTCCGACTGATACAAGAGGTAAATCTCCATTTTATACTTATCCAGTCTCGACTGTCCGTTGCCGGTATTCACCATCTGCAGTCGCTCCACATTAGTAGTATAGAACTTCTCTGCTTTTTCCAATAAGTCATTGATGTTTACTCTCATATTGGCAGGCAAGGAAGAAGAATTAGGATTGGAGCCAAAGTCTTTTTCCCAGAAAACAATAAAATGTTCGCTCTCCCTGCTTCTCTCAAACGACCATCGGCTACTGTTGTCCATAAAGTCCATCGTGCTGAACTCATTAGGTTTATAGACGATGCGTCCGGGATTGCGGAGCATCAGTGTTCCCGACTTGCTTCCTGTAATGTCTGGCAAATAAACGGAGTAATAGCCTTTATCCGACAATGGTGTATAACATTTCAGGACAGGCATACGGGTAGTACCGCTGAATTCAATCGAGTCGTACTCTGCAATCGACATCAGCTGCTTGTTCGCTTGAAAACGGTCGTCATATCTTATCCAAAGAGAATCCTGTGCGATGACTCTCGTTACGCCCATCAAGCCTCCTACGCTCATGAGCACCGACCAAAACAGATTAGCTTTTATACTCATTTTACAATCATTTTCTTTCGTCCTACGATATAAATTCCTTTCGCCAGTGCGACACCTTGAAGGCCATTGACCCTTTGTCCTCCTAAGGTATATACCACATCCGTCTGTTGCATATCCGTTTTGGCATCAACGATACCACTGATATCCTCGGTTTTCATTTCAAAACGAATATACTCAACGTCATCAAAAGAGAGTTGTTCGGCACCTAACAGCAGCATTCTGTCTCCTGTCTTCATGAGAGGGAGTTTCACACTGCCATCCAATTTATTCACGTACACTTTTCCAGCAGAAGTAACCGTGTTCATATAAAACACGTTTTTTGTCTGCGCCGCTAAGGCAGGCGGCAATGCCAATAGCCATGCCACCAGCATCATTTTCATTTTGCTCATAGAATTAGGGTGTCTTTCGTTAGTTAGCATTACATTATTGCAAAGATACCATTTTTTCTGATACAATGCTCCCTTTTGTCTGCAAAAAAGCGGCAGCAGATGAATACTTTTATGTTTCGCTTACAGACAAAGGGAGAATCATGAAGATAAAGGAAAAATATTTATGTTGGAAATTGAGAAAAAAAGAGTACCTTTGCAAGGCAATCATGAAATAAAAACTATATGTTACAGGAACAGTTCCAAATACTTAACCATATCAACGACTACCTTTGGTCTTTCGTGGTAATCAGCCTTTTGGTATTCTGCGCCCTCTACTTCACCTTCAGGATTAAAGGAGTGCAGTTTCGCCTTTTGGGCGACATGCTGAAAATCATCGTAGAGCGACCTATCCGCAGAACGAGCGTGGCTGTCGACTCGTCTTCCCGGGAGGGAGTCAAGAAGATAGGCTCGTTCCAGGCATTCGCCGTTTCCCTTTCCAGCCGCGTGGGCACAGGCAATCTGGCAGGAGTGGCTTCCGCCATCTTTGTCGGAGGTCCCGGAGCAGTCTTCTGGATGTGGATGATGGCACTTTTCGGTGCTGCAACGGCTTTTGTCGAAGCCACGCTGGCACAGTTGTATAAGAAAAAGGGCGAAGATTCTTTCTATGGCGGGCCCGCCTATTACATGAAGCATGGTCTTCACCGCAAATGGATGGGGGTACTCTTTGCCGTTCTGATAACCATCACCTTCGGCATGGCGAATCAAATTGTTCAAAGCAATACCCTGTGTGATGCTCTTGCCGATACATTCGACATCAAGACACAATGGATAGGAGCTGTCCTGACCATAGCTACTCTTATCATCATCTTCGGCGGCATACGTCGTATCTCCCATTTCGCGAGTATCGTCGTACCCTTCATGGCGATTGGTTACGTGCTGATAGCCATAGTCGTCATCCTGCTACATATCGACCAGATACCATCCATGCTGATGCTGATTGTCAAGAATGCCTTTGGCTTGGATGCAGCCGCTGGCGGAACCATAGGAATGGCAGTGATGCAGGGAGTAAAACGCGGACTGTTCAGTAACGAGGCAGGTGAAGGCAGTGCGCCCAATGCAGCTGCCATTGCCCACACCTCCCATCCGGTCAAGCAAGGCTTGCTCCAGTCACTCGGTGTGTTCACCGACACCCTCGTTGTCTGTTCATGCACCGCCTTCATCATCCTGCTGTCCGGTCTTTATGACGATGGACATGATGGCATTATCCTGACCAAATATGCATTGGAGTCACACATAGGACAAGTAGGCGGACTGTTCATCACGGCAGCCATCTTCCTCTTTGCCTACAGTACCATTATCGCCAACTACTTCTATGGCGAGACCAACATCCGTTTTATCACTCGTAAACCAGCCTATATTCAGGCATTCCGCATCATCACCGGCATCACGGTCATGGCTGGTTCTTTGCTGTCGTTACAGGAAGCATGGAGCATTGTCGACCTGGCAATGGGCATCATGACCTTGGTTAATCTGGCTGCAATCATTCAATTGTCGCCTAAGGTTTTTGCCCTGCTCCGCAATTACTTGCAACAACGCAGCGAAGGTCACGACCCGACGTTCCGTCGTTCCATGCTTCCAGGTACCGAGCAAGACATCGAGTGTTGGGAGTAGCCTTCTGACATAATAGCTACATGACATACTTCTCGCCGCCTCAAGGTGGGATCTATCAAGAAGCAACCTATCAGAAATACGACGTCATCTCAGACAAGATTAATAACCTATCAGCCGATAGATTAATAACCTATCAGCCGATAGGTTATTAATCTTGTTGGCAATGACGTGAACAGGCGTGACAAAAGAAGTCTATCTCACTGTTCATCGAGTTAAGTATAGTTGAATGAGAAGGTATGAGGGGTTGGAAGTGTGAGTCAGTTCTCAAGACTCCTTGAAATAGCTACCTTTCTCCATTTTACAGCCAGAGACTAAGCGTTCGTTATATCTCACCCTTGCCTGACGCTCACGCTCGAACATCTCGCATGTACCTTCGGCATCCTCAGTAAAAGCCAGATGATTGTCAATACTCATCTTTCCAGCCATACCTTCCACATCGAGATTGTCCGTTCCTATGAGCGTGAAGGTCCATCCCTGATTCTTCATCTTGTCGATAAGCGTCTTGACCATCTGCAGACTATACTCCTGAGAACAATTCTCCTCGCCATCGGTGATGATGGTCACCAACACGTTGTCATGGATGGTCGTCTGGGCGTTGAGCTTAGATATAGCGACACCTATCGCATCATAAAGGGGTGTGGCTCCACTGGGATTATAATCATTGGTACCGAGCTTGCGAGCCTCGTCTGCCTTTACGGCATCATACAAGAAAATCGTGTGGCTGCTGTCGAATGTCAAGAGAGAAATATATTGCTGCATTTGTGGATGAGATTTCTGCATCTTCTTCACCGTCTCTATCGTTTCATTCAGTCCTGCGAGTGCCTGCTTCTTGATGATACTCATTGAACCACTCTCATCTACAATAATCATGTTAAATACTCGTTTCATGGTCATACATTTTTTTTTGTTCAACTTCTGTTAGATACTTTTTTTACGACGTCGTTTATATAATAGAAGAACAGAAACAGGAAAAAATTAAGTAATGGATAAAAAATTCAACTTTCGTAAGTAGTAAAAGGTAGATAAATGAAGATAAAAGGAGAAAAGTGACGTTTCTGCTGTAAGAAAAACAGAAAAACAAAGCGATAGATACGATTTTTTTATTAGTTTTGCATCGGAAACAAGAAAGACCTGCAAAGTATTCTAACCAATAACTCGCTAACTAATAACCGATACTATAACATGAATATCAAAAACATTCTATTATTATTGGTTCTCTTTTCCGGCATCCACGCTGGGGCTGAAACCATCAACAGAGCAGAGGCACGCATCATCGCCCAGGAATTGGTGAGTATCAACGACGCAACATCTGACGATGTGCCCTGGGCTCCTTATTACATCTTCTCCCGTGGTGCGGACAAGGGTTTTGTCATCGTCAGCGGAGACGACTCTACAGCTCCAATCATAGGCTACACGGAGTGTGGTGATTATGTGGAAGAACAGCTGCCTCAGCCCCTTCGGAACATGCTGACAGCATGGACGGAGAAGGTGAACAAGCTGCAACTGGACAAGCTCGCCGCATGGAAAGAAAAAATCAACGAGCTGCAACTGGCAGACACCCTACAAACCAAAAGGAAAATAACGCCCGCAAGAGCCCGAAACCTCCTCGCCGTGGCTTCATACAAGGAGTCGTGGAAAGACATCCCTACTCTCCTTACTACCCACTGGCACCAAAGCTATCCCTACAACATGCTTGCCCCCTATCGTAAAGACAACAACAATCAGGCGCTGACGGGTTGTCTTGCCACTGCCGCTTCGCAGATACTCTATTACTTCCGCAACGACAATCCTGACGCATTGCTCTACGACACTCCTACCTATGGCTATGGAGGAGCACCCGTAACCGTGTCGCTCCCCAAAGGGACACCCATCAGATATGACCTGATGATGACTTCGGGCACGGGACTGCTGAAACAAGACTCTGCCGTGGCTGTACTGATGTATGCCGCAGGAACATCCGCATGGCTCACGTATGCCGATGGAGAAGGCACTGCCACGTCGGGACAATGTTCGAAGATGGGAGATGCCCTGCGCGGACAGTTCGCTCTGAACTGCGACTACGAAGGCAAATGGAATTACACCCAACAGAGATGGGAGAAACTGGTATATGACAACCTTGCTTCGGGACGACCCATGCTCTATTGCGGAGCCAATGAGACGCTAGGCGGACACGCCGTGGTGCTGGACGGTTATCAGGCAAGCACCGGACTCTATCATTTTAACTTCGGATGGGGTGGCCAAGGCGATGGTTACTTCACCATCGACGATGCTACCGGCATGAACGGCTTCAGTTCGAGCCAGAACATGCTTGTCAACATCACGCCCAAGAATGCCAACGTATCAGCCAAAATCATCGTCCCTACCTTCTACGAAAAAACCAAGACAGAAATCAAGGCTGTCATCAGCAACAACGCTACACTGGCTCAACAGAAATACTACATCTATTGCACCAACACGTCTATACTCCCCTCCTCACCTACCGATGCCGACGAGACGACCGTCATAGAACCGGGAACAGAAGCTACCCTTTCTTTCCACTACCGACCGCTGATTGCACAAAAGCTGAACATCTATCTCTGTGATGACAACGGAAGGATTCTCGACCAAGCTACCACTGAGGTTCTGCCTGCCAAGGCGGCACTGAGCTTGGAGGCTTTCAGCGTGGATGCCAACAGCGAGAAAACGACGGTCAATGGCATTGACTTCTACCACCTATATAATAATAAGGCATTCATCAGCGCAACATTCACGAATGGTGAAGGCGGAACAATATGTCAACCCCGACTGAGATGCAGCCTCTTCGAATATGACCCAGAAGCAGGAGTGTGGAGCACAGACTCCATCGAAGCCGTCATTTCTACCTTGGTATTTCAGGAAGGACAGACCCGCGACACGGTCTTCAAAGCGAGAAACCTGAAGGTAGGCAGTTACTACAAAGCTCGTTTAGTACCCGTGGCTGTTACAGGCATACAGACTCCTATCGTCATCAACACGCCTGACAGCGTGCTTTATATCCGCGTCTTCGAGCCTACACTGACCATCGAACCCAAGGGACGACACGCCACAGTGACGGGCGACTGGAACACGACAATCTTCAAAACCACAGCTGCCAGCACCCGCGTCACCTCGTACGACCTGACGGCTGTCAACGGACTCAACTCACAGCCTCAGGCTGCCAACCCCAATGCCCTGTTCTATACCGCAACCGCCATGGAAGGGCTGACCAACCTGGTGGTGAACGACAGCTGTCAAGAGCTGGTTGTCGATGCTGACTATGAGTTCCTGCCTCTGCGCCCCTTCACTGCCTCTAAGGCCAGTTTCAAGCTGCCCGACTTTGAACCCGCAAAATGGTATGTTACCTTTATGCCGTTTGATGCCACCGTTCCACAGGGTATGCAGGCTCAGCTCATCAGCAGTATCAAGAGCACATCGCTGGTCACCGACAGCACAACCCATATCCCTGCCCTCACGCCTTTCCTCTGTATCTCGGCTCGTCCCACCCTGTCTGCCATCACGGCTACAGACGTTAGCGTGGCTGCCGACAGTATCGTGCTGTACGACGCCCTGACTCCCAACATGTCCTTTGCAAGCATCAACAGGACACTCGAAAAGAACGCCCTCCTTCTGGGCGAAAACATGGGCATGCCTTACTTCCTTGTCAACGAAGCAGGTACGGACGTAGCACCTTTCTATACCGTCATAGAAAAGACCACATCGCTGGGAGGCATCAGGATTCATTCAGACATCCTTTCCGGCATGTACTATACCGCTCTGGCTGACTCTCTCGTTTCTGCCTATACCGCCCTGGCTGACCATCCCGAAAACCCAGCCTGCCGCCAGTTTGCAGACAGCATCGCGGCATACGACCTTGCCTTCAGCAGCTATGCCTTCTCCGAAACGGGAAAAATCAATAAGGCAGCAGAGGCTCTCGGCGCACTCATCGTTCAGTTCCTCAACGGAGAACTGTCGGACGACACTGCCATCCATTCTACGTTCAGCGACTCCTTCTCCGGTCAGCTCCGGGAGGGTTCGGTACGCTACTATTCCATCGACGGAGCCGAACTGGCAGCTCCGCGCAGAGGTCTCGTCATCATCAAACGAGGCAACCAGGTAAGAAAAACGATTATCCAATAAAAACCAACAATTACAAACTCATTAAAACTATTTATCATGAATCAATCAAAAAAAGGCAATTCGGGCTATCTCTTCTCCATCGTCCTTGTTGCCGTACTGGGCGGCCTGCTGTTCGGCTATGACACTGCCGTCATCTCTGGAGCCGAAAAGGGACTCCAGGCTTTCTTCATGGGAGCCGGCGACTTTACCTACACCAACGGATGGCACGGCTTCACCTGTGCCAGTGCACTTATCGGCTGTATCATAGGCAGCGCACTTTCAGGACTGCTGGCTACCCGACTGGGACGCAAGCGCTCACTCTGTCTGGCCGGCATCCTCTTCTTCCTCTCTGCATTGGGAAGCATGTACCCTGAATTTCTGTTTTTCCAGCAGGGCGTACCATCACTCCAACTGCTGGTCGTATTCAATATCTACCGTATCATCGGTGGCATCGGCGTAGGTCTGGCATCTGCCATCTGCCCGATGTATATCGGTGAAGTCTCGCCATCGAACATCCGCGGTATGCTGGTAAGCTGGAACCAGTTTGCCATCATCTTCGGACAGTTGGTGGTCTATTTCGTCAACTTCCTCATCCTCGGTTCGAATGCCAACCCTGTCATCGAGATGGTCAACGGTGTCAACCAGATTCTCAATCCCGATGCAGCTTCATGGACCATCGCTACCGGATGGAGATACATGTTCGGCAGTGAGGCTGTACCTGCCGGACTCTTTGCCCTGCTCATCTGTCTGGTTCCTGAAACGCCACGTTATCTCGTCATGATAGGCCAGGAAGCCAAGGCACTGAACGTGCTGGAGCGCATCAACGGCTCGCAGGCTGCCCAGGAGATTCTGACAAGCATCAAAGATACGGTTACGGAAAAGACAGAAAAGCTCTTTGCCTACGGATTCCTCTGCATCTTCATCGGCATCATGCTCAGCGTCTTCCAGCAGGCTATCGGCATCAACGCTGTCCTGTACTACGCTCCGCGCATCTTCGGCGACATGGGCATGGACAATCCGATGGTTCAGACCGTCATCATGGGTATCGTCAACATATCGTTTACGCTCGTAGCCGTGTTCACCGTCGAGAAACTGGGACGCAAGCCCCTGCTCATCATCGGCAGCATCGGCATGGGTGTGGGAGCCTTCATGGTGGCACTGACCTTCGGCAACAGTGCATTCCAGATGGTTACGATGCTGGGCATCATGCTCTATTCGGCTTCATTCATGATGTCGTGGGGTCCTATCTGCTGGGTGCTTATCGCCGAGATTTTCCCCAATACCATCCGTGGCAAGGCCGTGGCTATCGCCGTAGCCTTCCAGTGGATTTTCAACTGGATAGTCAGTTCTACATTCGTTCCGATGTTCAACATGCACCTTGTCGAGGGCGACCACTTCGGTCACTGGTTTACATACGGCCTGTACGGCACCATCTGTCTCCTGGCTGCCCTCTTCGTATGGCGCCTCGTTCCCGAAACCAAGGGCAAGACGCTTGAGGACATGAGCCGCCTCTGGCGCAAGTAACGATGCTACTCTTGGTTGTCTTGAACGACAACGAAGACAACAATGACAACATTCCTATTTCATCCTAAAATGATGATATAAAACGACTTGGTACGATTGGACTCAGATAGATGAGCAGATTACGAATCGTACCAAGTTGTTTTTTTATCATCACTAAACTGCTTATGGATGTCTCACGGAAAAGTCTCTTCTGCGATTTTTTGCTGTTTCGTGACAAGTTGGGTTATCAGCAGCATTTGACAGTTTAACGACTGAGATTATGACGGTCTCACGACAGCCATTCTGACGGTCTCACGACAGCCATTCTTACAAGCTCACAACAGCCATTCTTACGACCTCATGACAGCCATTCTTACAAGCTCACAACAGCCATTCTTATACCTCGACGAATTCATGAAGTCAAGCATGCCATTTTGATTTTAAGAATAGCAATGGTAAAAACCACGTCACATAATACTGTCTCAGTAAAAAAAAACAAGAAAAAGTGTCATTCTTTGATATGAATTTAAAGGAAAAAGTGTAATTTTGCAGGCATCAAAACTTGGAAAAAGTGTAATTTCACAAGTCTCAAAACTCGGAAAAAGTGTAATTCGGCTATGCTATACAGAAAGATAAGTACTGATATTGAGGCACATCTGCGTTCTGGCAGTGACAAGATAATGGTTGTTGAAGGAGCCAGGCAGATTGGCAAGTCATACATCATACGTGAAGTCGGCAATCGACTTTACAAGAACTTCGTAGAGATTAACTTTGCCAAGGATGACGAGACGGAAGGCCTGTTCCGTGACATACGTGGACTGGGCGAGTTCT
>CAMAHD010000099.1 GCA_945834405.1 uncultured Prevotella sp. | reverse complement strand
GTTATATACACACATTTGTCTCCTTTGTAGAAGACACTCAATCTCGAGTCCTTATCCTTATAGGATAGTTTTAGGCTTTTTTGGGGTTATTCGGGTTCAAAGTTAGACATTTCTTTTAATACTACCTAATAAGAATGTCGATAATTTAATAAAAAAGCCAAAAATTATAGTTATTTTCTTATGAACGGATGTTTTTTGGTAGCGAATTATTTTCTTTTTTTGCTAACTCGAAATGACATTATCGTTTGTCAGCCCCCCACATCATTTTCTCGCGCAAGGTGTTGAAGTAGGTTTTCCCGCTGGGTTTGACGATGCAAATACGATAAGGAGCTTTGCGCAGGGTGAGGGTGGTGCCTTCCAGGCAGTTTTCAGACCGTCCGTCGATGGCCACTAAGAAATGATGGCTGCGGCTTTCAACCGACAATGTCAGTTCTGCCTCGTCGGGAATCACGATGGGACGGGTGTTGAGGCTGTGGGGAGCCACTGCGGTCATGGAGAAGACTTTGGTGCCGGGAACGATGATGGGACCGCCATTGGACAGCGAGTAGGCGGTGGACCCCGTAGGAGTACTCACCACCAGTCCGTCGGCTTGGAAGGTCGTGATGAAATCGCCGTTGATATGCGCATCAATGGAAATCATTGAAGCATCGTCGCGCTTGAGTATGGCCACATCATTCAATGCGCAGCTGTATTTGCTGATGGGCTTGCCGTCAGCCAGCACCTGCAAGAGTTCTCTTCGCTCGACGGAGAAGTTGCCTTCATAGAGCGATTTGATTGCTCCTTCCAGACAATAGGGATTGGCATCAGCCAGGAAACCTAAACGCCCCATGTTGACACCCAGGATGGGAATCTCGCGGTCGTGAACCCTTGCCGCCGTCTTCAGGAAGGTGCCGTCACCTCCCATAGAGATGGCAATGTCAGCCTCAAAGTCATCCTCTTCAAACACTTTGTCGGCAGCCACCTTCAGACGGAGAGACTGCGTCAGAAAGACATAATACTCCTTCTCTATGCAAATGTGGGCACCGCGTGCGTAGAGCGAAGAGAGCAGCGTTTCGATGGAGCCAGACTTCTTGGCTTGATAGGTATTGCCGAAGATGGCAAAGGTGAGGGTCTTGGTTGTCATTCTTCTGGGTGTATTTATGATGCGTATTTAGGCAAGGAGACTGTTGGAAAAGCAAAAGAAATGGGCATTTTGTTTTGCCATTTCGCGCGTTTGCACTATCTTTGCAGATGCAAAAGTACAGATTTTTGGCGAAAACAAGGTTAATCGTAATAAAATTATTGCTCTAAATGACAAAATTAAGCGTTAACATCAATAAAGTGGCAACTCTGCGCAATGCCCGTGGAGGTAATAATCCAGATGTGCTGCAGACAGCTATCGACTGTGAGCTGTTCGGTGCCGAAGGCATCACCGTGCATCCAAGACCAGACGAACGTCATATCCGTTATCAGGATGTCAGAGACATTCGTCCGAACATTACCACCGAACTGAATATCGAGGGTAATCCTATTGACAAGTATGTCGAGTTGGTGCTGGAGGTGAAACCGACACAGGTAACACTGGTGCCAGACAGTGATTCGCAGCTTACCTCCAATCATGGCTGGGACACCGTTGCCAACCGAACTTTCCTCACGGATGTGGTAGGCCGTTTCCGTGAGGCTGGCATCCGAACCAGCATCTTTGTTGATCCCGACCCCATGATGGTGGAAGGTGCCAAGCAATGTGGTGCAGACAGGGTGGAGCTGTACACGGAACCATACGCCTCGGGATATGCTGTCAACCGAGAGGATGCCATCAAGCCTTTTGTCGATGCAGCTAAGGAGGCGCGTCGGTTGCAACTAGGTTTGAATGCCGGACATGACTTGAGTCTGCAGAACCTTCATTACTTCCATCAGCAGATACCTTGGGTTGACGAGGTAAGTATCGGCCATGCTCTTATTTGCGATGCCCTCTATATCGGACTCAAAGAAACCATCTCTCTGTATCAGCAATGCCTGAAATAATTACACCTTATTATATATATAGGTCTCGCAAATGCTCCACTTATGGGAGTGGGAAGCAGTTAAAATGATATCGCTCCCTGTGGTCGCTAAGGAAGATAAAAGGAGATAAACTAAAACAATTCATAACATGAAAAAAGTATATGTATTTCTTGCAGAAGGCTTTGAAGAAGTGGAAGCCCTGACTCCGGTGGATGTTTTCCGTCGTGGAGGCGTTGAGGTCAAGACCGTCAGTATTACCGATAGCTTAGAAGTGAAAGGTGCTCACGGCGTAGTGGTGTTGGCAGATACCACCTTGGGCGCTGCTGACTGCAGCGATGCAGATTTGCTTCTTCTGCCAGGAGGTATGCCTGGAGCTGCCAACCTGAACAACTGTTCGCCCTTGAAACAGCTGCTTGCCAGACATCATGGCAAGGGAGGCAAATTGGCTGCTATCTGCGCTGCACCTTTGGTGTTTGGGGGCTTAGGGTTGTTGCGTGGTCGTCGTGCCACCTGCTATCCTGGTTTTGAGAAATATCTCGAAGGAGCTACCTATACTCATGAACTGTGTACCAAAGACGGAAACATCACGACGGGCGAAGGTCCTGCAGCATCCTTCCTCTTTGCTTATACACTGCTGGAAGAACTTACCGACAGAGCCACTGTCGATGCCATAGCCGAAGGCATGATGTACAAGCATCTGATGGTAACCAAGTAAGAACCGACATTCAGATATGGCAGATTATATCATCATCGTGGCAGGCGGAAAAGGCTTGCGTATGGGGTCTGATATTCCCAAACAGTTCTTGCCTGTAGAGGGCAAGCCCGTCTTGATGCGCACCATCGAACGCTTTTATCACTATTCGTCTCAACTGGGCATTATCCTGGTGCTACCCGAGTCACAACAGGCATACTGGAAAGAACTGTGTGGGCAATATGGCTTCCGTATTCCCTGTCAGATTGCAAATGGTGGAGAAACCCGTTTCCATTCGGTGGCTCATGGTTTGAAGCTGATTCCTGACCGTGAAGAGGGAGTCGTTGGCGTTCATGATGGAGTGAGACCCTTTCCCGCCATTCAGGTGATAGCTAACTGCTATGAAACGGCAAGAACTACGGGTGCTGCCATTCCTGTAGTGCCAGTGGTGGAAACACTGCGCCTTTTGAAGCGAGATGAGAACAGTGTCACTGTTCCACGAAGCGAATACCGTTTGGTGCAGACACCACAGACCTTTGACATCCAGCTTCTGAAGCGTGCCTACCGACAGGATTATACCGATGCGTTTACTGATGACGCCTCGGTGGTGGAACATCTGGGGCATACTATCACGCTGGTGGAAGGAAACCGAGAGAATATAAAGATTACGACGCCTTACGATCTTCAGATAGCACCTTCGCTTGTCTGAATAAGGATTGCCCATATCATCCATTCCGCTCATGTCAGGTATACTCAGTCAGGACATCATGTATCTCACAGGCGTGGGACCCAACAGAAAGAAGATACTCAACGAAGAGTTGGGCATCTTCACCTTTGGTGACCTTTTGACTTATTATCCTTATAAATATGTGGACCGAAGCCGTATCTATACCATTGATGAGCTGAGTAGTGAGATGCCCTACGTTCAGGTGTGTGGACGAATCCTGAGTTTCGAAACTTTTGAGAACGGCTATCGCAGAGAAAGAGTGGTGGCGCATTTCAGTGATGGGCATGGAGTGATGGATTTGACATGGTTTAATGGCGGCAAACACATCCGTCAGACCTACAAGCTTGGTACGGAATATGTGGTCTTCGGAAAACCGACGGTGTTCAATGGCAGATATAACATTGTGCATCCCGACATTGATCCTGTGTCGGAACTCCAGCTCAATGATATGGGGATGCAACCTTATTATAATACCACAGAGAAGATGAAGAAGAGAGGGATGACCTCTCGTTCGATCGAAAAACTGACCAAGAACCTGGTTGAGAAACTCAGCGAAAAGATTCCGGAAACCATGCCTGAGGACATGCTGGCATCCCTCCATCTCATGGATCGTGATACGGCATTGCGTATCATCCATTATCCCCACAATAACAAGGAGCTGGAACGCGCAAGAGTGAGACTGAAGTTTGAAGAACTGTTCTTCGTCCAGTTGAATATCGTTCGTTATGCCAGTGACCATCGGAGGAAATACCGAGGTTATATCTTCAACAGGATAGGCGACGTCTTCAATGGATTCTATCATCAACATCTGCCCTTCAGCTTGACAGAAGCGCAGAAAAGGGTTTTGAGAGAGATTCGGATGGACGTGTGCAGCGGTCGGCAGATGAACCGGTTGCTTCAGGGAGATGTGGGGTCGGGAAAGACTCTCGTGGCACTCATGGCGATGCTGATAGCCTTGGATAACGGCTTTCAGGCTTGCATCATGGCTCCCACAGAAATTCTTGCCGAACAGCATCTTGCTACTATCCGCGGATTTATGGGAGATATGGATGTGCGTGTTGAACTGCTTACAGGAGTGGTGAAGGGAAAGAAACGTCAGGAGGTGCTGGATTGCTTGGCCGACGGCAGTCTGCAGATACTGGTTGGTACCCATGCCGTGATAGAGGACAGCGTACGCTTTGCCCGTTTAGGTATGGTGATAGTAGACGAACAACATCGTTTCGGTGTGGCGCAGCGAGCCAAGCTTTGGACCAAGAGCGAGAATCCTCCCCATGTACTCGTCATGACAGCCACCCCGATTCCGCGAACGCTTGCCATGACCCTTTATGGCGATTTGGATGTCAGCATCATCGATGAATTGCCTCCGGGACGCAAACCAGTTGTCACCCAGCATGTTTTCGACACCCATCTGCCAGCCCTTTATGGCAGCATACGCCGACAGCTGAATCAAGGACGGCAGGCATATATAGTCTTCCCTTTGATAGAAGAAAGCGAGAAGATGGACTTAAAGAATTTGGAGGATGGTTACGAGGCTTTGCGGCAGGCATTTCCGGAGTTTCAACTGAGTAAGGTGCATGGGCGTATGAAACCAAAGGAAAAGGAAGCCGAAATGCAACGCTTTCTGCATCGTGAAACGCAAATCATGGTGGCTACGACCGTTATCGAGGTGGGTGTCAATGTGCCGAATGCCTCAGTCATGGTTATTCTTGATGCGCAGCGCTTTGGACTGTCTCAGCTCCATCAGCTCAGGGGAAGGGTTGGTCGTGGTGCTGACCAGTCCTATTGCATCCTTGTCACTACCCATAAGTTGACAGACGACACTCGCAAACGTATCAATATCATGTGTGATACCAACGATGGCTTCCGTATTGCTGAGGCAGACCTCAAGCTGAGGGGTCCAGGAGACTTGGAAGGTACGCAGCAGAGTGGTATGGCTTTCGACTTGAAGATTGCAGACATTGCGCGTGACGGACAGTTGGTACAATTGGCACGTGATGAGGCACAGCGGATTATAGAAGATGATCCTGAATGTAAAAAGGAGCGATATGCCTTACTGTGGAAACGTTTGAGAGAATTGAGACAGACGGATATCAATTGGGCTGCCATTTCGTAATTTATTAATCAAACGTTAAATTCTGCATAAATAGTGTTAATACAACACCTGTTTCAACGATTTTTTGTATCTTTGCAACGCTTACATGTCAAAAGGGGCTATTAAAGCCAATAATTGGATTATAATTATTGTGATTTTCCTGCCTCCTTAATACTATTGAAATAATTATTTATGTTAATAAAAAAACTGAAAACCATTGCAGCCATTGCATGTATGTCGCTTTGTTCTCTCCCGATGATGGGACAAGATCTGCTGGCAAGACAAGCGCCCGTGGATAAAAAGATGCGGGCGGTTGACTCAGTGGCGTTGCACAGACTGATTCTACAAGAACAATTTGATTCTCCGGCTGCTGACCTGTATGATGAGTGGGAGAATCGTTACGCTCATCGGGCAACGGAACTGCCAGACTCCTTCCGTATTGACCTCCGTGGTTTCTGTATGCCTACCGACAACAAGGTGGTAACATCCAATTTTGGTCCTCGCTGGGGACGTCAGCACAAGGGAATAGACGTGAAAGTATATATCGGCGACACCATCCGTGCGGCGTTCAGTGGAAAGGTACGCATTGTCAACTATGAAGCCAAGGGTTACGGCAAGTATGTCGTCATCCGTCACTATAATGGTTTGGAAACCATCTATGGTCACATGTCCAAACACTTGGTTGCTGAAAATCAAGAAGTTCGTGCAGGCGAGCCCATCGGTTTAGGTGGCAATACGGGTCGCAGCACAGGTTCGCACCTCCATTTTGAGACACGTCTCTGCGGTGTTGCCTTGAATCCAGCCATTCTTTTCGACTTCCGCAATCAGGACGTAGTGGGCGACAGTTATATGTTCCATCGCAGCACTTACGAGAAGGAGTCTATTGTAGCCAATCGTCTTCGTGGAGTGGGCGGACGTGCCTATTCCGAAAAGGAGGAGACAGCCGCTGCGTCATCAGGCAAACGTAACAACTATGCAGGAACCAGCTTCCACAAAGTGTCAAAAGGAGAGACTCTTTCATCTATTGCCCGCAAGCGTGGTACCACTATCCAAGACCTCTGCCGACTCAACCGTATCACCAAGAAAACTAAGTTGAAACCCGGACAGATTCTTAAATACAATTAAGACGATAGTCATCCCGTCATATAAGGCGCAGGAGAATGCAAATTTCTTCTGCGCCTTTTTCTTAAAAAATCAAGGTTGATTATCCATAACACATTAAACTATATTATAAAACTATATTAACAAAACTATATTGCACAAAGCTATCTCACGCTAAACTATATTACACTAATCTATATTTCACTAATCTATATTTCACTAACCTTTTACACCATGAACGTATTAAAGAAAATGGGAGCACTATGCTTATTGCTGGTGCTGGCTCTCACTGCTCAGGCGCAGGGAGACGTCACAGCTGTATGGGATTTCCAGAACGATTTGCCCGCTGGAATCCAGGAGTCTACCAACTATCAGAAAGTGGAGGCCGACATCCCCTCGACGGTGGATGGAATCTCCATGCATGTCAACGCATTGAACGGCAAACTTTATTGTGTAGGCCGTAATAATGCGCAGTTCAATGCAGGTACTATTCTGCAGATACCTGTGAAGTCTACTAAGGACATCGTTACGGTTGTCAATTATCCTAATTACAACAATTACACGGTGGGCGGCGAGGCTCCCGAAGGTGATGAAATCAGCCACAAAGCCACAGCCGCTGAAGTGGCACAGGGATTCGCTGAGGTGGTAGCTACCGGAGGCTGCTATCTGTATCGTGTTCAGGTTGTTCATGTATCTTCTATCCAGGAGAAGACCATTTATTCTACCGACTTCTCTACGTGGAAGAAACAGAGTGCTGCCACAAAAGAAAGTACGGTGACGGAGGCTACCAAATACAGCCATGAGAACCTTACTTTCACCTTATATAATACAGCTGTTGACCCAGCCGGTGTCAATTCCAAGTTCAATAACGGAGAGGCACTGGGATGGCTTCAGGCAAATAAGGCTGCTGATCCATATGTCCTTACTTCTCCTCTCGCTTCCATTACCAAGGTGTTCTATGTACATGGTGCCACGGGCAGTAACCGTGGATGGAAACTCGAAGCTAAGGGAGATGGCGATGCAGACTGGGTTGTACTTCATGATGCCGTTGCAAATCCTGCAGGATGGTGTGAGGTGAATGTTGATGTCAACCGTACCAATGTGCAGTTGCGCTGGACTAATCTGAACGCATCTCAGAACGCTTATATGTTCAGACTTGACATCATGGGTAACGTAGATTTCTCTCAGTCTCCCTCTATAGGCGAACTGAAAGTCAACGATACCAAATATGCTGCTGATGATATATTTACAGAAGATGCTTCAGGCAAGATGGTCGCCACCATCGAGATTTCCAAGGCTGAGACCATGATATCCGAGGAGAATCCCCTCACGGGTGTAACGACCAATAATGGTGAGATTACTTCTACCGTTTATTCTAAAGATGAAAAGGGCAATGCCGTCGTTACCATCACCGTTCAGGCTGGTGAAGCAGAACTTGTATACATATTGACCGTGGTTTATAAGCCAGACTTCACACTGACCTACGTTAATACTGATGGTACTACACTGGCAACCCAGACCGTGGAGAAGGATGCTGTTATTGGTACTTTTGCCAAGGGAGCTGAGGATGTAACTGTTGCCGAAGGCAAGAAGTTCCGTGGATGGTTTGTCAAGGCTGACGGTGGCAGAAAATATACGGTTGATGAGGTGATTACAAAAGATATCAAGCTTTATGCCGTAGCTACAGACATCGAGACCATGAGTCCCGTTGCAAGATACTACTATAACCTCGGCGACATTTACTTCTATCCTGAAGACCATGAAGCCTTCAATCTGATAGGTACGGGTACATTCCACGACAATCAGCATGGTTGGACCGTGAATTCTGGCGACAAACTGCAGATTCTTGTAGGAGGTCATGCTTACGTCGTATTGGGACTCTGTCGTTACGGCAGTGAAAGCACAATAACGCTGAGTGATGCCGAAGGCAATGCTTTGGCTACTGCTACTGCACCTGTTGAAAGCGACGGACAGTCTGCTGCCTTTGAGTATCATGGAGAGGCAGGTACACTGACCATCTCTTGCGACAATGGTATCTATCTGCATAACCTCACCATCATCAACGATGCAGAGAAGGCCATCGCCAAGAATGAAGAGGGCTATTTCGTTGTACGTGCAGGTGATGCAGACAACCTTCTGGCTACTATCGAGGTTGCCAATGCACAGGCCAACAACGAATCACGTACACTTATCTTTGTTCCTGACGGAACATATGATCTCGGAACAAAGTGTCTGACCAACATCAGTGGTAACAATATCTCACTGATTGGTCAGAGCATGGAAAAGACCATTATCCGCAATGCTCCCCTCGTAGAGAACGAGGGTATCGGCACTACCGCTACCATTCTTGTTACAGGTAAGAACACCTACTTCCAGGATCTTACATTGCAGAATGCACTTGACTATTACGCTTCCGGTTCCGCCGGTCGTGCCGTATGTCTCCAGGACAAGGGTGCCCGCACTATCTGCAAGAATGTGAAGATGCTTTCTTATCAGGATACATATTACAGCAATGCTGCCAGCCAGTTCTACTGGGAGACCAGTGAGATACATGGAACTGTAGACTTCATCTGCGGTGGTGGTGATGTGTTCTTCAACAAGTGTCTCCTTGTAGGTGAAAGCCGCAAGCAGGGAGAGAAGAACGGTGAGGTGACCATTACAGCTCCTTATACTGATGCTTCCAATACGTTCGGTTATGTTTTCGACGGCTGTACCATTGAGAACCGTGCTGCTTCCTTCAACTTCGGTCGTGCATGGGGTGGTGTGCCTCGTCTTGCCTTCCTGAACACTACCTTGAACCAGCCCAATGAAATTGCTTCCAAGCGTTTCACTGCTGCTGGTATGAATGTGGCTGCCGACAAGTTCGTTGAATATCGTTCTGTAGACAAGGACGGTAATGTAGTCTCTCCTGCCACCAACGTGGTGACCTTTACCAAAGACAGCCAGCAGAATAAGATGGAGACCATTCTTACCGAAGAGCAGGCTGCAGATTATAGCTTGGATAAAGTGTTCACAGACTGGACCCCAGCTGCATTGGCTGCACAGTTGAAGAACGAAGAGGTGAAGGTGGCAGACGGTACCATTACATGGAATGCCGTTGAGGGAGCTTTGGCTTACGCTATCTTCAGCGAAGGTGAACTGAAGGCTATCGTTGATGCCAAGACTACCAGCTTTGCTATTGCTGACGATGCCAAGACTTACACCGTTCGCGTAGCTAATGCAATGGGTGGCTTCGGTGAGGAGACAGTAGCAGCAGCTACTCCTACGGGCATCGACTCTATGCAGAGTGAGCATGCCGGTGCCGATGCTATCTATACCATCCAAGGTGTACGCGTGAACAAGGCAGAGGCTAAGGGACTCTACATCATCAACGGCAAGAAACAAATCAAGTAAGTTCC
Source organism: uncultured Prevotella sp. (assembly GCA_945834405.1). Lineage (GTDB taxonomy): Bacteria > Bacteroidota > Bacteroidia > Bacteroidales > Bacteroidaceae > Prevotella. The sequence continues at coordinate 888 of CAMAHD010000099.1, read as the reverse complement.
GCTTATAGAATCTGAATAAAAAGAGGGGAAGCCGAGACATATTTTCATGTCAAGGCTTCCTCTCTTTTTCTCGTCTGAAAGGATGTTTTTCAAGAAAAAGTATGGAAATATTGTTAAAATTGAGGGGAGATGACAGCTACCTTAAATATTTTGTTTATTTTTGCAGAACAAATATAAACTACTGTCCCTGTATGTCGAACAGTCGATAAAAGGGGTTGTTTAATCATTTACTAAAACTATCTTTATGAAAAAACTTTTTACTTTAGCATCACTGCTGCTCGTATTGGCTCTGAATGCCAATGCACAGTGGCGCAAGACTTGGGACTTCTCGAAAGGTTTAAGCGAAGAAACCAAGGCTAATCTGAATGCAGACCCAAACTGGGCTGCTAATCGTAAGGATGCAGAAACGGGTGTGACGACAGGTTGGAAAGATGCAGTCAAGATGTCGGGTACCTTGCAGGCAAATGGTGTGGATATTGCTGAGCTGAAAGGACTTGTCTTCGGTACTGCCGGTCTGAGCAATGGTAGTAATTTCCTGCTTGATCCTACCACTATCCGTATGTCTCGTGACAAGATGGAGGTCAGTTTGCCAAAGCTGGCAGCAGGCCAGAAAATTACAATGGTAGCCAAGTCAGCCAATGCTACGGCCACAAACCGTGGTTTTAAGGGTAGTGACAATCTGGAATACATCGATGGTCCAGCCAATGGTATCTGTCTGGGCTCAGAAGGTTTCCAGACATTGGTATGGCAGGTGAAGGCAGATGTGGAAGACTCTGTTGAAGTGAAGCTGATAGCCGTTAAGGGTGGTCTTGATATCCAGTCCATCATCATTGACGATGGTGACGCTCCTGATGTAGAGGAAGCCAAGCAGGTGGCATACGTTGCCGA
>CAMAHD010000098.1 GCA_945834405.1 uncultured Prevotella sp. | reverse complement strand
CAGACTTCAAAACAACAACGAAGGCAAATCTCACGGAAGTGCTGCGCATAGACGGTGGATTTATGGCCACAGGACTATTTGAGGAAGGAAAATATGCCATGTTTGATGATTCCTTGAAATTCCGTCATTATTCAGGAGAATATCTCACCAATGTTGCAGGAAAGACAAAAGGAGTGAAACATGCCATCGCGAACAATGGCACAACAATATTTGATACTGACCGCAAGCATTTTACAGGAATCGTCTATATGGCATCTGTTGTCACCTTCAATCATGTCAATGACCTTTCTGTCGAGAAGGATGATGAATACCAGATAAAACCCTTGAACTATCAAGTAAAAGATGACCATATTATCAACCAAGAGGTTGAAGGCTATCTTTCCGCTTCCTACGGAAAGCAGCATATCTATACCCTGTATTGTGGCATTCCCGAATCGGATGGTGTTGCTACTTACGGTAAGGAGATACATGTTTTCTCCAAAGATGGGAAACTGCAAAAGAAATATCTGTTAGATGCATCGGCATTCCAGATATGTGTCAATGATGATGAGAGCAAACTGTACGTATTGTCACACGAACCGACTCCCTGCATCCTCATTTACGACCTCTAAAAACATCGCTTCTCTACACGTCTGCTACGCCAGTGTTCAGGAATGTGGTGCTGATTCGAAGCCACAAGAAATAGATGGGACAGGATATGGAGGAAAGTAAGATGATAGCTGAACGCATGCTGCACATGAAACATAAAAAGAGTTGAATAAAATATAAACTGCTTATGAAAAAGATATTGCTTTGCTTGTTGATGGCTGTCAGTTGTGCCAATCCACAATATATAGAAGGTGGAAAGGAGATTGTGCTCAGAGATACTGAGCGAACGAAGTATGTCGGTCTGGACGACATTTTTGAGCCGTTGCAGACGGTATGTCTTGAAACGAAGGACAACTGTATGCTGCAACGTATCGAGAAGGTAGAGGTGGTGGATGACTGCTATTATGTTCTCGAGGGGAGGGTCAGTCCTGCTGTTCTGGTATTTGACAGCAAGGGACGTTTCGTCAGAAGAATCGGTACGCAGGGACATGGGAAAGGGGAGTATGTCAATGCTGCTGACTTTACCGTCGACCAAACGAACGGACGCGTGGTGATACTCTCCGCTCCATCCAAGGTTTATATCTACGACCTGCAAGGACAGTTCATCAAGAGCAAGGACTTGGGTAAAGCCTACTGCTGGTCTGTCACCTCCACAGACGACGGCTATGTCTGCTCCACGAACCATCGTACCTATACGACCGGTGATGATGCCTTCCTGCTCTATTTCTTCGACAAAGACTTCGAGGTGAAAGAGAAAAAGATTCCCGTCTTGAACCATCAGATATATACGCCTGCCTTCGTTTCCTCACCATTCCAGAGGAACAATGGCAAGGACTATTTTGTAGACAACTATACGAACAAAATCTATGACTTGGCAGCTACCGAAGGTGACGGCAACTACCAGCTTTGTCTCACCAATCCGATGCCGACAAAACTCTTCGAGACCATCAACACCTTTTCTGCCAACCAGCGAAAGTATGATTTCCTCAAGGATGTGCTCCTGCTGGGTGAGGATGCCGTCTTTGTATATATCCAAAATGCCCAGCAATCCGTAGAGTCAGCTTCTCTTTCGGGAAAAGTCTTTGTGCATGGCTGCTATGGACGCGATTTCCCGCAAATGTTCAGCGACGGAAAGGGCTGCGCCATTCTCTGCATCAGTGCCTATGCCTATGCCAAAGACCGCATGGACGGATTTCTGCCGGAACTGAAGGAGAAGCTGAAGGCGAGTGATAATCATATCTTTGTGAAGTGCAGGTTAAAAAAAGGTGACAATTAAAAGGCAACAAGAATACTTATCTTTGCAGTTGGATATTGCAGTCGGATTAAAAACGAATGAATAAGAGCATGAAAAGATGGATATGCCTGATGACAGCACTGATGGCGGGAGCCTCGCTCCCGCTGTCAGCGCAACGACTCACTCTCTCCCATGTCATCACGATGGCACAAGAGAACTCGCTCGATGCCCAGATAGCCCGCTACACCTACCTGGGCAGCTATTGGAAGTATCGCTCGTTCAGGGCGGAACTGCTGCCATCGGTCAATCTGGCGGGAAGCCTTGGCAACTTCAACCACTCGTCGGTGGAGGCGCGCGACGCTGAGACAGGACGGGTCAACCTGGTGGACAACAACAGCATGACCAATACTGCCACCTTCTCCGTTGACCAGCAGATAGCAGCCACGGGAGGAAAGGTGTCGCTGCAGTCGTATCTCTACCGACTCGACCAGTTCACCTATCATGAGAAGACCAACAACTCACAGCCGCTGCGCATCAGCTACACCCAGCCACTGCGCTCCTACAATGCACTGAAATGGGAGAAAAAGACGGAGCCTGTCAAATATCAGATAGCTGAGAAAACCTATATTGCCAACATGCAGGATATCACCATCAAGGTGGCTAACCTCTTTTTCAATGTGCTGGCAGCACAGTCAGACTATCGCCAGAGCCAGCAGACCGTGAACGACCGCGAGAAACTATTCGAACTGGCACAGAAGCGCCTACGCCTGACTACCACTACCAAGAGCGAGGTATTACAGATGGAACTGTCGCTCATCAATGCCCGCATGACGCTCAACGAGAACAAGATTACGCTCGACGATGCCATGTACAAGCTCTTCTCCTATCTGCGCGTCACCGACTACGAACGGGCTGAACTGGTGGCTCCTGAGGCAGTGCCCGACCTGGTGGTCAGCACGGACGAGGTGGTAGTGAAGGCTATCAACAATTCCTCGCACACACTGGAGCAGAAGCTGCAAATGCTGGAAGCACAGCAGAACCTCGCACAGGCCAAGTCGACCAAGGGAATGCAGATGACGCTGAGCAGCGAATTGGGATTCTCGCAAAAGGGTGAGACGCTCAACAGTGCCTACAGCCGACTCAAGGACAACGAGATTATCGGTCTTACGCTCTCGCTGCCCATCTTCGACTGGGGAGTTGCCAAAGGAAAAGTGAAAATGGCACAGGCCAATCTGGACGTGGTACGCACGAAGATAGAACAGACCCATCTCGACTATCTGGAGGAACTGCGCAAAACGGTGTCACAATTCAATGCCCAGCCCTTACAATGCCGTAACGCTTTGCGTGCCAAAGAGATTGCCATGGAGAGATATGACATTACCCACCGACAGTTTGAAGCAGGAGCCATATCCGTGACCGACCTGAATACGGCACAAGTAGAGATGGAGTCGGCCAATGCGCAATACATCAGTCAGCTTAAAACATTCTGGAACAACTATTATACCCTGCAGAAATCAACCCTCTACGACTGGCTCCACCACGAAGACCTCCGTGTGGATTTTGAGTCGTTGAGAAAGCAGTAAACAGCAATCAATCATCCATCCATCATCATGAGAAAACAGCATATTCGGAAATATACCTTGAGTGCATTGGCAACGATAGCTGCCATTGTCGGCATCGTCCTGCTGGCAGTAAGACTGATCCATAAGCCGAAAGAAAACAAGGAGCAGGCAGACATGACCCTGCAGACAGAAATCATAGCAGAAGTAGACACGATAGTACTGCATCGGGAGACATTCCACCAGCAATTGCTTTGCAATGGCAAACTGTTGGCCATACATCGAGCTGAACTGATGTGTCCGAAAAGCGGAAGCGTAGTAGAGCGCGTGCTGGTTGACAACGGACAGTGGGTAGAGGAAGGAAAGGTGCTTGCCATAGCCGAAAACCGAAGCGAACAGACTGAACTGGAAAAAGCCCGCAAGGAACTGGAACGTGCCACGGTAGACTTGCAAGACAAACTGATAGGTCTGGGTTATGACGGCGATGGCAGCAAGGTGCCCGAAGAGATTCTGCATCGGGCAGAAGTGACATCGGGATATACCACTGCCCAATATGCGTTGAAAAGTGCCGAAAAGGCGCTGGCAGACTGCTATCTGAAGGCTCCGTTCAGTGGCAAGATAGCAGACTTGCAGGCTCGTGCCTACCAACGTGGCGACAAGTTTGCCACCCTTATCGACGACTCTTCCTTTGACGTTGATTTCCAGATACTGGAGGCAGAGTTGCCTGCCGTCAAGTCAGGACAGAGAGTCAAAGTGACCCCTTTCGTCGACAGCCAGCTGACGCTGACAGGAACCATCATCAACATCAATCCAACCATCGATGCCAAAGGACTCATAGCCGTCAAGGCTCGTATACCAAACACCTCTGCCCAACTGATTGACGGCATGAATGTGAAAGTGATTGTAGAGCGCGATGTAGAGGACATGATGGTAGTACCTAAAGAGGCGGTGGTTGAACGCGACGGCTATCACGTCGTTTTTGCCTATCATCCCGAAAGCCACCGCACGATATGGATCTACGTAGACATTCTTTACAGCAACCTCACCAGTTTTGCCATCACAGGATGTGAGCGAAAGAATACGAGTATCTCTCCCGGCACCATCATCATCACATCGGGTAATCTCAACCTGGCTGATGATACGGAAGTGAAAATCAAACAAACCGAAAGATAACCATCATGTTCCGCCAGCTTCTGCATCGCCCCATAGCCGTGACGATGACCCTCATTGCCATCGTCACCTTGGGTATGCTCGCACTTAGCCGCATCCCCATTTCTCTCATGCCTGATATTGACGTGCCCAAGATAGTGGTGCAGCTGTCACTGCCAGGCAGTTCTGCCCAGGAAGTGGAACAGACGGCAGTAACACCCTTGCGGCAACAGCTGTCGCAGGTCTCCGGCCTCCGCTCCATAGAGTCTTCATCACGTACAGACGCAGGCTTGATAACACTCTCGTTCAATCCCGGCAGCAACATGAGCCTGCTTTTCATTGAGGTGAATGAGAAGATAGACCGTGCCATGGGTATCATGCCCAAAGAGATGGAACGACCTAAAGTGATGAAGATAGGGGCATTAGACATTCCCGCCTTTTACATCGATGTGACCGGTCCCGATATCAGGACTCTCTCCCGATTAGTGACACATGTCATCAGCAAACGGATGGAACAGTTGCCAGAGGTAGCCATGGTTGACTACAGTGGAATCGTGGGCACGCAAATATCCCTGCAGCCCGACGAGGCAAGAATGGCATCTCTCGGCATCACCCTTACAGACATTGAGCAGGCTATCAGCAATAACCATATTGTACTGGAGGCACTGAGCGTGCGCGATGGCATCTATCGCTACCACATCCATTTTGATGCGCAAATCATGACTGCTGACGATATACGCAACCTTTACCTCCGGCATGAGGGCAGACTGCTACAGCTGAAAGACATTTGCAGGGTAGAAGAACAGGAGGCTCCACGCAAGGGAATGGTCAGCTCGGACGGTAAGGAAGCCATCACGATGGCTGTCATCAAGCAGAGCGATGCCCGCATGAGTGACTTGCAGCAACGCATGACGACACTCATCAGCCAGTTGGAACAAGACTACCCCGAACTCCACTTCAGTATCATGCGCGACCAGACGCAGCTGCTCTCCTACAGCATCAGCAACCTGTCATGGAACCTGCTGTTGGGTGTGGTGATGGCAAGCGTCGTACTTTTCTTCTTTATCGGCGGGTGGCGCCTGCCACTGATGGTGGTCATTGCCATCCCCCTGTCGCTCATCCTTACCCTGCTCTGCTTCTGGCTCTTGAATATCTCGCTGAATATCATCTCGCTGTCAGGACTGATTCTCGGAGTGGGCATGATGGTTGACAATGCCATCATTGTGACCGACAACATCGGGCAGCAGGAAAAGCATGACGACCGGAGTGTGACAGAAGCTGTACGTGAAGTGCTGATGCCCATGCTGTCCTCGGTGCTCACAACCTGTTCCGTATTCATTCCACTTATCTTTCTCAGCGGAACGGCGGGTGCCCTGTTCTTTGACCAGGCGATGGGCATCACCATTGCCCTCTTCTGTTCGTTGGCGGTGGCTGTCATCGTCATTCCCGTCTATTACGTCCAGCTCTGCCGCAAGGAAAAAAGAAAGGAAACAAGAGCCAACCGCATACTGGAGAGAGCCTATCAGCAGGGTATGAAACTCTCCTTTCGCCACCAACGCATCATGGTGGCAGGCATAGGACTTTGCATGGCATTGATTGTGGTTCTTTTTCCCTTCATCCGCAAGGAACGCCTGCCTCTCCTGCCCCATAACGATGCCTTGGTGAAGATAGACTGGAACAAAGGCATCGTAGTAGAAGAAAACAACCGACGGGTGGCAGAGACGCTGCAGAAAGCCCATCCCTATCTCCAAGCAACCACAGCCATGATGGGCACCCAGGACTTTATGCTGTCCCACACCGCAAACCTGACGGGGTCGGAAGCCATCTGTTATGTACGCGGTGCTTCGCCAGAGTCGTGCGAAAAGGGAGTGGAAGTCATCCGGCAATACATAGCCACCCACTATCCGGAAGCGAAGGTTGAAGTGACGCTGGCAGCCAATATCTTTGACCTGATATTCTCTACCGACGAGTCAGACCTTCAGATAAGAGTACACCGCAAGGAGGGAGGCAGGCCCAGCGTAGCAGAAACCCGACAGCTGACAGACTCGCTGCGCCGGCAGTTCCCCCGACTGGGTATACAGCCTGTTGCTACGGAGACCTGCCTGCGCTATCGGGCAGACGCTGAGCGCATGGCATATTATCATATCAGCTATCAGCAACTTCATGCCCGTCTGTCCGAACTGCTCGGAGCACACAGTGTCTTCGACATCACCAGTGCCGGCGAACGAATCCCGACCGTAGTGACAGCCAATGATAGTGAGGCAAGAACCATGCTCGCCCAACGTGTCACCAATGCCGAGGGAGTAGGCATACCCCTTTCCTATGTGATTGAGGAATGGATGGATGAAGATTACAAGATTCTGATGGCAGGCAACGAGGGTGAATATGCTGTCATTGACATTGCCCACCTGACAGACAGTGAGGCAAGAGAGGTGATGGAAGCCGTGAAAAACCTGACACAGACAATGGCTGTTGAAGCCACTTTCAGCGGCTCCCATTTCTCCTCGCGCACCATGATTGCAGAACTGGCCGTCGTCATGTGTGAGGCATTGCTCTTGCTTTACTTCATCCTTTCCGCACAGTTTGAAAGTCTGGTGCAACCTTTGATTATCCTGTCAGAAGTGGTGGTTGACGTCGCATTCGTACTATTGGTATTGCTGTTGTGCGGAGAGTCGGTGAATGTCATGTCCATGATTGGCATGGTCGTGATGTGTGGCATCATCATCAATGACTCTATCCTGAAGGTAGATACCATCAACCGTCTGTACCGCCGTCGTGAAGCAACGGCAGGAAGCCGGGCTTTGCTCAAAGCTATCTGCGAAGCCGGTAAGCGCCGACTGAAACCTATCGTCATGACCTCGCTGACCACTATTCTCGCTATCCTGCCCCTCCTGAGACGAGGCGACATGGGTTCTGCCCTTCAGTTTCCCCTGTCGTTGACCTTAGTCATAGGCATGGTGGGAGGAACGTTGGTGAGCCTCTATCTGGTACCTGTATTATACCATCTTCTCTATCGTAACCGGTCATGAAAAACTCTTTTTCTATCCTTCTCGTCTTCTGTATACTGACCGTCTTGGGTTTGTTTCTGATTCCACGCTTGGATATCGGCAATGCTCCGCGTCCGAAACAGGGACATACATTGACCATCTCCTTCAAGTGGAATCAAGCATCTGCCAAAGTGATTGAACAGAATGTCACCTCGCGCATAGAAGCTGTAGCGAGTTCGGTGAGAGGTGTGGAAAAGGTTTCTTCGGTCAGTCGTTTTGGACGAGGACAAGTGGTGGTAGAACTGAAACCCAAAGCCGACGTGTCAGCCATCAAGTTTGAACTGGCTTCCATCATCAGGCAGATGAGAAACCAACTGCCCGAAGGCATCAGCTATCCGACGGTGACAGGAGGTGAAGTAGACACTGCATTAGGTGACGATGACGAGGAGAAACATATCCTCACCTATCAACTCCATGCAGCCATGTCCGGAGCACAAATCAGACAGACAGCCCAACGGGAGGCTCAACATCAGTTGGAACGGATAGAAGGCGTGGCCAAGGTAGACATCACGGGTGCTCCCGTTCACTATATGGAGGTGACATACGATGCTGCCCAACTGTCACTCTACGGTCTTACGGCAAACGACATGGCAGAAGCTATCCGTCAGTTTGTAGGCAGAGAAAATGTCTTGGGAAAGGCTACCTACGAGGAGGGAACCATCCGTATTCCACTCTTGCTGTCTGTGGATGCCCATGAGTTGACAGGGCATCAGGCGACGACGAAGAGGCGCCGTTTTGAAGAAATACCCCTGAAAACAATAGGCAACAAGATTATCTATCTCAACCATCTTGCCTCCTGCACATGGCGTGAACGCAAACCGGACAGCTACTATCGCGTCAATGGTATGAACACCGTGTACATGAAGATATATGCCGAGAAAGGTGTCCGGCTGATGGAAGTGGCAGGAGCCGTAAAAGAGACCGTTTCCGGGCTTGGCAGCTCCTTCCAACGACTGCATCCATCGCTGTCCTACGACCGGGCAGAGGAACAGATGAGCGAGTTCAGAAATCTGGTCATGCGTTCTTCGTTAACGCTCTTGATTCTGCTGCTGTTCGTATGGCTCAGCGGAGGCTGCCGCTGGCGTTATCTGCTGGTCATCACCCTGTCGCTGATTACCAATATCCTGATAGCCTCAGGCTGTTACTGGCTTCTGAACCTCCGGCTGCATCCCTTCTCCATGGCAGGCATCACCATCTCACTCGGCATACTGATAGATGCTGCCATCGTCATGACCGACCATTATGCCTACTATCACAACCGAAAGGCATTCACAGGCATTTCGGCTGCCATGCTGACAACGGTCAGTGCTCTGATCATGGTGTTTTGGCTGCCCGACTACCTTCAGGCAGACCTGAGTGATTTCTCCGTTGTCATGATAGTCAATCTGTCGGTGGCACTCTTGGTTGCCTTCTTCTTCACCCCTGCACTCATCAGCCGGATGGGTTTCTCCATGCGGCGTCCTGTACTCAGACGTTCGCTCCGAACCCGATGGCTGTCTGCCTGCTCGAGAACTTACTTGCATTACGTCAAGCTGACACAGCGTCCTTGGTTAAGAACAGGTTTGCTCTTTGTTTTTGCTGCGCTGTTTGCCTTCAGCCTGAGGTCGTTTGTCAACCATTTAGAGGTGGGCACCTTCCGTCCCAAGGAACCGGAGAAGAAGTTGCTGATACGCGCATCCATGCCCGTCGGTGGGAGTGTACACGAGCTGAACGACAAGGTCATGCAGGTAGAGGCATTCCTCTCTCAATATCAGGAAATCAAGCAATATGAAACAACCATTCGCCAACGTGGAGCCTCCATCGTAGTCAGCTTTCAGGAAGAAGCTCTTCACTCCAGTTTCCCCTATCTGTTAGAGAATCAGGTCATCGGCAAAATCATCACGATAGGCGGTGCCGACTGGGCAACATCCGGAGTGAGCGAGCGTGGATTCAGCAATTCGCTCAACCTGCAGCACCGGTCAAGCAGCATCGAGATAAGCGGCTACGACTATGGCAGGCTTTATCGCTATGCAGAAGATATGTGTCGCGAACTGTCCAAAAACGGACGGGTTGCAGATCTGGCTATTGTCACTCCCGGCCATGAGCAGCAGGAGGATGAGTTTTTCATGGAGTATGACGAGACACGTCTTGCCATTGACAGCATCTATCCACAGGATATATACAACAGCCTGAAGGGGATGCTGTCAGTCCAGAATACAGGCAAACTGAAGATGGCTGACGGGGAGAAGATGGATGTGGTGGCGAGTCCATGGTCGGTAGATGCTTTTGACCTGTGGCAGCTGCAACATGCCTATATCAGAAGTGCAGACAGGTCGGTACGTCCTTCGGCCATGATGAATATCAGCAAGCGGAAAGCCAAGAATATCATTCCCCGCAATCAGCAGGAATATGTATTGAGAGTGGCTTTCAACGTGCTGGGTTCATATACCTATACTTCCCAGTACATCAAAGACTTGATGCAGACATTCAGCAGCCGTTTTCCTGCCGGCTTCCGCTGTGTCAACAAGTCGTATGGAGCTTACGAGGATGACGGTACCCAATATTGGCTGATAGGACTGGTGGCTGTTGTCATATTCTTCATCCTTGCCATCCTGTTTGAGAGCTTGTGGCAGTCGCTGGCTGTCACCCTGCTGATACCCGTTTCCTTCATCGGACTGTTTCTCACCTACTCCGTTTTGGACATACCTTTTGGCACAGGGGGATTTGCAGCCATGGTATTGCTGGCTGGACTCACGGTAAACGCTGGCATCTATATCCTATGCCAATACCGAATGCAAGCCCGACAGGATAGCCATGCTTTTCTACGGGCTTTCAACCACAAGATTATTCCTGTTGTTCTGACCGTTCTTTCCACCATCCTGGGCATGATTCCCTTCCTCATCGACGGTGCTGACGAACAGCCTTTCTGGTTCTCTCTTGCCGTAGGCACCATCGGCGGACTCATGCCCAGCATCCTTTTCCTCGCCTTGTTCCTGCCTGCCGTACTGAGACTGAAAAAAGATTAAAGTAATGTTCAACAATTCAACTTTCGTAAGTAGTAAAAGGTAGATAAATGAAGATAAAAGGAGAAAAGCGAAAGTTGAATTTATAACCACACCTGAATAAGCGTTACAGCGTTACAATAAAAAAAGAGGGGTGTATTCATGACGATACATCCTTCTTTTTTTTATCCTGTAACTTTCCATAGCTTTAATATCTCGGGATGGAACCTGTGTGACTGGTAGCTCAGCAGGACGTTCGCAGGTATGGTAAAACTGTTTCTTTTTGTCTTGGAAGGAGAGTAGACTCTTACAAAGTCGATAACAATCAGGTCGGCATCGATTCATCAAACTTCAATTCCAATTCCCTCTTTTGAGAAGAATGCCTCTACGGCATACAATGGAATGTTCTCCATCCATTGCTGGTCGGCATAGGGAAGCATGGAGC
>CAMAHD010000097.1 GCA_945834405.1 uncultured Prevotella sp. | reverse complement strand
TGTGAATGAGCTTTTGAGCACGCCCTGAACCAAAGGTCGCTGGCCTGAAGGGTGCGTTTTGAGCACGCCCTGTAAGGGCAAAAGTGTTTTTCTTCATCGCCTGTATTCTTACCCAGGGTGTTGCCCTGGGCTATGGACTTTTGCCCTTGCAGGGCGTACCACTACTTCTGACACACAATCTATTTGAAGCGAAAGCCGAATTAATTATAAATTACTCACCCCCCACTTGCAGAAGTTGCGTAAATTATAAATTACCCACCCCTACTTGTTCTATGACTTCGTGAACGGAGGTGTATTGCCGGGGGACTCCCTCGCCTGTCGGGATGACGCGATACTGGGAGGGACTGACCTGTACGGTAAAGGGGAGCAGGGGCAAGGGGGTGGCGACGGAAGGGGCAAGCGTCTGTACGCCATGGCGCGACAAGGCCTTGAGCAGCAGGGTATGACGCTGGCAGGAGGGTCCCTCGACATGCAGGGCGGCAACAGGGGTGAGACGGATGGTATACTGGGCTGTATGGGTATCGAAACACAAATGACGGCTGTTGAAGAAGTCTGTCAGATGGCCCTCTAAGGCGAGGTCTTCGGGACTGCCCGTAAGCAGGACGGAGGGGGAGGATGCAGAGGGTCGGCGCAGCAGCCATATCTTGTCGGCAAGCTGCAACGACAATTCGACATCGTGGGTGGAAAGGAAGATGATTTTTCCCGTTTCTGCAGCTATGCGACGCAGGAGCAGCATCGTCTCTACCTTGGCTGGATAGTCCAGAAAGGCGGTTGGCTCGTCGAGCAGGATGATGGGGGTCTGCTGTGCCAGTGCCTTGGCTATCATCGTCTTCTGACGCTCTCCGTCGCTCAGCGTGGCGGCAACGCGCTCTGACAGATGGGTAATGCCTACCAGGGTCATCGACTGCTCGACGATGGCTTCGTCTGCGGCTGTACAGATGCCCCAGAAACCAGTGTAGGGTGAACGCCCCAGCTGGACGAGCTGACGGACGGTGAGCTGCTCGGCGGGTATCTTGCCCGTCAGGACTACCGCTATGGTGGTGGCTAAACGGCGCGACGAAAGGGACGACAGGGGCTTGCCGTCGACGATGACGGTGCCGCCCAGCGGTGGCTGGAAGGCTGACAGCGTGCGCAAGAGGGTTGACTTGCCTGCTCCGTTGGCTCCCACAAGACAGGTAAGCTCGCCACTACGGAGGGTGGCTGACAGCTGGGATGCCACCAGACTTGTTTCTTTCTTGGTGGCATAACCGATGGACAGATGGTCTGTCGTCAGGGTATGTCGGACGTGAGATGGGGTCATTTTTTGTGGTTTTCGATGCAAAAATAGTAATTTTTTTTGTTTATCACATCATTTTCACTACCTTTGTTTGCTTTTTGAACCAATAATTACTGAATCATGAAGAAATGGATGATGATGATGGTGGCTATTGCCATCGGCTGCATGGTGCAGGCGCAGGGTGTCTACACCAAGCCTTGTACGGACAAGGCGCTCGAAAAGAAAGCCCAGAAATGGATGAAGAAGGGTAAATGGAGACAGGGGTTCAACGCTAACCCTCATGCCTCAGTCAACGCCGTGGAGTTCTATACCCAGTATCTGAAGAACCCCGCCCAATGGGAGGCTATGTTCAGATGGTTGGCCAACAACGACCTGACCGCCATCGAAGGCGGCAAACATGCCATCGAAGGCACCTCGATGACGGTCAGCGTGGAGGATAGCGAAAACGGTCCCTTAGAGAAAAGAAGGAGCGAGAGTCACAAGACTCACATCGACTTCCAGTTTGTTGTCAAGGGCTGTGAACGCTTCGGTATCATCGACCACGAAACGAGCAAACCCAACAGCAAGTACAGACCCGACGTGATTCACTACGACTACGACAGGGAGAAGGCAAGATTTTACGATTCGACGACCGACAGCTTCTTCCTCTTCTTCCCCGACGACTGGCACATCGCTAAAATCAATACCGACGGCGACGACCAGAACATACGCGTAGTGGTGGTGAAACTGGACTATGTAGAATAGAAACAGGGCTTACAGCTGCTCGGCTATCGACATGGCTTTGCCTATAATGGGAGCCATGTCGTAATATTTGTATTCTGCCAGACGACCTCCGAAGAGGACATTCTGCTGCGTGCGTGCCAGCTCCTGATAGGCGGCTGCCAGCCGGTTGTTGGCATCGTCGTTGACGGGATAGTAGGGCTCCATGCCGTGCTGCCACTCCATCGGATATTCGCGCGAGATGACGGTAAAGGGCTTCGCTTCTACCTCGTCGCCAAAATATTCGAAATGTTTATGCTCGATGATGCGGGTGAAGGGCTCGTCTGCCGAGGTGTAGTTGACCACGGCGTTTCCCTGATAGTTGGCTGTTTCTTTCCTCTCGTGCTCGAAACGGACGGTGCGCCATTCCAGCTTGCCTAAGCGATAGTCGAAATATTCGTCAATGGCTCCCGTAAAGACTACCTGTTCTGCCAAGGGTTCCAAGGCGGCACGCTCTTTGACGAAATCGACACCCAGACGCACTTCGACACCGCGCAGCAGAGCGTCTACAAGGGGATTGTAACCCCCGATGGGGATGCCCTGGTAGCGGTCGGAGAAATAATTGTTGTCGTAGACAAAGCGCACGGGCAGACGACGGATGATGAAGGGGGGCAGCTGGGTGCAAGCTCTGCCCCACTGCTTCTCCGTATATTCCTTGACGAGGGTCTCGTAGAGGTCGCGACCCACCAAGGCGATGGCCTGTTGCTCCAGGTTCGTGATTTCCACTCCGTCCATCTCGGCTCGCTGGCGACGGATTATCTCCAGTGCCTCGGAGGGGGTGGTGACGCCCCACATCTGATGAAAGGTGTTCATGTTGAACGGAAGGTTGAACAGCTTGCCATGATAGTTTGCCAAGGGCGAATTGGTGTATCTGTTCATCGGCGACAGGGAGGAAACGAAATCCCACACCTTGCGGTCGGACGTATGGAAGATATGTGCCCCATACTGGTGGACGGGGATTCCGTCTGCATCCTGGCAGTACACGTTTCCTCCGCGATGCTGGCGGCGTTCTACCACCAAACATTTCTTGCCGCGCTGGCTCGCCAGATGGGCAAACGTTGCGCCAAAAAGACCGGAGCCTACTATCAGATAATCATATTGTTTCATCGGTTTCTTGTTTCGTTATTTCTGTTTCGAATGCGTTCTTAAATAAATTGTAATTTATCAATTGTAAATTATAAATTCATTTGATCCGTATCAGTGTGAGACCGTCTCTGAGGGGCAGGATAACTTGTTCGACACGGGGGTCATTGGCAATAAAGTCGTTAAAACGTCTGATGCCCGTGGTCTGCTGGTCGTGGTCGTAGGCTGCATCTACTACATGGCCGTCCCACAAGGTATTGTCTGCCAACACGAAACCGCCCCGACGGACGACGGGCAGCAGCTTCTCGAAGGTCTCCACGTACGTGCGCTTGTCGCCGTCAATGAATACCATGTCGAAGAGTATGCCCAGACGCGGAGCCTCTTCTGCCGCATCGCCTATACGGAAGTCGATGCGGTCTGCCACCGGTGAGCCTTCTATCCAAGGGCGCGTAAAATCTTCCTGCTCGTCGTTAATCTCGTAGGTGTAGACCTTGCCGCCAGGCTCCAGTCCTTCTGCCATACAGATGGCACTGTAGCCGCTGAAGGTGCCCACCTCCAGGATAGTCCTGGGGCGTATCATCCGTACCAGCATCTTCAGCAGCCGCCCCTGGAGGTGTCCGCTCGCCATACGGCCATGCAGCAGACGGATATGGGTGGCGCGATACAGCCGATAGAGGTAATCGCCCTCGGGCTCGGTGTGTGACAAGACGTATTGTTCGAGTTCCTCTGTCATGGCGAGACGTTGTTTCAGGCGTGTGAGTGCTTGTATAACAGATGCTCCACGGCAAGTCGATAGCTGTCCATGCCGAAGCCGCAGATAACGCCCAGACAGGCGCAGGAGATATAGGAATGGTGGCGGAAGGACTCGCGCTGGTGGACGTTGGAGATATGGACCTCTATGACGGGGGTGCGCAGCGAGCGGATGCAGTCTTGCAAGGCTATACTGGTGTGGGTATACGCCCCGGCATTCAGCACGATGCCATCGTAGTCGAAGCCTACCTGCTGCATCTTGTCTATCAACGCGCCCTCTATATTGCTCTGATAATAGTCTATCTGCACGTCGGGATAGCGCTGGCGCAGCGTTTCGAGATAGGCTTCAAAGGTGCTGCTGCCGTAAATACCGGGTTCGCGGGTTCCCAAGAGATTCAGGTTGGGACCATTGATAATCTGTATCTTCATCTTTCTTTCGGTGATTGATTGTCGTACAAAGAGAATACGTATGTCGTACTAAGAGAATACGTATGTCTTGCAAAGATAATACAAAAGTGACAAAACGGCAAGGGAAATGCGGATATTTGTGCGCTAAAGCCACTATTTCGGTCGTTCAGGGTGCGTCTTATCGGATTTTTTTGTAATTTTGCACGGTTAAGTGACATCAAGCTAATGAAAAAGAAAATCCTCTTTGTATGTCTCGGCAATATCTGCCGCTCTCCGGCTGCCGAAGGCATCATGCGCCACATGGCAGACAACAGACGCTTGTCCCACCTGTTCGAGATTGACTCCTGCGGCATAGGACCCTGGCACGTAGGCGAACTGCCCGACGCTCGCATGAGACAGCATGCCTTCAGGCACGGGTATCGCCTCACTCATCATGCCCGACAGATAGTTCCGGAAGATTTCAGCCGTTTCGACCACATCTTCGTGATGGACCGCAACAACTATCAGGCGCTCAGCAAAATAGCTCCAGACAGGAAGGCTTTGGAGAAGGTGGAGATTATCGCTCAGTATCTGACGCATCACCCCCATGTCAAGGAGGTTCCTGACCCTTATTATGGCGGCGAAGACGACTTCGAATATGCCATCGAACTGCTGGAAGATGCCTGCGCGGAAATCATTGAAAGAACGTCAATAACCAACTAAACAACATACGTTTTATGAATATCGGAGACCAACTGCCCGAAGTATTAGGGCTCAACGAAAAGGGCGAGGAAATAACACGTCAAGACCTCGCCGGAAAAAAAATCGTGCTTTATGCCTATCCTAAAGACAACACCTCGGGATGTACGGCAGAGGCTTGTTCGCTGCGCGACAACTATGACAAGCTGCGCCATGCCGGCTACGAAGTGATTGGCATCAGCAAGGATTCGGCTGCCAGCCATCTGAAGTTCATCGAAAAACAGGAACTGCCCTTCTCGCTCATCGCCGACGTGGACACCACCCTCTTGCAACAACTCGGGGCATGGGGCGAAAAAACGTTCTGCGGACGCAAATGTGTGGGAACCCTGCGTACCACCTTCCTCATCGACGAGGAGGGAAAGGTAGAGCGTATCTTCTCGCCCAAGGAAATTAAAACCAAAATTCACGCAGAGCAGATTCTGGACTATATCAATAACCATTGAACGCACAAAAAAACAAATCCGTTCCGGCAACAGACTGCGGAAGAGGCTCGCTGGCTTACCTCTATCAGCAATACCTGCGACTGGAGAGAAACTTCTCTGCCAATACACAGGAGGCTTACATGCGCGACCTGCAAAAGCTGCTCTCCTTCCTAAAAACAGAGGGGAAGCAGCCCGCAGAATGCCAGCTGGAAGACTTGCAACTCTTTGCTGCCAGCCTGCATGACATCGGCATCAACCCGCGCTCGCAATGCCGCATTCTCAGCGGCGTGCGCGCCTTCTTCCGATTTATGCAGTTAGACGGATTTCGCGACGACGACCCCTCCGAACTGCTCGAATCGCCACAGCTGGGAAGCCATCTGCCTGAGGTCCTCTCTACCGAAGAGGTGGACCTGCTGGAGGCATCCATCGACCTGAGCAAATGGGAGGGACAACGCAACAAGGCTATCATCGAGGTGCTTTTCTCCTGCGGTCTGAGAGTGAGCGAACTGGTCACTCTGAAACTGTCTAACCTCTACGTCGAAGAGCAGTATGTCAGAATCAACGGCAAGGGCTCGAAGGAACGGCTGGTGCCTATCTCGCCCAAAGCGTTGCACGAACTGAGCCTCTGGTTCGTCTGCCGCAACGAGATGAACATCAAGGCTGGCGAGGAGGATTATGTCTTCCTGAACCGCAGAGGTGCACATCTGACACGAACCATGATTCTCATCATGATAAAAAGACAGGCAGAAGAGGCGGGCATCAACAAAACCATCTCGCCTCACACGCTGAGACACTCGTTCGCTACGGCTCTGCTGGAGGGAGGAGCCGACCTGAGAGCCATTCAAGCCATGCTCGGACACGAAAGCATCGGAACCACGGAAATCTATACCCATATCGACACCACTACCCTGAGACAGGAAATTCTGGAACATCACCCCAGAAACAAAAAGAACAGGCATATATAAATGAGTACCTTTTTATTGTGGGCTCAATTTATTTAATAAGGTGTAAATGTTAAATATATCGTTTTTCGATAATTTTTTATTGAAATTATTTGGAGCATTCATTTATTCGATGTACTTTTGCATATCGATAAACGATAAATAACAAATAAATATCAATAATAATATCAATAAAAACGATAAGATTAACTCAAAAACAATACGATTATGGAACTGATGACTATTACCGCCGGAATGATTCTCAGCATGTTCATGAACATGGCAGAGGACAACAGAGACAATGGATTTGTATATAACGCCGACCTGGATGGCAACAAGGTGGCAACACTTTATTGCTATCACGCCAATGCCGAAGGAACCTGCATCTCTAACAACAAGAAAGACCATTTCGTATATGACCAGCAGAACCGAGTTGTTGCCAAGGAAACTTTCCGCTGGAATGAACTGTCGGAAGCATGGGAGCCTGTAAGCCGAATGGACTACTCTTACACCAACCTTTCTACCTGCATCGACTATGCCGCATGGAATGCAAGCACCCAAAGCTTCGACAGTTGCAAGGAAAGATTTGTCTACGAAGGCGTGGCTAACCATGTCTTCAACGTGAAACAGTATGTCAAGGACACAAAATCGGGCGAGTTTCTGCTGGCTGACTCCTTCCTGCTGATGGGGGATGCCAAGAAGTTGCTGGCTGACAAATAAAAAGACAAGAAATTGCGGCTGACAAATAAATATGAATGTCATGAAAAAGAAAGTTAACATCATCTGTCTCGCCATCATGATTGTGGCAGCCCTGCATGTGGGCGCACTCGTCTACTGCATGGGACTCTCATTCAGCATGGGGTTCAGAACAGCTACCGAAGTGACTAAGCAAGGAGAAGATATGGATGGCAATGCTGCCGTCCTGTCTTTAGTGCCCAAAAAGATTAGCGAACAGAACGCTATATGCATCAAGGACGAAAAGTCTGGACAGGACAAAGAGGCTTGGCCGCTGATGGTGATGGTGCCCACGCAGGACGAGGTTGCCTCGGCTTCTCCTGCCATCACGCTCTTCCTCGCCTTCTCTTCACTCGCGGGAGGTATCGTTGCGTTTCTGGGGCTGATCAAGTTCGTGATTTGCCTCAACCGAAAGGAGGTCTTCTCGTGGAAAACGGTCAAGTATCTGAGATTGGCCGGCTACGGAATGCTGATTTGCTATATCTGCGGTACCGTCATGGGACTGCTGCAGACATACGCCGGATGGCAATATATCAATCCTGCCTACTTCTCCATCGACTTCTCTGAACAGATGGAAACAGGAGGCATCATCTTTGGACTCTTCATCCTGCTCATGGCTGAGGCTTTTGCCATCGGACTGAGACTGCAAGAAGAACAAGAACTGACCATCTGAGAACAAGATACAATAATATGGGAAAAATCATCGTTAACTTAGATGTGGAAATGGCCAAGCGAAAGATGTCGCTCGGAGAATTGGCAGAGAAGATTGACCTTACTCCTGCCAATCTCTCCATTCTGAAAACAGGCAAGGCGAAGGCCATACGATTCACTACCCTCGAAGCTATCTGCCGACAGCTGGGATGCCAGCCCGGAGATATCCTGGAATATAGAGACGAGGATGAATAAGAAATAAAATAACTCAACAATCAAACAAATGACAAACATGAAAAATCTGTTTATGGCTGTGCTGCTCTTGCTCACCGGCTTCAGCACGGCTCGCGCACAGGGAATGCCCAACATTCCCGTGGACAAGGATGTGCGTATCGGTAAGCTGGACAACGGACTTACCTATTACATCCGACACAACAACTGGCCGGAAGACAGGGCTGAATTCTACATCGCCCAGAGAGTCGGTTCTATACAGGAGGATGACAACCAAAGGGGTCTGGCGCACTTCCTCGAACACATGTGCTTCAACGGCACTGACCATTTCAAGGGGAACGACCTCATCAAATACTGCGAAAGCATCGGAGTGAAGTTCGGACGTGACCTCAATGCTTATACCAGCATCGACTGTACCGTCTACAATATCTCTAACGTGCCTACAAACAGGCAGTCTTCAATCGACTCCTGCCTGCTGATTCTCTACGACTGGGCCAACGGACTGACTCTCGCCGAAGAGGAGATTGACAAGGAACGTGGCGTGATTCATGAGGAGTGGAGAACACGTACGAGTGCCAACATGCGTATGCTGGAAAGAGCTCTGCCCCAACTCTACCCCGGAAGCAAGTATGGCGAACGTATGCCTATCGGCAAGATGGAAATCATCGACAACTTCAAACCACAGGTGCTTCGCGACTATTACGAAAAATGGTACAGACCTGACAATCAGGCCATCATCGTAGTGGGAAACGTGGATGTTGACCACATCGAGGCTGAAATCAAAAAGCTGTTCGGCGGCATCACCGTGCCTGAGAATGCTGCCCCAGTGGTGGACGAACAGGTGCCCGACAACGCTGATGCCATCGTCGTGGTAGACAAGGACAAGGAGATGGGCATGAACGTCGTGGCTATGATGATGAAACATGAGACCTTCCCCGACTCCATGAAGAATTCGCCCGTCTATCTGGTGCAGAAATATGCCGTTAATTCCATCATGGGTATGCTGAACGACCGCCTGAACGAGTATGCACAGAAGGCTGAGAGTCCCTTCGTAGGAGCTGAAGCTTCTGATGCGCAGTTCTTCTTTGCCAAGACTAAGGATGCGCTGACCCTACAACTGCTCCCCAAGGACGGACAAACTGCCGCTGCCACTGCCGCCGCTTACAGAGAGGTTTGCCGTGCTGCCAAGTTTGGTTTCACTCCCTCGGAATATGCTCGTATGAAGGCAAAGACCCTCAGCGCCTTGGACAAGATGTACAGCAACAAGGACAAAAGAAAGAATGAACAGTTCTGCGAAGAATACAAACAGCACTTCCTCTCCAACGAACCTATCCCTTCGCTCGACGACTTCTATATGTTCATGAAACAGATGGTTCCCATGATTCCACTGGAAGCTATCAATGAAGTGGCTGCACAGATGGCTCGTCAGAACGACTCCAACTTGGTGATTCTCAGCATGAACGTAGAAAAAGACGGAGCCGTCTATCCTACACGCGAAGAATTGCTGAATGCCATCCACCAGGTACGTGCCGAGGAACTGACTGCCTACGTAGACAACGTCAAGGACGAACCGCTCATTCAGCAGTTGCCACAAAAGGGCAGCATCAAAAAGGAAACCAAGAACGAGAAGCTGGGCTTCACCGAACTGGTGCTCTCGAACGGAGTCAAGGTGATGCTCAAACATACCGACTTCAAGAAAGACCAAGTGTTGCTTTCGGCAG
The DNA here is from genome assembly GCA_945834405.1 of uncultured Prevotella sp. Taxonomy (GTDB): domain Bacteria; phylum Bacteroidota; class Bacteroidia; order Bacteroidales; family Bacteroidaceae; genus Prevotella. Next base: position 1,432 of record CAMAHD010000097.1, on the reverse strand, counting down.
AGGGATTTGGAGGGTCGGCTCTCTATGGCGAAAACGACTATGCCAACATCAAGGCCTTCGATGATGTCATCGAGGCTTCCGGTCTGGGCAACTTCAGCCATACCGAACTGGAAAAGGCACTGGCTGGAAAGATTGTATCTGCCTCGCTGAGCATGGATGTCTACAGACAGAAGGTGAATGCATCATCAACACCTAACGACCTGGAAACCATGTTGCAGCTGGTTTATCTCTACTTCACCAACATCAACAAGGACCAGGAGAGCTTTGACAATGCACTCAAGACACTGGAGATAACACTGAAGAACAAGGAACTATCGCCCGACTATGCCTTCAACGACTCCATGCAGGTAACCATGCAGTGTCATCTGCCTCGCTTTGCACCCATGCAGATGAGCGATATTGCCAACATCAACTACGACCGCATCCTGCAGATAGCTAAAGAGCGCACTGCCAATGCTGCTGCCTATACCTTTACCATCGTGGGCAACTACGACGAGGCTACTATCCGACCGCTGCTGGAACAGTATATCGCGTCGCTGCCTGCTCAGAAGAAGGTTGTCAAGAGCAAGCGCGTCGACCAGAATCCAAAGGGCGTAATCGTCAATGAGTTCAAACGCAAGATGGAAACACCGAAAGCTATGGCTGTCATGGTATGGCGCACGGAGGGAATCCCCTACACGCTCGACAACCAGCTCAAGGCAAGCGTGGCAGGACAGATACTGACCATGATTTATATCGAGAAGATCCGCGAGGAGGCAAGCGCCGCCTATTCTGCCGGAGCTCAAGGTTACGTATCTCGTACCGACAATACCGTCAAGAGCACCATCATGGCTTACTGTCCCATGAAACCCGAAAAGGGAGAGCTGGCAAAGAGCATCATGCGAGAGGAAATGGAGAAAATGGCTAATGCCGTCGATGCTGACAAGCTGAACAAGGTGAAGGAATACATGCTGAAGAACCACAGCGACCAGACTAAGAGCAATGGCTACTGGACTTCGGTCATGGAGGACTTCAACCAGTATGGCATCGACCTGCACACCAATTATACCGAGGCTGTCAATGCACTGACTCCCGAGAGTATCTCTGCCTTCGCCAAAGAGATGCTGAAAGCCGGAAACAGGATAGAGGTGGTCATGATGCCACAGGAATAACCTAAGAAGTACTGACTTCTGACCGTGGGAACTGACAGAACCCACCTACAGTTTGCCAATGGCAGACTACACTCGGATATGGCAAAACAAAAAGTTCGTTTTTGTTTTGCCATATCGCATATTTGCACTATCTTTGGATAAGATAGGCGGCATCTCAACAATAAAAATATAAAATCTGACGATTTTTATTTTGTATTGTCTTCGATTTAGATAAAAATCTCACGCTCAGAAAAGAATATACTTCTTTTCCTTCGCTTAATCGATTTTTTGCACTATCTTTG